>JBFHVQ010000168.1:0-1894 GCA_041589455.1 Gammaproteobacteria bacterium | reverse complement strand
TTAGTGAGCACGTAACGCAACGAGTTAGTGTCGCCAATGAAGTTTTACATGGGCTTGCTGGGTCTTATTATGCTTCAACGGTTGTTGATAAGGATGCATTCAGCCTGATTTCTGATGGTGTTCTGAGGCGTAATGCATATATTGATTCAGTGATGTACATGCCTCATGTCAGTGATGCTGAGCGCAGCTATTTCGAGCTGGAACAAAATAAGCTGCAAAAAAATGCTTTTGCAATCAACGAACACATAAATGGTGAAGCAGAGGTTGCCCCGAAACGTGACCACTATTTCCCTGTTGTCTACCATGAATCTCTCGATCTTGAATATGAAGAATATATGGGATGGGATGTGCTATCAGATTCGTTGATTAAATCAACAGTAATGCAAGCAGTTGATACTGGAGAGGTGATCGCGACGCAGCCATCGTTACCAGTCAAAGGTAAACCAGATTATATGTTATTCGTGGCAACTTATGAGGGTAAAGTTAACCCAGATAGCCAGGAAATGCGGCGAAAAAATGTAAGTGGAGTTCTAGCATTACGTATTAATTTGAAAAAATTAATTGATCAAATACCAGGCGTAGAAAAATTAAATATCACTATGCTGGTAAATGGTGATAAGGAAAAAGTAATAATAAATAATGATGCTTTAGAAGAGCGGCATCATGAAGGTGTTTTTGGTGGTATTGTTTTAACAGAATTCCAGCTGAGCAATAATATAGTATTGCCTGGGCTGGTTATCGAGATGCGTAAGCCTGTCCTCTGGGCTGAAGTAAATAAGGGAATAAGTTACGTAGCAATGCTAGTTGGTATTGTGTTAGTTGCGTTATTGGTCTTTCTGGCGAGAAGTAGTTTTCTACGAGCCAGAGACCTTCAGAAACGTAATGATGAAATCCAGGTTGTGGTGGATCAACGAGCCCAGGAGCTGGCTCAGGAAAAACTATATTTAGAAAAGGAAATCGAAGAGAGGACACGAGCTGAACAGGAGTCGATGCGCTTGAGTAGTATTCTGGATGATGCAACGAATGAAATATATATATTTGATGCAGAGACATTAAAGTTCATCGAAGTTAACAAGGCAGTAACTAATAATCTTGGTTATACAATAGATGAGATGAAGAATATGACGCCTTTGCATATTAATCCAGAGGTGACAATTGCTGAGTTTGAAGAGATGCTGGCGCCGGCAAAGTATAACCCGGGAGACAAGATTGAGTTCGAAACAGTACATTGCAGGAAAGATGGAAGTGTTTATCCAGTCCATATGGTCTTGAAATTCTCGACCGCTGGTGGCGAACCTGTTTATGTTGCAATGATAGATGACATGACAGAGCGTATGCGTGCAGAGAATGAGCTGGAGCAACATAAAAATCAACTAGAGGCTCTGGTTGAACAACGAACACAGGAGCTATCTGAAGCTAATGAAGAGTTAGAGCTGGCTATAGAGTATGCAACCGTTGCTAAAGAGCAGGCAGAAATTGCAAATATCGCCAAGAGTCGTTTTCTAGCGACAATGAGTCATGAGATTCGTACGCCTATGAATGGTGTTCTTGGGATGACTGATCTGTTAATGGGAACAAAGCTGGATGATAAACAGAAAAAGTTTGTTACATCACTGAATGACTCGGGCGCAGCTTTGCTAGGCATTATCAATCAGATACTGGATTTCTCAAAAATTGAAGAAGATAAAGTTGAAATTGATAATGTAGAGATTGATGTCGGTTTGCTTGTTGATGAGTTAGCAGGCGTGTTCTCCGGGCCAGCGCAAGTTAAAGGGCTGGATCTGTATGTGGATATATTGCCGTCTATGCATAAGCGCTACCTGGGTGACAGGAATCGACTGAGACAAATTCTGAGTAACCTGTTAGATAATGCTGTGAAGTTTACCAATAAAGG
>JBFHVQ010000167.1:0-2332 GCA_041589455.1 Gammaproteobacteria bacterium | reverse complement strand
GATATATCCCCTGGCACCGGCAGCGAGCGCCGAAAAAACGTGATGTTCATCCTGAAATCCTGTAATGACCATTGCTTCACAGTCCAGCTGGTTTTGCTGGATGGCCTTGATGATATTAATGCCTGACCCATCGGGTAAGCCAAGGTCTGTCAGCAAAACATCTGGCCGACGGGCAAGCAATTCCCTGATGCCACCTGCCTCATTGGCGCATTCTGCAACGAGCTGGAAATCAGGGTGGCTGTCAATGGTTTCTACCAGGCGTTGCCGAACCTCAGCTTCATCTTCAACAATCAGGACACGATAGGTAGAGGTGTTCATTTTAAGATTCGATTCCCTTCAAAAATAGACTTTTTCTGATTCGTCTGTAAGAAAAGCCTATTGTATACCGGCTTTTGTAAATTCAGATACCAAGAGTTTGGTATTCCAGTTAATTTACAGGGTAAATAAACTGTAGCCAAGATTTTTTTAGACAGGAAGATATTAATAGTTAAGGACAATGGCAATGACGTATCAAAAATATATTAAGCACAAACTAGCTGGAATTATAATTTCAGTATCGATTTTATCTGCATGTAGCAGTTCTGATAACGGTGTTGCTGACACGGATAGTAGTAGCTCGAATCTCTTTAACGTAAGTGGTCGTGTGCTGGGGCTAAAAGATGAACTGGTTATTGAAAACAGCTCAGGTCAGGCAATTACCCTCAAACTGGATGGCGATATTGTCATTTCGGCAGACGTTCCTGAGGGCACATTGTATGATATTCGAATTATCAGTCAGCCAGAAAAACAGTACTGTGAAATCATTAACGGGCAGGGCAGTGTGACGCAGGATATCGATAATATCAGTATATTCTGTAATGATCCTTACTTCTTTTCGGCTAACCAGGTCCAGAATGTTAGTGACACTAATAATGAGCTGTGGGTGACTGATGGTACTGCATCAGGAACACGGCAGGTGTCGGATATAAACCCATCGGGAAGCTCGATGTGGCAGCAGGAAGTTATCGTATCGTTTAATGGTAATGTCTATTTTGGTGCCAATGATGGAACTGCGGGTAGAGAGTTGTGGCGTAGTGATGGCACAGATGCAGGTACCGTTCGACTCACTGATGCCACATCTTCACTAGGTAATTCCAGTCCGGATTACTTCACTGTATTGAATAATAAGTTACTGTTTAATGCATTCAATGATAATTATGGATATAGAGTTTCCCACGCTATGGATGCTCTGGAAAATGTCGAGGTGTTGTCTTTATTTACGCTGCAGAGGAATAGTGATATCCATAATGACAGGTTGTTTTTCGAAAACTATTCATTTAATCAGGCTGATACGGTGATTATGTCAACTGAGGGCAGTCTTGCAAATGAGCATCTATTTAATAGCGAGTATGCCTTTGATCCACATCGTATGAAAGTGGTTGGTGATCGAATTTTCTATCTGAGCATAATTAATGTTGATACAGTCCAGCTGCGTGTTGTAGAAGCTGATGGATCAACATCTCCACGACATATCGCAAGCTTTAGCTCGGTTGATTCTCAGAATATTTCTAATGATTACTATAAGCAGGTTATCAGCTTTAAGGATAAATTATTTTTTAATGCCAGTGACGGGATAAACGGGCATACGATGTGGTATAGCGATGGTACTGCTGACGGAACTCAGATGTTATTTAATCCTGATAATGGTAGTGGTGATACTGAAGTATCTGCGCTAACGGTTATGGGGGATAAGCTGTTTTTTGCAGTCAATGACGCAACTCATCGTGGGTTATGGGTAACCGATGGAACATCCGCGGGAACACAGCAACTTAATAGCGAAATGGTTTTGCTTTCCAGTATGGCCGGTGAGACCTTTCCTGTAGTGGCGACGGTCAAGGCGACATCAGATAATAATCAGTTGCTATTTTATCGTGCTACATCTCAGGACCATGGTGCAGAACTCTGGGTTAGTGATGGCACGCCTGAAGGTACCCGCATGGTTAGCGATATCATGCCGGGTACGGGTGGAAGTCAGCCTTTTCAGCTGGTTGCACGCAATGGGTATGTCCTGTTTGCTGCAATCAGTGATGATGCAACTGGTACGGAGTTATGGCGTAGTGATGGGACAGCTGAAGGTACCTATCTCGTGAAGGACATCTGCGAGCCTGAATACTGTGGCGGCTTAGCGGGCTTGCCGCCTTCATAAAATATTAATGTAACTCGTCATCTATCGAGTGATGAAAGGTGACATTTTAATTTATAGGATAATAAACAACATGGAGCATACAATGAAAAAAATGATGTTAACATTCTTGCTACTGGCAACAGCAAACCTGAGCCAGGCGGCCATCGT
>JBFHVQ010000166.1:0-2518 GCA_041589455.1 Gammaproteobacteria bacterium | reverse complement strand
TTGCTGATGTAGATCAAGTTAAGATGAACGCAGCTGATTTGTCAGACAGGGAAGAAATTGAAGAAGCCATCGAGAATGTTGATGAAGAGTCTGTTGAAGTAAAAGAAAAATTGCGAGAACAGAACATGGATGAAAAAGTTGCGGCGTATAGTGAAAGTCGGCATGGTCGTGCCGAAGATGTATATCCGATTGTACATGTAGAGGAACCTCCCAGAAAAGGTTTCAATCTACTATTGCTGGGGCTGGCTGGTGGATTATTTGTGGCTGCCAGTGCAATGGCCGCGTTTGCCTGGGTGCTCTTTGCCAGTAATGATAACGTAATGATTACCAGTCTGCAGAAATCACCCGCTAATATACAGATTGCAGAAGAGAAGCGTAAGCTTGAAATTCTGGAGAAAGAGCGCGATGCAGCTCTGGCTGTTAGTCGCGCACTGGAAAGAGAAAGGGATGCTGCAATTACGGCGGCGAAGGCTCAACAGGAAATGCGGGCGGCAGAAATGCGAGCCGCAGAAATACTTGCCCAGCAGGAGCGAGAAGCGGAAGCCATGTTGAGAGAAGCCAGGGCACGAGCGCGAGCAGCTGAACGTGCGGAACAAAAAGCCATCGAGCGCGAGAGAATGCTAAGGATTAAGGCAGAAGAGAGGGCTGCAGAGCTTGAAGCTCAACGACAGGAGGCGACGCGCTTGCAGTCGTTTAAACTACAGAACGAAAACATTCAGCAGCAACTACCCGTTGTTGTAGAAGAGGTAGTAACACCTCTCGCTAATCAGCCGTCAGGTGAGATAAGGCCTGTTGAGGTAGTAGAGCAGGTGAGCGTAGAGAATGCTCAAATTCAAGAGCAGAAAATAAAAGCAGATCGTGAGGGCAGCATAGAGGAAAGAAACAAAAAGGTGTTTTCAGCAAACCCGTGTAATAGTGCGTCTGCTAAGTTCCTTTCTACATGTAAGAAATGAATACGTCATTTAAATTACGTAAATGTGATAATGTGATAGAGCTATAAAAACAGGTTAACATAGCTGGTACTATGTGAATAAGTGATGACTCACATATAAAGTAGGTGTCACGCAAAAGATATATCTATCTATTGTTTAAAGGATGAATGCAATGAGTGCAAGGTATAGTTTATTGGTAATAGTCCTGGTTGCTTTAGTGCTTATGATTAATACGCTGTGGCTATACGATCAGGGCGCCCCAGCATGCGCCGACTGTGTGGGTATAGAATCCGAAGTCGGTGTTTCAGAGTAAAAAATAAAGTCATTCCCTCAAATGAAATGCGAGATGCATAGAATTGATCTAAACTGATATCAGCAAACCTGAATAGAGATCAATTATGCTTAATTCCATTCTGGAAAAACGACAGAGTCTGCATTGGCGCAGAACGAAAATCATTGCCACATTGGGTCCCGCCACAAAGAGTGAAGCTAAAATTGCGCAACTGATTGATGCGGGTGCGAATATATTTCGCCTGAATATGTCACATGGCACGCATGAAGAACACGAGCAGATGGCGGCTCGCATCCGAAAAATAGCAAAGAAAAAGAAAAAGCATATTGCAATACTAATGGACCTTTGTGGGCCAAAGATACGTGTTGGTGAATTTGAAAACGGCGCTATACAGCTTATCGAAAATAAACAGGTGGTCGTTAGCAGTGGCTTCAGGAAAGGCAGTGATGGACTGATACCCTCACAGTATAAAAATCTTCACAAAGATGTTGTTAAAGGAGACAGGATCCTGCTGGATGATGGAAAGCTCGAATTAAAAGTTGATTGTGTCAAAGATAAAGACGTGGTGTGCCAGGTTGTGTATGGCGGTAAATTAAAGGATAAAAAAGGACTCAATCTGCCAGACTCGAAAGTTTCTACATCAAGCTTTACTGCAAAAGACAAAAAAGATGTTGAGCTGGCGATAAAGCTGGAAGCAGACTTTCTGGCATTAAGTTTTGTTCGAGATGAAAAATGTGTCAGGGCGTTAAAACGATATATGGACAAGCTAGGCAGCTCAATCCCTGTTATAGCAAAGATTGAAAAGCCACAGGCAATAGACTTTATTGAAGAGATATTGCATGAATCGGACGGTATAATGGTGGCGAGGGGTGACCTTGGAATAGAAATACCTGCGCAACAGGTTCCGTTACTGCAGAAACACCTTATTAATCGGGCCAGGTTTCATGCTAAACCGGTGATTGTTGCGACTCAGATGCTCGAGTCGATGATTACAAGTTCAAAGCCAACACGAGCAGAAGTCGGTGATGTGGCTACTGCAGCACTCAGCAGTGCTGATGCCGTTATGTTATCAGCAGAGACAGCAAGCGGAGATTACCCGGTTCTTGCAGTTGAAATGATGGACGATATTCTTCGTGAAATGGAGGCGTACCAGTGGCAGCTAGGTAAATTTGGCGAAGCAGATTTTGACCAGTGTGCAGGAATGATAGAGCCAGACAGGAAGGCTGTTGCAAGAGCCGTTAAAACCCTTTCACATGAGCTTAAACTACAGGGGATAATGGTGCCAACCCGTAGT
>JBFHVQ010000165.1:0-2555 GCA_041589455.1 Gammaproteobacteria bacterium | reverse complement strand
TTTATTGACGGCTATCGTGGATCAGCTGCTGAAGCTCGTTCAAATGCCCAGTTGCTTTCAGAGAATAATATATGGACGAAAGGTAGCACGGCTCGCAATAATCTCGGAATAAATTCAAGTTCAAGCACTTATGATCCTTTACCAGCAGCTTCGGTAGTGTCAAGAGGGGAATGGAACATTGACGATCTTGAATTTCAAACGCGAAATGAAGAAGCTATATTCACGCCGACCGATTGGTATGCTTATGCGAAAGTACTGGATAGCGCAAATTCAGAATTAATGAGCAATATTGTCAATAACTCAGGATGGCATAGTGTTATTGCTCCGGAATAGCCTTTAGTGAGCATTATCCCGATGAATTTGAGGTAATGGAATATAAATTCAGCAGTAAAGGGGGCAATAGAACATTGGCGCCTTTACTGCTTATTTATACAGGAATTTAGTATCTGTTACATTAGGCGAAAATAGATCAATATTGGCTTTACAATATCTCATAGCGCAGCCGATATACCACAGTATTAAAATACACACTTACTTTTTAAATATAAATTAGCTAGTTTAAGTCGATTTTTATTCAAATAACTGCTCAATATATTAATAGCTAATTGGTTCTAGTCAGAATTGGAACATCAACACATCCCAAAGTAGTAGTGACAATATTTTTAACCATCTAAATGTCCATGTCATTTCTTACAAGTTAGTACTGGATCGAGTTATCTTTCTTGCAACAAGCGGTGCTCATCAAGTAAGCATATAGCTCATTCACGAATGGACCATGTAACCATGCACGAATAGATGCACTGAATTCCTTATTGGGGCGCTCCATAAGTTCATGAGGTAGATAATTGTAATTAATTACACCTGTGCGCATTGATTCACTTCAATAACCAATAAGCTTTCAGACTGACGACAACTAAATGTCAAAGAATCTCGTTCGATTGACATTTTTTTCTGTGATCTGGTTCACATTCAGATATGTTGTTCGTGAGTTCGATCACATCTTTTGTCACCCATTCGAGTGAGGGGTGTGTACCTTGACAGTGTTCACGCTTTCTTTAGTGGCATATCATTTATGATTGCCTCCGACGACTAAATGATTAAATTAACACATCAAAATTGTCGATCAATTTTTGTTAATTGAGGCACTTGCATGATATTTACTAACTTCCTTGTCAGTTTCAGGAAGAAACATTTACATTCATTTTTTGAGTACGCATCACATGGTAGTCGCATGCTTTTACTCTTTATATTCAGTTTTACACTTACAGCTTGCCAGTCTGGTGGCAATGGTGGTTCTAATCAGGGAACAGTGCTTAGTGGCAGTGTAGGGGGTGGCCCGACCATAGGGGCAAAAATTACCATTACTGATGCTAATGGTATCGCTATAGCTAATGCCATTAGCGATACCACAGCTAACTACACTGTTAGCGTAGCACATGATGTGGCCTATCCAGTTTTGGTAGAGACTACAGGCGGAACAGACGTTGTTACCGGCTCAGAGCCCGATTTTACTGCAGTTTCTGTTGCGATAGAATCATCTGATAGTACGGTCAATATTAATCATTTTTCTACGTTGATCGTGAAAACGGCACAGGCAATGCCAGGTGGATTGACAGCTGACAATATTTCACTCGCTACCCAATTTGTTACGGCACAGCTTAATTTTGGTCTTGATCCAGCATTGGTCTCTAATCCTATCACTACACCTGTCAACGAAACTAATGTTGCAGTTATAATTAAAGCAAATGAGGCATTTGGTGAGACCATTCGTCGCACACGTTCAGCATTACTTATTTCCGGCTTAAATTATACTAGCGATGATATAATGAATAGTATTGCTATGGATATGACAGATGGTGTGCTGGATGGACGAGGCCTGGGTGCAGACACTCGAATTGCTGCTACGGCAAACATCGTGACGGGGCAAGTTCTTGTTGAAGCACTAGAAAATCGTTTGAATGTAAATGGTGCTGATGCCACAATACTTATGGATACAGCTATTAACCTGAGTATACCGAATGCAACCATGACAACTGCTGATGTCTACATTACTAATGGAATGCTAAACCAGGCCCGTACAGCCGTTGCTGCTGCACAGGCGCATACGCCCAGCTCAAATCTGTCTGTTATAGCCATAATCCTTGCAGGTCTGTCAGGTAATAGCCAGGCTGCAGATATTGCACCTGTCTTGCCGACAGATCCTGCTGCTGCTTTCAATGAAGTTGTCAGCCAGGTACCTCTGAGCACAGATAGCCAGTTAGAATCAGTCAATGCGACTGTAAGGGCGGCTGCTTTCCGGTTTACTGCGTCAACATCAGCGCCTGGCGACCGCCCCTGGGAGAACCTTTTAAACTCAGCCGATTTGGTTGGTTTCGGTAACAAGACGACTGGCGGTAAGGGTGGCGAGGTCTGCTTAGTGACTAACCTGAGTAGTTCAGGCAGTAATAGTTTGCGTGATTGCGCAACGCGTTCTGGGCCGCAATGGATCAAGTTTGATCTGTCGGGAACAATCAATCTTTCATCGATAATCTACCCCACTTCAAATAAGACGATTG
>JBFHVQ010000164.1:0-2569 GCA_041589455.1 Gammaproteobacteria bacterium | reverse complement strand
GGCGATACGTGATGATCGCCAACTACCTTCCACACTCACTGGTTCTGCTAGATGCAAAAGATCTAAAACCGATCAAACTTTATGAAGTAAAAGATGACAATGGAAAAACTTCACGTGTTAGCGCAGTCTATACCGCTCCACCACGAGAAAGCTTCATTGCCGCACTGAAAGACATCCCGCACTTGTGGGAGATCAACTACGCAGACGAGCCACCACAGGGATTCGGCATGTGGGTGCATGACTATAACGAGGAATCCGGTGAGAAAAGTACACCAGAACGCTTCCCGGTTCGCAAAATCAGCGTCGATGATTACCTCGATGACTTCTTCTTTGATCAGGAATATGTATCTTTAATTGGTGCGTCGCGTGAAGGTAAAGGCCAGGTTGTCGATATGGATGTAGGCCGTGTCATCGTCCCAGATCTCGAACTACCAGGCATGCCACACCTGGGTTCTGGTATCACCTGGAATTATAAGGGTCGCGATGTACTCGCCACACCGAATCTGAAAAAAGGCAGTGTCAGCGTTATTGATATGGAAACCTGGGAAACCATCAAAAATATAGAAACCCTGGGCCCGGGCTTTTTCATGCGCAGTCACAAAAACTCACCTTATGCCTGGGTCGATGTATTTTTTGGCCCGAATAAAGATGCGGTTCACGTAATCGATAAAAAGACACTGGAAATCGTCAAAACTCTGCGCCCGGCACCCGGCAAAACAGCTGCGCACGTAGAATTCACGCGTGATGGGAAATACGCCCTGTTAAGTATCTGGGATAACGATGGCGCTGTAATCATCTATAACGGCAACACACTTGAAGAGATAAAACGACTACCAATGAACAAGCCTTCAGGAAAATATAACGTTTACAACAAAACCCGATATACAGAAGGCACCAGTCACTAACTGGGACACACGAAAGGCTAAATTGATGAAACTGACTTGTATGTCAACAGTTCTGTATCGTGCAGAGAAGCTATTGGCACAGGCTCGCCCAGATGGAAACCCTGAAGATAATCGATACCCAGATCTGTCACATAATTCAATACAGCTTCACTGTGTACAAATTCAGCAACTGTGGTCATATTAAGTTGCCGAGAGAAATCCAGGATTGTCGATGTAATAATTTGTGAGCTCCTGTCCTGATCTATTATTTTAATCAGGGAGCCATCAATTTTAATGATATCAACATTAAGTTCTAGCAAATAAGCGAAATTAGAATAACCCGTACCAAAATCATCAATCGCGACCTTACAGCCAAGTTCCTTGACATCACTTATAAACTGCCTGGCTTCGGCAAAACTATCAAAACCTTCTGATTCAACAATTTCAAAAACAAGACGATCAGCAACACAGTAGTTTTCAATCTGATCTTTTATAAATGATGCCGTTTCAGGGTCAATGAGATCTTCAACAGAAAGATTAATAGTAAACTCTACATCTTCTATTTTAGAAAACACATCAAAAGACAATGACACTACTCTGCGTGTTATCTGACCATAAAGTCTGGATTTTTTCGCAATATCAAGGAAAAAATAGGGCGAAACAACTTTACCATCTTCTTCAATTAACCTGACCAGGCACTCATATTTCTCAATCTTTTTACTAATCGTATTATATATAGGCTGCACGTAAACCGCTATTCTGTCATCAACTAGTGCATCACGTATTTTTGCAGTCCAGATAATATTATCTTCATATTGCTGCACCAGGTTATCTGTATCTTCGTAAACAATGAGTGGACGAGTATTTGACTGAGCGTGTTGTAAAGCAATCGAAGCATGTGACAACAACCTGCTCCTGTCAGCCGTCATCCCGCAAGACGCAGTAGGATTAAATGATACCTGATCGATTGAGATCGTATGGTCATTAATTTTTTCTACCAGATGCTTACATATCAATTCAAAAAATCTTAAGTCAACGTTCGTGCTGGCAAGTAGAGCGAATTCTCCAGCAGCTAACTTATAAACTCCAATATGTTTACCAACCAAGAAATCTGTTAGCAGTTCAGAAACCTCTATAAGAGATCTATTACCTACCTCATAACCATAGTAATCCCTGACACTACTGTAATTTTCTATATTGATAAGCGCCAACTTTGGATCACTGGCATTCTTGATATCTTCATCCATTTTAATCCTGTTAGGCAAGCCTGTTATATAATCTGTTGTCTGCCTGAGAATCTGTTCTTTTTGACGAACAAGTTGAGTAATATCATTCTGAATACTAATAAATTCTATAATATTTTCATCTTCATCAAGAATAGGTACGATTGTAGTTCTTACATAATAGGCCTCTCCATCTTTACGCCTGTTTTTTACCGAACCCTTCCAGATATGCTTATCATTTATCCTGTTCCACGCAGTTTCACAAACTGCATCATTAAAATCCGGATGCAGCAGAAAGGTTACTTTTGAACCAATTATTTCATCTTCATCATAACCACTAACATTGACATACGAATCATTAACATAGGTAATCTTACCATCCAGGTCAACTTTACTAACAATCGAACTTTCGTCCATTGAATGCTTATAGCGTTCTAACAGGACGGTATGCTCCCTAATATT
>JBFHVQ010000163.1:0-2614 GCA_041589455.1 Gammaproteobacteria bacterium | reverse complement strand
CAATCGTCTTATTTGAAGTGGGGTAGATTATCGATGAAAGATTGATTGTTCCCGACAGATCAAACTTGATCCATTGCGGCCCAGAACGCGTTGCGCAATCACGCAAACTATTACTGCCTGAACTACTCAGGTTAGTCACTATGCAGACCTCGCCACCCTTACCGCCAGTCGTCTTGTTACCGAAACCAACCAAATCGTCTGAATTTAAAAGGTTCTCCCATGGACGATCGCTAGGAGCTGGAGCTGGGGCTGGGGCTGGCTCAACATCATCATCCAGAATAGTAACAATTGTTGAAAATCTTATTTCACTTTTAGGGTTTCTCAGCATAACTGTGAAAGTTTCATTGTCTTCTGCCACAGAATCTGGATTAATACTGATTTGTACAACCTTACTTGTCTCCCCATCGGCAAACGTCAACGGCCTTTCATCCCAAAGAAAGGTTTCAAAATCACTTGAAAAGTCAGCAGTACCATAGCCATCGAATGTCCACGTCCGCCACTCGACAATTGCTTCACCGGCACTACCGCCAATCCGATTGATTGTGATATTAACAAAGCCATCGCTCTCACCCACTGAGTATGCAGAAGTAGCAAACTGGAATTCACCTGATCTTACAATCGTATTGACAAATTCTAACTGTTTATCTGTGCTTATTGGCAGCTGAGTGATAACCTCATTAAAGGCACTGCCAGGGTCTACTGGTAAGGAAGATGCATTGTCCGCAGCCAGGCTATTACCTGATAAGTCCGCAAGAATTACGGCTACATCAGATAAATCTGTGCTGGGCGTATGTGCCTGTGCAGCAACTACGGCTGTACGGGCCTGATTGAGCATTGCATCAGTAATGATGACATCAGCAGTTGTCAAGGTAGCACCAGGTGAACTCAAATTAATGGCAACATCCATAAGAGACGTAGCATCAACACCGTTAACGTATAACTGATTTATGAGCGATTCAACAAGTACCTGGCCAGCCACTATGTTGGCAGTTGCTGCTATTTGAACATTAGCACCTGGGCCACGGCCGTCTATAACACCATCTGTCAAATCTCTTGCTATCGTATCGACAATACCATCACCCGAAAAATTCATACCAGAAACTTGCATTACTGAACGAGTGCGACGAATAAGCTCACCAAACGTCTCGCTTGCTTTAATTATTGCTGCAACATTCGCTTCGTTGACAGGTGTAGTAATAGGATCAGACACCAATGCTGGATCAAGACCAAAATTAAGCTGTGAAGAAACAAATTGGGTAGCTAGTGAGATGTTTCCAGCTGTCAATCCACCCGGCATTGACTGGGCTGTTTTCACTATAAAAGTAGAAAAAGGATTGATATTGACTGTATTCGCTGAAGCGTTAAAAGCAACTGATAGCATTGTGAAATCAGGCTCTGTACCGGTCACCATATCAGTTCCACCTGTCGCCTCAACCACAACAGGATAAGCAGCACCCTGAGGTATGGTGATAGTGTAGCTAGCTGAAGCATCACTGACAGAAGAAGCTAAAATAGCACCATGAGCATCGATTAGCCTGATTTTAGCATTGGTAATAGGTCCATCGCCAACACTACCTTCAAGTGTAACTGCCGCAGTAGTTAATTGCTCGTCACCAGATGTAGAAGAACCGCCACATGCAGTTAGCAATAAAGCAACAATAGAAAGATTTAGGAATTTAAAAGCAATAATAGAAGAGTGTTTGAAAAAAGCGCGTGTGTAGTCCATCCCGCAAATGCGGATGTATTTGTTACTCATACGTTGTGCCTCATAAAATAATAATTAGTACCTCCTTACCTTTATTCATTTAACTTGCGGTAATCATAATGAGAAACGTTCAAATATCTCGTGAACTGCATCACGTAAGTAGCTGCCCCCCAAACGGGGTAGGCAAATATGTGAATAGAATCACTAAAATCAAAGAGATAAGCACCATAAGACTGTGAAATACTTCAAATATATGCCTATTTCACTCTGCGAGCGAAATTGAGGGGTGATTCAACACAATTTGATGAAAAACGTGGGATTTACTTAGATTCTACGAATTACAGGAACTAAGGCGCAGATTAGAGCTGCGATAACTATGCCCAGGAAATTTGCTAGCAAATCTAGCAATAAGACCCCTCTGTTAACAAAGAATTGACCTGTTTCAGTGCCTAATGCCAGGACTATTGCGATGCATATAGCAATTATTAGTGGCTTAGGTCGCACAAAGTGCGTGATGAGTGCCCGTTTCCATAAGATAGTCATAACACAGAATAGAATGACATGGCCCAATGCTTCCTTTAGCTCTACTCGACTAAAGGATAAGGAAAAAAAAGAAGTGAAAAATGATGACAGCTCAAAGTCATGGTTTACGGTATTACTGCCAGGCTTAAGCAAAACAATAATAACCAGTAACGTCCACGAAATAGCCAGTAACCAATACGTAACTGGATGATTAATAATGGCTAACATTCTCTTCAAGACAAGCCCATTGTGTTGAGTATGATCGCATTGACCTTATGAACATCGTACTTTTCCTCAGCAATTTTCCGACTTCTGAGCCCCATACGCTCTATATCAAGCGGATGTGAAATATAGTGTACCATTGCATCTGCTAACTTTTGTGCATTT
>JBFHVQ010000162.1:0-2623 GCA_041589455.1 Gammaproteobacteria bacterium | reverse complement strand
ACGGGTTCATCAATCCAGCACAACAGTTCAATATCAAGCCCGGAATCGCCGAATGAGCGAAAACGAACACGTGGTTCTGGTTCAACACAAACGGCGTCATTATTCGTTGCTATTTCCATCAATACTGCGCGCACATGGTCAATATCTGAACCGTAAGCCACACCGACTTTAACCCTAAGACGACGACGTTTATCTGGCCCACCTGCTTCGTTGGTTATCTTTGCGTTACCCATAACACCATTCGGAACAGTAATTTCAACATCATCACGTGTTAACAGACGTGTGCTTCGTATACCAATGTGTGTCACCATGCCACGCTCACCAGTGTCCAGGATAATAAAATCATCGATTTTATAGGGTGCGTCTGCCAGAATAAAAATACCGGAGAACAGGTTTGACAACGTATCCTTTGCAGCAAAACTAATTGCAATGCCCATGATACCAGCCGAAGCAACCCAGGCAGTAACATCAATTTCCCATGCTAAAAATACAAAATAGATTGCACCTGCGATAATCAGGATAGATGCAAGATTATTAAACACAGGTAATGTCTGAGTCTGTACAACCTTAAAACTATCTTCAGATGCACTAGCGACTTTAAGTATCAGCCTGGTAAAGCGAATTAGAAAACTCGACCATATAAATACCGCAAAGGTAACCAACATACCTAAAGTGACACTCGCAGGTGTTTCTGGTAGTGCCAGTAGTTTTGTTGCGACAGACAAACCAGCAATAATCACTGACAAATATATGGGTCGCTCCAGCATGTCGATCAACTCATCATCAAAAGTCATACGAGTTTTACTGGCTATACGGCGCACTACTCGATTAAGAACCAGTTTTGCCAGTTTTGCCAGAAGGATAAAAACCACTACTATAATCAAAGCGTGTGCATAGCGATTAGGTGCGATAACGGCAACCCAGTCATTTAAGAGCTGTATTTTATCTTCCATATTAATTATCTCGACATTCTGAATCTTCTAAAAATAGAGGCCATGAAACTGACAGACATATTATCATCCAAATATATATTTTTATACTATCTACACGCCACGCAAATAACATCAGGATTTATGAACATAATGAAGTATGACCAGGGCGAAATTTAAACAAGCTCTATATAAACAGTGAATAATACTGAGGATAGCGTCAATTGTGAGACAAATAACCAGAGCTGAGACAAAGTTATTGATTAAGATGAAGGAGACTGTAAATAATTCTGTGTAACTGCCAGTTTAAACATAGTCAGTCAAACGTTCTTCAAATTCAATCATAAAACGATTCAGTGCGGCTTTCCAGTTTCTAATCGGCATGGTCCATTTTTTAGAGGCTTGCTGAATCGCAAGATAGATCACTTTTCTAGCCGAGTCATCGGTTGGAAATAATTTGCGTTTTTTAATGGCTTTACGAATCACGCTGTTTAATGACTCAATTGCGTTGGTCGTATAGATGGCTTTACGAATATCAGCCGGGTAATCAAATAGCGTATTAAGGTTGTTCCAGTGTGCACGCCAGCTCTTGCTGATTTGAGGATATTTGTCATCCCATCGTCCACTAAACTCATCGAGTGCAAGCAATGCCTCTTCTTCAGTCGTCGATTGGTAAATACGTTTTAAATCACTAGTGACCGGTTTAGAGTCTTTCCAGGGCACATACTTCACCGAGTTACGCACCATGTGCACGATACATAACTGGATACGACTTTGAGGAAAGACAGTTTGTATCGCATCAGGGAAGCCCTTCAAGCCATCAACGCAGGCAATGAGTATATCGCTGACGCCACGATTCTGAAGCTCTGTGAGTACGTTAAGCCAGAACTTGGCACCTTCAGTTTCTGCCAGCCACATCCCCAGTAGCTCTTTCTGGCCATCCATATTAATGCCCAGCGCCAGGTAGATGGATTTGTTGATCACCTGTTTATCCTGGCGTATTTTAAGCACGATGCAATCCAGATAAACGATGGGGTAAACCGGATCGAGTGGTCGTGATTGCCACTCAATCACTTGCTCAATCACCGCATCGGTGACTTTAGAAACAAGACTGGCCGAAACATCAGCACCGTACATTTCTTTGAAGGTCGCAACAATCTCTCGTGTGCTCATACCTTGCGCGTAGAGAAACAGGATCTTGTCATCCATAGTGGTGAAACGGGTTTGGTGTTTTTTGACGAGCTGCGGCTCAAAACTGCTGTCGCGGTCACGGGGTATATCGACTTCAAATTGACCATCATCGGTTTTAAGCGTTTTACTGGAAAAACCATTGCGGCTGTTATCGGTCGATGAAGGTTGATGCTTGTCGTAGCCCAGATGGTCATCGAGTTCGGCATTTAAGGCCGCTTCGACTGTGATTTTGGTGAGCATCTGACTGAAATCATTAAGGTCTTTTTCAGTCTTGATGCTTTTAGCAGCCTTGCGAGCAAAGGCTTCGAGTTCTTTCTTGTTCATTGGCCTATCTCCTCCCTGTAAGGGGGTTATGATAGGCAATTACACAAAATTATCTACAGTCTCATTTTTTAACCACTTCTTCCTCTTATTAGTGTCTACTTATGGCCGAAAATGCTCTGCCAGGTCTATTGCTCAAAGGTCTGCTTACCTGAGATGCAGACTATTAGGAAAATTCGATT
>JBFHVQ010000161.1:0-2765 GCA_041589455.1 Gammaproteobacteria bacterium | reverse complement strand
TTGTAGCCCAGTTTACAAATGGCATCTAAAACACTTTCACAGGCTGTTAATGACCCAAAACCACTCTCCTTTAACCTGTCATTTGGTGTAGTAATGATTTCTATATTCATTGGTTTTTCCTCAAGTTATGGAGTTGAATGAATCACAAACACCAGATGTACGTGCCTCCTCGGCGCACTACAGATAACAGGGTTCGATATTATGTACAAGCCCTGGGCTTTTGGAAGGGAAGGGCCATTGGAATGATGCAAATCAGACGGAAGGACGATAATGCATGTTATAGCAGATGAGAAAATGAAAACGAAATTATCTTACTCTGACAAGTACACAATACCATAAACAGGGGTAAGAAATTATTAAAATTCTCAATTAGTCTAAATAAGAATATTTGAGTTGTACTCTAATGATCAGCTTTTTGCAGTCAATAAGCAGATTCTAGCTATGTAAAATAGATGAAAATACAGTAAGGTATATTACAAGTGCTTTAAAAGAGCCTAAAAGATCTCAAAAGGCATGAAAAGAGCTTAAAATCGTATATACCATGAATGAAACTGGCTTATGTGTAATGATAACCCAGAAGTAATCGATATTGCTTATCAGGTCTGTTTCACGTACATCACTTGACGGTCTATCTGTTATTGCGAATTGAATTAATAATTGTTTTCAACTTGTAATATTTTAAATCATAAATAGTAATAAAATATCTAATGTAAATGATCTTTAGGCTATAGATGCCTTTCAGTGTACTATGTAATCTATTACATATCTGTATTGTTTTATACCATCGTATTTTCTGGAAAGTGCTCATAATGGAAATGAGGCTGATCAATTAGTTGTCGAATCTATAGTTTAAAGACAATCTTACGTTTGAATCATATTATTCTGTCAAATAACGAGAAATATCATGGTGCTGCAACATTATAGAATCGCTACGCGGTTGTTAAATATACAGACAATAATTATTTTATATTGTAAAGGTCTGCCCATTAGTATAATGGATGATAAAATTACACCAGGTTCTCAACATAGAGCTCGTTCGTTATCTATGTTTATACTGATTTTACTGTCACTATGGATAATTGTACCTGGCCATGCTTTCTCAAAGGGGGTATCTGATGCTGTCCCTGAGAATGCAAGTGTTAAAAGTTATGGCGATGGATGGCGTTGCAATCCAGGATATCGAGAAAATGAAGGTGGTTGTGCTGCAATCAAAGTACCTGACAATGCATATCCAACAAATAAGACCTATGGAAACGGCTGGTTATGCAAGCATGGTTATCGAGAAACTAATAACACCTGTATGCTGATTATGGTGCCTGAGAATGGTTATATTGATTATTCTGGACTGAGAGTCAAATGTGATCGAGGATACCTGATGCTAGATGATGTATGTGTTGAAATCAAAGTGCCTGCCAACGCTTATCTGAAGGAGTCCTACTATGGACCTGGATGGATATGTGAGAGAGGCTATCAAGCAGTCAAAGGAGCTTGTGTCGCATTGAGTATACCTGTTAATGCCCATATTAGATTTTCTGGAAGAGCCTGGGATTGCAATAAGCCTTATATTGAACGACGTGGCAGCTGTTACCTGCCTGAATAATATTTAAATCTATATACAAAACAATGCCATTGAGTAAGTTTGTTATTTGTTTTATAGATAAAATATATTATCTTATTCAGGAAGATCTTACAGCTTATAGTTGTTTGTGATTTCAGGTGGTAGATCATGCGCGATAGTCAGCTATATTGTTTTAAATTATTGATATGTGATGTCATTCAAACGAGTTTTAAATGAAGACAATTTTACATATATTTGAAAACAGAAAACCAACGTCTATATTGCTTGCTTCGTCTGTGATTCTATGCCTGATTTCTATTGGTAGTATAATTGTCGGTAATGTATCGTATTTCGAACCATTGTTCGTTTTACCTGTTGTTCTTATCTCATGGTATAGCAGTAAGTCGGTTATCTTTTTGTTCGCAGCATTTACAACTTCAGTTGTATTAATAACGATAAATATCATTGAGGGATCACCATTCGATACGAATACCCTGTTATTCTATGGAATGCCCCACTTTTTTGCTTATTTGGTACTTGCACTTTTAATTACTAATTTTAAAAATGTATATACAAAAGAAAATATTGCAGCAGATACAGATGCGTTAACCGGGATTTGTAATTCGAGAAGCTTTTATTTGTCACTAGCAAATGAAATAATCAGGTCATCAAGATTTAATCATGTTTTTACTCTGGCATATATAGATATTGATGATTTTAAGGAAATTAATGACTCATTAGGGCACTCGGCTGGAGATAGGCTCCTTAAAGAAGTAGCATTTTGCCTGAAGAATACATTACGCAAAACAGACGTTGTTGCAAGGTTGGGAGGAGACGAATTTGCATGTCTACTTCCGGAAAGTGAACAGGCAGATGCAAAAATAGCATTCTCCAAGATGAGTAAATTACTAAATGACAAAATGGAATCACAGGATTGGAAAGTGACTTTTAGTGTTGGAATTGTTACATTCGAGGAGATTCCTGAAGATTTGAATGAGGCAATTAAAATAACTGATGAGCTGATGTACAGTGTCAAAAACAAGACTAAGAATAACGTAGCGTATAAGAATTGGTACGGTAAAGCATGAAGTTTGTATGACTTTAGATCAGTAAATTAAATAGCAAATACTGCTCAGCCTCCAAGTAATCCGCTCTGGGCTATGCCGTCAAATATAAACTGGATAGCAAGCGCGCATAACAGTATACC
>JBFHVQ010000160.1:0-2773 GCA_041589455.1 Gammaproteobacteria bacterium | reverse complement strand
CTGGCACAGAGGGAAGCGCCACACTTACATCACCATCATGTACTGCCCAAGCATATACCTTACCTCCCTTCCCTCCAGAATACTGTAAGCCACTATGCATAGATATTATATATGCTTGTTCTTCATTGTATTCATTTGAATACCAATATATTGCTGTTGCAATATTAGAAAATAAATCAAAACTAGAATTTGTATATGATGTTATATTACTTTCTAAAATAACATTACGCATGTAAGCTAGTTCGCTTTCACTGCAATCATATCCCATAGAAATATCTGGTACAGAACAGGTGCTATCAGGTAATGAAATTTGAGGAAGCCTCCAATCTACAGCACCGTAAATCTCTAGGCCTTCAGCCCAAATATTTGCTACTTCTAAACCCATTGCACCATATGTAT
This sequence comes from Gammaproteobacteria bacterium, assembly GCA_041589455.1. Lineage (GTDB taxonomy): Bacteria > Pseudomonadota > Gammaproteobacteria > SZUA-229 > SZUA-229 > SZUA-229. Next base: position 2,374 of record JBFHVQ010000160.1, on the reverse strand, counting down.
CATATCCATATACGTAAGATGCAAACCCGGATGTCATTGCATAATTAGCATCTGCCAACCAAGTTAAATTGGTTTCAGTATCATAGTAAGCAAGCCCCTCTAATCTTTCAACTAAGGCTGCGTTCAGATTAAATGAGGAAAAAGCAGTGAAGAATAATAGGCTACGCAGAAACTTTCTAATTAAGTGGGCGGATGGATTATATATTAACCAATTGGTGTTAAACACATAACTGATCATCATTTAATTCCTCCATCCACTTTAGCTGGTACAGTATTTATCATCTCATTTCTTTTCTCGAAAGTTTTCTCTATTACTTTCTTGAGGATTAACGACAAAAATTGTTTTTGCTCATCTATATTTCCAGATTGTAGGACTTCATTCCATGCTTTTACTATCACTGGGTTTTTAATAAAGTTTTCTATAAATAAAGGAGCCCACTCATTAGCTACAAACTTCTCGACTTCTAAGATGGGGGAATCCAACATCTCTTGTTTAGTCTTGCTATTGATCGGGACGCCAGAATATTTATTAACAACATCAATTGCCCAGCCTCTTATGTTTTTGTTGGTTGGGACAGGAGGCTCGTTCAATATTTCAATTGCTAATTCAGTATAACGGAGTCTATTTTCTGATTCCTTTAATGCTGATGAATATTCATTGCCTACAAATGCAATAACTATAGGAACAAGTAGGCTGGCAATGAGTCCTGCTAATATTTTTAACTTATCCCAATTATCTTTCTTTTCATTCATTAGTCATCCTCTTGATCACATAATGCCTAATTAAGCGGCGCATGCCGTTATGCGACCCGCGTAAATGTATTGTTAGCCTTTTTTGCATGTTTTGTACCAATGCGATTTGCCCTTAGGAATAATTATTTCATTAATTATTTTTTGTCCTATTATTTCGCTTTTGGACTTGGCTTTACTATGAACGATGTTTACTAATTCAAGAAATCTATGCTCGTCCACTCGATCGTCTTCAAAATCTAATCTATACGTTTCTGGTATAATATGTATACCTGCATTACTGTTCTTGTTAGGGGGTAACACCAGTTTCACTTTACCGGTGTCCCATTTTCCTTCACCAGAATGCGCAGCTAAGGTATGCCTATAAGTCATAATAATATCATGCTTGTTTTGATATTCTTCAGGTATGATTGATTTTTCTAACTTAATGCCTCTTCCTTTTGCCTGAGTGAAGCATTTACCGTAAAAAATTAAACTAGAGAAAAATAAGCTTTTTATAATAAGGTGGTTTTTTTCATCGCGTATGAGTTCGAAACTATAATTGTCACTATTTTCTTGGGTTTCTGTTTTTTCATCGGGAACTAAGTCATATGCTTGTTGCAGCCATAATTTTGTATCTTCTAGGTCGCGTAAAATCAGATAATAGCCAATATATTGCTTCGATAAATATCCCTCTATTAGGCTTGTTGGGCAGCGTTTCCTTTTGTAAAAATAAGTAAAATGCTGATCCCCGGTATTAGGATTAATAAAATGCTTAACTTTTAAATGATCAGCTAGTTTAGTCATTTTATTCTAAGGCTAACATTTAAATAGGCGGCAGTCGCATACTCCAGGCAAATGAGACTGTCGGCATGTGCTTTTTACATGGAAGGAATAATGCGACATATCCTTAGAATCCTTATAGTCCCTGTTCTGGCACGGTAGCTTGTTGTGCGATGTTGAATGTACCTGATTGTTATACAGATTCATCAAAATATCAACAGGCCACAGTTGTAATGGCTAGGGATAATTTAATACTGACCGGGAAAGGCTAGTGAGTGATGTGGAGTGGCACCGACTTAGTGTCACATACCCCGAAAATACCATATCTAAATTCTCCTAGGCTATACGACACTTTTCTGATCAATTATTAAATATATTATCGAATAGTAATTTATTTAATGACTATGTAACCGTAGTTACTTATACAACGGCTCCAGCTTATCTTCATCATCCTGCCCATTAGCACTAGCCTGATAGCTTTCAGCAAATAACTCACAAGCATCAGCCAGTCCATTACATTGCCACTGTTCCGGCTGGTTTTTATATAGCAGCGTGTTTAGCTGTTTAATCTGTTCGCCAAGGCTTTCATCTACGCGGCTGCTTAGTTCGCCCAGTGAGTAGACGGGTTCGTCTTTAAACAGTGCATTGGCCCAGTAGAGCAGGGCTACTTTGCAGGCCTGGGCATCGTTATTTTCACAGGCGCTTTGTAGTTGTTTGTGGCTGTTGTTAAGTGAGGGTGTTTGCTGTTTGCTGGCTGTTTCAGTTTGAGTGTTTGTGCGTTTCTGCTTCCAGAGTAAAAACAGGGTGACCATCCACGCGATAAAAAACAGGAGTGCCAGTAGTTTCCAGAGTATATTGCTGG
>JBFHVQ010000159.1:0-2820 GCA_041589455.1 Gammaproteobacteria bacterium | reverse complement strand
GAAAATAATAGCCGTGATACCACGCACTTCAGTGTGATTGATCATCAGGGAAATCGTGTGTCGGCGACCCTGTCCATTAATTATCCCTTTGGTTCCTGTTTTGTTCCTCCGGGTACGGGTGTGCTGCTGAATGATGAAATGGATGATTTTTCATCCAAGCCCGGTGTGCCTAATGCGTATGGCCTGGTAGGTGCAGAAGCCAATGCCATTGCGCCAGGTAAGCGTATGCTTTCAAGTATGTCGCCAACATTCCTGCAGACTGATGATCGAATGGCTGTCATTGGCACACCAGGGGGTAGCCGTATTATTACCATGGTACTGCTGGGTGCATTGAAGTTTCAGCTCGGTGCTGATGCGGAAACGATTGTGAATACACCACGTTTTCATCACCAGCATTTACCTGACAAGCTGTTCATCGAACCGAAGTCGATGTCACTGGCTGAGCAGAAAGAGCTACAGGCACGTGGGCATGTGTTGAGTGAATCTGAAAGCCGCTGGGGAAATATGCAGATAGTTATCTGGGATAAGCGACAACAGAAAATGTCGGCGGCTACTGACAGTCGCGGTGTAGGCGAGGCGAAGGTGATTGAACTGAGGCGTTAGCAGGTTACACTTTGGCGGTCTTACTCCAGGCCAAAGCTTTCAATATCCATGTTTGCAGTTCGCGCATTAATCTCATGCACCTTATTGATGGCGCTAAGCAACTTCATCCTGTCATGTTCGGCCTGCCCATGATTCATATACAGATCAGCTGCCTGTAATAATTCTTCATAGAATCGCATGCGAAAATTGAGATTCAACAGGCTCTTGGCAACAAAACAGGTGTCGTTACCACTTTCTTTAAGCTCGCTCGCCGCCATTAATGCGGTTTTCAGTTCTGTTTCAGTTGGTTTGCTCATACAACAGAGTTTAGCTGCAAATTAACAGAAATTTGATGAAAAAGATCAATAACAGGCTTGCTATAATGCACGCCGATAGAAATTTACAGGGCCAGAATTATGTCAAAAATTAGAATTGGTGTTTTAACCGCATCGGATCGCGCCAGTGCAGGCGTGTATGAAGATCTGTCGGGACAGGCGATTATCGATACACTGAATGATTACCTGACTTCAGAGTGGGAACCCGTCTATAAAGTGATTCCTGATGACCAGCCTGGTGTCGAAGCCGCGTTAATTGAGCTGGCCGATAAAGAAGGCTGCTGCCTGACGGTGACTACAGGTGGCACGGGGCCCGCACCACGTGATCTTGTGCCGGAAGCAACAGAAGCCGTGTGTGAAAAAATGATGCCGGGTTTTGGTGAGCTCATGCGTCAGGTGAGCTTACAGTATGTGCCAACCGCAATCCTGTCACGCCAGACGGCAGGTGTTCGTGGTAAGTGCCTTATTGTAAACCTGCCAGGTAAGCCAAAATCCATTCGTGAGTGTCTCGATGCTGTATTTCCGGCGATACCCTATTGTGTCGACCTGATTGAAGGCCCATTTCTTGAAACGAATGAGGATGTGATTAAGGCGTTCAGGCCGAAGTCGAAGTGAGTTGAGGTATATCATATATAAAAAATAATACAGATGTTATTACATTGCAGTGAACAGGTGACAACTACAAACAGGCATATTTTCTAAAGATAAGCGGTATTTAATGCCGTACAAATAGCTGTTATCTTAAGTGAGGTTGATATTGAAGACCTGATTCTGGCGTAGCAAAGGATGTAGGTTCGAGACTATGGATGCGTCTCGAATTGCTGTTGTTGTAATGAAAAAAAAAATAAGAACGAGTGTTATTGTTGAAGATAATGGTATCTCATTGAGTTTTTTGAGGCTGATTCTTGAAGAAGTTTTTGAAGATATTGTTATACATGTTGCTACCACATTAGAAGAAGCGTTCCGAGTTGTCGACGTAATTGAGCCTGATCTGGCGCTGATTGATTTAAATCTTCCCGATGGCTCAGGTGTGGCCCTGCTGCATCATTTGAGTTCAACCAGACCTGATTGCCTGTCAGTTGTGACTACGTCTCATGCTAGTGATGATTACCTTTTTCCTGCGCTGGGTGCTGGTGCAGATGGCTATCTGCTGAAGAACCAGTCACGCGAACACCTTGTCAAGTCAATTGCAGGCATTGGCAGGGGAGATGTCGCTCTGACGCCTGCTATCGCACAAAAGATGCTGGAGCATTTTTGTCAGAAAGACTCTGGTGATAATCAGTCAATTGAAATACAGAATATTCTAAGCAAGCGTGAAATTCAGGTTTTGACAATGATTGGTAAAGGTTGCTCTGCGAAGAAAGTAGCAGATAAAATGAACATTTCATATCACACTGTCTCCTCACATATTAAAAAAATCTACGAAAAACTCGGAATTTCCAGTCGAAGCGAAGCTTCCAGGATAGCTTTAAAATTTGGCTTAACCGACTGATGTACATTGCATAGACTGGCTGGTCTGTACAGAGTTAATAATTTTTTCACCCAAACGAACCATATCAATATCACTAGTTTGTGTGATGGTGTTTGCATTTTATAGTTGTTACATTTCAGTTGCGTGGGAATCCATTGATTGGATTAAGTAAAATAAACTGGAATGCAGTAATGATGTATCGTGTATTAAGTCGTTTTTCATGGGCCGTTTTCTTTTCGCTGATGTTAACTATTTCCGGCTGTGGTGGCGGTGGTGGCGGCGGCGGAGTCGGTGGTAGCAACTCAGACCCCGATGACACTACAACAGATACAACGACTGGCACTACACCCGATACAACAGTGTCATCTAAAACAATTAGTGGCGGTGGTGTTAAAGGACCGCTTGCCAATGCAGTTGTTACTGTTTATGCAT
>JBFHVQ010000158.1:0-2837 GCA_041589455.1 Gammaproteobacteria bacterium | reverse complement strand
CTGACCAAAAGAGTCGATAAAATGATTTTGCAGGCAGTAAGATAACAGCTCGTTGATATCTGCATGTCGCTTGCATAGTACTTGAAGATTTAATGACTGGTGGATGTCCTCCAGCAGCCTATATACATTTTCATCAACTGATAGAATATGATTGACGAAGTCAATTCTCTGTATGATCAGGTATTCAACTTCAGACAGGCCTCTGATCTCATTGGGGGGATGCCCATTCTGGTGAGATAAATAAATTTCGCGTACAGGAAAAGGCGTAGACATCCACGCGAGGCATGGGCTGATATGAAATATAATGCTCGATTGCTGAGATTCCTCAATAATAGATAAAGCATGAAAATCGAAAGACGCCGGATTAGCGCTATAGTAGAGGCGGTGTAGGCTGGATTCGAGTTGTGCCAGGTCGGCCAGGTAAGGAAACTCGGCCAACTCTTTACGAGACGTTAATAGTGACGTTAAATACTCCGGTAAGAAGGCGCCATAATTATTCAGGTTATTATCCTGTGAAGGGAATTGCCTGATATAAGAATGGCTCAGGGTTTTAAAGTAGTCTTCACCCAGGATGCGCTCGATAACGGGGTAGATGGATTGAAGGCATGCATGAAGGCCGCCAAAATAGTTATTACGGTAGACATTGAGACGTTCAGAATTCCTGAAATGTGTATTGTCTGATAATAGCGCACTAAGCTCTGAATCTTGATCAGTGTCAGAATCGCTGTTAATACTGCTAACTAACTGTCGTTGAAGCTCAGGCAGTTGCATGTTTCAGTTCCAGGTGTGTTTGCATAATGTGCGCTGCCTTGGTTGCTTCGGCAAGCAATGTATCTAATGCGGGAATATTGTTATCCCACTCAATCAGGGTGGCGATGGGCCCGGTCATATCAAGTGCCTGTTCGTACAGTTGCCATACTGGTTGAGATACAGGGTTGTTATGCGCATCGATCAAGTAATCCTGTTTATCTTCATAACCCGCTAAATGGATTTCTCGTATACGATGTAAAGGAAGTTGCTGCAGCATTTCTAAACTGCTCTGTTGATGATTGACTTCGCTAACATAAAAGTTATTGAGGTCGAGGAGTAAAAGACAATCCGCCGCCTCTGCGAGCGCGCGCAGAAACTCGGCTTCAGTTAAGGCGCTATGTGTATAGCTGATATAGCTGGAAACATTTTCTAACACCAGTTGCTGGCCCAGGATATCCTGCACTTTTGCGATGCGAGGTACCATGTGCTTAAGGGCTTCTTCTGTATATGGGAGTGGTAGCAGGTCGTGTACCTGGTAACCATGAACACCACAAAAACAGCAATGATCAGAAACCCAGGCCGCTTCGTAGGTATCTGCCAGTTGTTTGATTTTTTTTATATAGCGAATATCTAATGGGTCGAGAGAGCCAAGCGACATGCCGACGCTGTGCAGGGTCAGAGGATAGAGATCGCGGATAGCAGTTAATTGAGCCGGTATCAGCCCACCATCTGCAAGGCAGTTGTCAGCGAGTAGTTCGAGCCATGGGATGTCGGGTTGATGTTGAAGAATCTGCTGAATGTGGGGAGAGCGTAAGCCCACGCCCACACCCGATATGTCTTCGGGCATCAGGATTTGGCCGGCTTAACTTTTTTAACGACGCCACCAGTGATTTTAGTGCAGGTGCCCTGAGGCACATACACCCATTCATTGTCGTCATTATCTACAGTGCTCTGGCCTGAGCATTTATGTTTACCATCAAAAGATCCGCAGTCATTCATACCGGCTTTGGCAATACCCGCACACTTCTCCCAGGCTTTCGGCTGGTCTGGAACAGCATGAGCGGTGCCTGAGACACTGCCAAGGGCGACCAGGCTGCTAATAGTCAGGCCGATAAGGTTTTTGTTGGTCATGTTAAATACCTCTAATATATATAGTGGCTTAGGATTGGACACGCGCGTGTTAATACAGTTCACTATACAATGGTTAAGGTGATGGGCTCATGATAGGGAAGATTTATGTTGCCCAGTCACGAATAAAAAAACCTGATAAATCGATGACTATTAAGCTGATATTGATAAGTGTAGACGTTGAATAATAATATTTCTGCAAAATAAAAAGATGTGTAACCGGGGTCATGTAACCGGGGTCAGATCTCAGTTTTCTCTAATATTAGGAAAAACTAGGATCTGACCCCTGTTTCCCTGAAAACTAGGATCTGCCCCCTGTTTCTCTAACGCCTGAGCATTTCAAATGCAGAGTATACCCACGGTCGATAAGCAATATATAAACCGTAATTGCACCTGCTCGCTGGATCGCCATATTCCTGCTTATGCAATTCATTAAAATCAGAGACAAGTTTAGAAATTTTTTGTAACAATACTTCATTGGCGCCCTTGCTAAAGAGACCTGAAAGAAATAGCTGGCGACTCAAGTCCCCAGAAAAGCGGCTGTTCAGAAATTCTTTTTGCATCTGGGTGCGAAATAGCGTCTCGATTGGGCCGCCTGGCAACCAGCTGAAGTCTTCACGTATCAGGATGCGGATACGATTATTAGGGAGTAGTTCAATTAAACCAAGACGATCAAGCCTGGCAAGGTGACGAATACATGAGGCGTGTGAAATTTTGTACTGACCGACGATTTCCTCGAAAGTCATGTGATTACGAACGCATACAGCAACCAGTAAAAGCTCTGTATTACCTGCGAGCTCCTGCTCCTGATCCTGGCTAAGGTAGCTGATTCGAGTTCTAGAATCTTCGTAAAACCTGACAATATCAATTAAATCCAAGCCCATCACTCCGCATATCTGCTCAAGTCGCTCCAGGCTGAGTCGGCCATTGGAAAATATACGCTTGATATTGGCTTCACT
>JBFHVQ010000157.1:0-3110 GCA_041589455.1 Gammaproteobacteria bacterium | reverse complement strand
TGAGGGGGTTGTCAGCCGCAGTGAAGAGCTACTGATACTGGTAGATTTAAACAAGCTTCTCACTGATGATGAATGGGCAGATATGTCCGGATTCTAGTAACGGCCTGGCTCTCTTGTATGTCGACTATGGGAGAGCCAAATGAATGCACTGGTAATATTACTATCTAGTTTACTTTTTCTTATGACGCTTGCACTGTTTGTATGGACAAGAAAACAGATGCAGCAGTTCCAGCAGACTATCGAATCAGCTTCCAGAAACCAGAAAGTTAATAGTGAACTGACTGCATTGAATGCAGGCTCTATTGGACTTGGTGAGCGCTTTATAAAACTGGAAAAAGATATGCAGGAACTCGGTTCACGGATCGAGGAAATTCAGTCCCAGATGCAAAGTAATTCTCCTTATGCTTATGCAATCGAGTTGGCACAGAAGGGATATAGTAAAGAGAATATCTCCGAGTTATGTCACATCAGCCTGACTGAAGCCCAGCTACTGGTGATGATGCACCAACAGAATCGAGCGGCATAATTCTTATCGGCTATCACACGATTAACTATATATAGTGGCCATTAACGGCGGGCTGGTTGCTGTTGTGGTTTTCCTTTAACATATCAACTGCCTGGTCGCAGGGCATAGGCTTGCCAAACAGGAATCCCTGCATGTTTTTGCAGCGCCATGATCTTAACTGTTCTAGTTGTGCCTGGGTTTCTACCCCTTCCGAAATAATATTCAGGTTCAAACCTTTAGCAATCGCAATTATTGCTTTAATAATGGATGAATCTTCTTCGCTTTTAGACATGTCATGTACGAATGACTGATCAATTTTAAGCGTATCGATTGGAAGCCGCTTAAGGTAGTTGAGTGAAGAGTATCCAGTACCAAAATCATCAATCGCTATCTTGATACCATGGTTGCTGAGTTCACGTAATTTCAGTACGCCATCATCTGTATCATGCATTAAGGTGTTTTCAGTTATTTCAAGTTCCAGCATTTTACCGGGTATGTCGTACTTCTTAAGGGTATTAAGCACAAAATTAACAAAGCTTCCCTGTTCCAGCTGAACTGCAGAAACATTAATAGCAATACGAATGTTGTTTAGCCCCATATCTCGCCAGCATTTTAATTCGGCACATGCATTTTCCAGGATCCAGTTACCAATACGCTTGATGAGACGGGTTTCTTCAGCAAGTTCGATAAACTCATTAGGTGAGATAAGGCCGCGATCCGGATGTTGCCAGCGAATCAGGGCTTCCATTGCAAATACTTCATTCGTTTCAATATTTATCTGAGGCTGGTAATAGATTTTGAACTGATTGTCATCAAGTGCCCTGCGTAAATCATTCTCAAGTGATAAATGGCGAGAATAGGCATCTATCATATTGTCGCTATAAAACTCAAAACCATTTTTACCTTTACCTTTGACAGAGTACATTGCGATGTCTGCGTGTTTAATGAGTGACTCCATCGTGTCACCATCTTCAGGGTAGTGTGAAATGCCTATGCTGGTGCTGATAAACAGCTCATGGCTATCGATTCTGAATGGTTCCCTGAGTGATTTAATGATCTTGCGAGCAATAAATTCAGCATCTTCACGGCTGTTTACTTCTGGTAGAAGCAAAGTAAATTCATCGCCACCGATGCGTGCAAGGGTGTCACCCTCTCTCAGGCAATGTCTTAGACGCATTGCTACGGCCTGCAGCAGATGATCTCCTACAATATGTCCAAGTGTGTCATTGATTACCTTAAAACGATCAAGGTCCAGGAACATGACTGATAAATTGGTTTTATTTCTTCTGGCATGTGTTATTGCCTGGTTCAGTCGATCTTTTAGCAGTGTTCTGTTTGGCAGGCGGGTGAGCATGTCATGATATGCCTGGAAGCGAATAATTTCCTCAGCTTCGATTCTGTCTGTAATATCCCTGGCTATGCCATAGGTACCTATAAATTTTTTATTTGTATTTTCTTCACCAGAACTGTAAACACCAACAGAATTTATTTCGATGGGAAGTATACGGTTATCAAAGTTACGTGCCTGCTCATTGTTCTTGCACTTCAGCTTGAGTTCTATGTTTATACTTGCTCTATTGCCAGTGCGTCGTTCATTGAACTTAAATTGTGCTTTTTCGATATCATCTTCATGTACCAGTTCGCTGTAATGTTTTCCAATGACATCCTTCATTTTATAACCAAGCAGGCTCTCAACTCGCTTATTTATAAAAGTGAAGCGACCCATGTTATCCAGAATATACACAATGTCTGGTGATTTATTGACTATATAACGATGTAGCTTTTCTGATTCCCTAAGTTGTATCTGCATTTTTCTGTTATCCGATTCTAGCTGGCGCTTTTTGATGGCATTGCTAACCGAATTCAATAAATTATCAATAGAGTAGGGTTTTCGTATGTAATCATAGGCGCCAAATTTCAGTGCATTCTCAGCTGCTTCGAATGAGGTTTCACCGCTTACCACAATAACTGTGGTGTCATAATTGTTTTCCCTGATAAAGCTCATGACGTCTTCGCCATTTTTTCCTTCCATGTTCAGATCTAGTAGAATGATTCCAATGTTATCATTCTGTATTCTGTGTATTGCTTCTTCACCGCTACTTACTGAATCAACTGTATAATTCTGTTGACCCATTAGTTCCATGAGGCTGTACTGGTGAAGCTTCTCGTCATCTACGATTAGTATTTTTTCTTTTTCACCTGTAATTGAACTGAGTTTCGAATTTATGTTTAGTTTACTTTGAGTCGTCTCTGGCATTTCTTTTTACTCATATTTATAATTACAGAGATAAGACTGTTGTAAATACTGAAAGCAAAAGTTCATACATATCTTATCGTAGTGATAAAATATGTTAACTAGGATGTTTTTCAAATATTACATCAAGCCTGCTTATGTTTTTTCAGGAAACTGGACACTAAATGTAGTGCCATCCCCACCTGTTTTACAGCTAATTAAGCCGCCTAACCTGTCTACCAGGTTTTTAGTTATACTTAAGCCTAGTCCCGAATGACCATTTCCCTTAGTGCTAGTAACTGGCTTATAGAGATTATTCATGATCTCTAAAGGTATGCCAGAAGCTGAATCCTGTAGCTTAAGTTCAATATG
>JBFHVQ010000156.1:0-3418 GCA_041589455.1 Gammaproteobacteria bacterium | reverse complement strand
TTAGCATCAATTTCAATACAGTTTGGATAGGTTACAGCATCTAAGGTTTGTTCATGCATCAGTGTTTCTCCGTTATACCCTATAAAATCATAAGGTGATCCTGAAGCCACATAAAATCTGGAGCCATCGGCGGTAACTGCGACATCTCTTCCATTGCTACCAACAAATGCCGTACGTGTACCATCTCCTATCATCGCCACATTATACCGCCCTGAGCCCAGCGTGCTGTATGACAAATCATAGCAGGTCACTGTATAGGGGCTTATCCCTACATTAAGCGCACACAGCTTGCTTCCGTCCAGACTCACATCCATTACTCGACCTGATGCGAAACTAGCCGATAACAGAGCCCCTGTACTCGCATCATATATCTGGCCATCGCTCACCAAAATTACTTCCTTGCCATCAGTTCTTGCGTACTCCAGAAACGCATTGGCTGAAGCACCTGTATTCCAGGCACTACCGGTAAGCAGTGTAGTTAAATTTACTGGCACCACATTAAAGTTAGCATCATCACTAACAAACAATCGGCCACCATCTTCACTCACTACCATATCGCCTAGTTGAGCAGCAACACCTGAGATTGTCGATACCAGAGAAGCTGTGTACACGTTGTAAATACGGATATCTGTTCCCTTATCATGAACATATACGTAAGGACGAATCGGGTCAGACACCACCTCAGTGAAGGATTCTGTTAACGCATCTGCCGTATTCGCATCAGACGCACTCACCCAGAACCCCACTTTCACCGCATCTTTCCTCTCTATGGATGAATCAGCTGTATCAAAACTTACAGTCGCATAATGAATCATTTCCGGCGTTAAAGAATCAGGATTTGCAGTTAATACAATATTGTCACCCACTACACCACTGGGTGTTACCGTGAGCCAGGCCTGGTCAGTGGTCGCTGTCCAGGGTGTTGTTGTCAGTCGGTAAGTATCTCTCAGTTTAACCGTGTGGGTTAGTTTGGCAGCACCTGGCATGCTCGCCAGAGCCACACCTGTATCGTCAACAATAAGATCATGCGAAGATAAATTTAAGGTAATTGATACATCCGCAGTAATGGTTGTTCCTAATACATCTACTGTAAGGGTAATCGTATCGCTATAGGTACCACCACTCATGGTACTTCGATCCGCATCCAGAACAACAGCATCTGTGGTAGCCCCGACTGTACCCGTGGTTTTATTGAACGTGAGCCATCCAGAGCCGGACACAATGGTTGCGTTCCATGTATAACTATTACTTCCCGTATTCAAGCTAATGTCGAATAACTGAGTGTCAAAATTAAGGCCGTCTTCACCCCCTAGAATGATCGAGCTTGATGAAACCGTTATTTCTGGAAGGGAGACGACATAAGTCACATCAACGAGCAAGGTACTGTCATCAGCGGTATTGGTAAATGTTAGCTGACCAGTATGTGTACCTGCTGGCAGGGAGTTAGCATCAACAGAAATATTAACTGTCGCATCTCCGCTGCCACTGTTTGTATCACTATGCAGCCACGACTGATCGCTCGTTGCAGTCCAGTTCATACCTAATGCCGCAATATCGATCGACTGGTCTACGGGAAGATCTGAGTGACCAATAACATGAGCAAAATCAAGCGTAGTTGCCGAAACACCAAAAACAGCTTCGACTACATAATTAATATTTATAGATTTCGGGCTACCAGAGAAGTGGTTATTACAATCAATATCACGACATAAAGAAATACTCAGCACATCTGAATATTCGCCAACACCTAACACATCTGGTGATTTTGGATAAAAAACAACCGGAACTGGCTGACTCGAAATATCATAAGTTACATCATCAAGTGGTGCGCTCGATGTGCTATTCGTTGAAGACACCTGCACATATATAACACCAGGATCACTGCTGACATTCACAAGATCAACCGTAATACTCTGTTGCGCTGGAGTTGAACCACCATACTCACCTACAAAATCAACCTGAGATGATGACACCACCATCGTTGGGCCACTTCCACTCGACCCGGAATCCCCGCTTCCACCGCCACATCCGAAGAGTGTAAACACCAAAAAAAGGACACTTAAAAAGTGAATCTTTACAGCATTATAATACGTAGTCATATTCCAACATCCATTTTTCATTATTTTGTTTAATCGGTGATTATTATGACAATTAATAAGGAAAAATCAATCACACTGGTTCACATAGTGAATATACAAAGACAAATCAAGCTTCTGTAACTCACACAAATCTCTTCGTTATTAGTGTAACCACACGCCTTCTATTAAAAATATATATTTTTTAACAATCAACATTTGGTCGCTACCTCAATTAATAACCGGCTTTATATCAGAGTTACATTGGAGAACACATATCAAACAACATTGTTCATCACAATCAAGTTAGTCAAAACCCTCCTTTGAAGTGTGTCAGACGATATTAAAACTCTGCAGATAGTGTCATTTAAAAGACTCTATCAACTAATATATCGACTAGAACACTATCACGACGAAAAATATAAATTCTTACAAGTACTTTTCAACAGCCATAAAAAACCCGGCAAGCATTTACATGCTTACCGGGTTTAACAACAGTCCGTTTATTTATATAAACGATTACTGAAGCACTAATTCAACACGACGGTTCTGGCTTCGGCCATCACGTGTCTCATTTGATGCTACTGGACGATCTGGACCATAGCCTTTCGCTGTTAAACGATCTGCTGATACACCCTTATTTACCAGGTATTGCATTACGCTCTTGGCACGCGCTTCTGAAAGACTAACATTCTTCTGGTAGTTACCAGTGCTATCAGTGTGACCAGCAACTTCAAAGTTCAGGTGCTCGTTATTCTTCAGGGTTGTAGCAACGTCATCCAGTGTTGAACGGCTATCGCCACTTAGATCTGCAGTACCTGTTCTAAACTGAACATTATCAAGGCTGATGCTTTCTTTTAACTTACAACCTTCCTTGTTTACTACCATACCTTTCGCAGTATCAGGGCACTGATCTTTAGCATCAACGATGCCGTCGCCATCGCTGTCTTTAATCACTTCACAGCCTTTAGCGTCAACACTCATACCAGATGCTGTACCTGGGCATTTATCTTTACTATCTACAACACCATCACCATCTGAGTCTTTTTCACAGCCTTTGCTATCTACTGCTGCTCCAGCTGGTGTTGAAGGACACTGGTCCTTACTATCTGCGATACCATCTTTATCTGCATCACCATCCACTTTTGCAACGACCATTTTGCCTTCACATTCTGGAAGTGCATTGCTGGTTGACCAGTCAATTGTGCGCCAGCATTCGCCAAAGTTATTACGTACAATATCACCAGATGTATCGTACCAGTAGCCAATGCTTTTTCCTGCATTTGCACTAGCGCTGAATAAGCTGCCAAGAATTACGATTGAAGCAAGAGTAGTTTTATTCT
>JBFHVQ010000155.1:0-3537 GCA_041589455.1 Gammaproteobacteria bacterium | reverse complement strand
CCTCCCAGTTTGGTGTCATGACAACCGATAGTGAGCAACGCATTACAGACTTTGAAGAAAAGCCACAGCAGGTTACACCCTGTGTAGATGACAGGAACAGCGCCCTGGTTTCAATGGGCATCTATATCTTCTCAACACCTCTATTACTGGAAATTCTGGAAGCGGACAGCCAGAACAGCAACTCGAGCCATGATTTCGGCAAGGACATACTTCCTGAGTTAATCAAAACCCACCAGGTTTTCGCCCATTCATTCGGTGAAAAAGAAGGCCGAGTATCACCCGATAAATACTGGCGCGACGTAGGCACTATCGAGTCTTACTACCAGGCAAATATGGACTTGCTTAAATCAGTCCCACCCCTGGACCTGTACCAGAATGACTGGCCTATTCGCTCATATCAGGCACAAACGCCTCCTGCACGTGCTGTTCCAGGTGATTCGGGTAACCAGGGTGTATTTATTAATTCGATACTCTCCGGTGGCACGATTATTTCTGGTAGCAATGTATCCCATTCGGTCCTGTTCCAGAATGTGTATATCAACGATGGCTCCATCATTGAAAACTGTGTCATTTTCGACAATGTAAACATAGGACGTAATGTAAAGCTGAATCGTTGCATCATAGACAAACATGTCGATATTCCTGATGGGGAAATCATTGGATTTGACAAAGAAAAAGACTCCAGACGCTTCACCGTTACCGACAGCGGTATCGTCGTTATACCACAGAGCTATAAGTTTGACTAAATAGAAATCAACAGGGCGCTAACGGTAACCAGAGTATACCGTTATAAGCATTCACAATTAGCCTCAAGATTCGTTTCCAGACACATCAAAACAGGTCTGTCGAACTACTCGACAGACCTGTGAATCATACATGCAACACCACTTTATGAATAATAAGTTTCTATATCACTTATTCAATGAAACCGAATTATTTGCATATATAGTCCTATAATCAATTATACGATAATTGCAATCCAGCCTGTTTAATCAAAGTAACGAGTTAATATCAATATATAAGCATGCACTCATTCGCCTCAAAAAAAATAAAACCACAGGAAAATGTAGCCTCCCTGGTGACCGTGACACTGATTGCTATATTGTTGCTGACTTTATTTATATCCATTTTCTATAGTCGTTATTTAAATCAGCTAGAAAACGTAATTATCAATGAGGCACTGGAAAGTAGAAAAATGCACATCAATAGTGAGCTGATGGAAATTGCACGTACACGAACGCGCCTCACCATGAAACTAATTGATACAGCCGATATATTCGAACAGGACATGTTATATGTAGAACTTGAAAGTCACAGCGGACGTTTTGTAAAACTTCGAGAGCAGTTAATTTCAATGAAATTAACCGACAAGGAAAAAAGCATCATTGATAGCCATAGAGACATTATCTCATATATTTTGCCTTTACAGAGAAAAGCCGTTGAACTTGCAATGACAAACAATGCTAAAAACACAACTGAAGCCAGAAAATTAATGTATGAAAAGGTCCTCCCGAAACAGAAAATATTATTCGATTCTTTCTCCGAATTAATCAGCATTGAACAGAAGCGCATAGATGAAATAACCACCAATGCCAGACACTCGTTGAGCAGCATGAAGAACAGAAGCGTATGGATAATTAGTATTATAATTGCATTCATCAGCATTTTCTCAATTTTTGTGATCCTAAAAATAAGAAACATTCAAAAGCAACTTTCAATATCTCAGGAGACGCTGGAAAGAACGGTAGAAACACGCACAAATGAATTAAAGACAGCTGAAAGCATGTTACACAGTGTTTTAGACACCATTCCAGTGAGGGTATTCTGGAAAGACACAAATGGCATGTACCTTGGATCTAATACTAGATTCATTAAAGACACAGAGTTCAGTTCTGCCACTGACATTATTGGAAAGACAGATCACGACATGCCATGGCAGCAGCACGCAGAAACATATCACAAAGAAGATAATCTGGTAATTAGCAAAAAATTCGCAATACTCAACAACATTGTAAAACAAACAGAAAACAATGGAACATCATACTGGCTTGAATATAGCAAAGTTCCTATTCTGGATGATGACAATAACTGCATAGGCCTGTTAGGAACATACCATGATATAAGCGCACGTAAACACGCTGAAGAAAAGTTACTATTAGCCACCCAGGAAGCTGAAAGAGCCAATGAAATAAAGAGCCAGTTTCTCGCCAACATGAGCCATGAAATTCGCACTCCAATGAATGCAATAATGGGCCTTACTCATTTAGCACTAAAAACAGACCTGACGCAGACACAAAAAAACTATCTACTAAAAGTCAGCCAGTCAGCAGAGACACTACTCGGTATAATCAATGACATACTTGATTTTTCAAAAATCGAAGCAAACAAACTGGAGCTTGAGACAACAGAATTCAGACTTAGCGACATATTCGATAATATCTCGGTATTGATCAGCCTGAAGGCTGAAGAAAAAAATATAGAAGTGATATTCGACAGCCCTTACAATCTTCCCAACACCTATATTGGTGACCCATTAAGACTTGAACAGATCCTGCTTAACTTGATCAGTAATGCTATTAAATTCACAGACTCAGGACATGTGATTATCCGCACGAGAATCAGGAAACCAGATAACAACAAGGCCACACTTGAATTTTCCGTTGAAGATAGCGGCATAGGTATGACGCAGGAACAGCGCAATAAGTTATTTACCTCTTTCTACCAGGCGGACGCATCAAGTACCCGAAAATATGGTGGCACAGGACTTGGGTTATCTATTGCTAGAAACCTGTGCAAACTAATGGGAGGTGACATCTGGGCCGATAGCACGCCTGGTAAAGGCAGCTGTTTTTATTTCACTATTAGTCTTGAAGTCATCGACTCAGAATATAACGTTATATTAACCACTAATCAGTTCAAAGAAATTTCGGCACTTATTATCGCAAACGACAGCCTGACAACAAACGACCTACTCAATAAATTATCTTCACTATCTATCAACACCTATCAAGTTAACGATACTGATGAATTTGTAAACACATACACGTCGATAAAGAATGGAGACACACTGAAATTAATTTTTATTGACTGGGAAACACAACATAATAACATACAAGATATAAAAAAATCTCTCGCATACTTTGATGTAGATGCCAGCTGGATAGTATCATTCAATCGCTTCTCAAAACAGATCAATGAAATCAATAATCAACATTATGATTTTACCCTGACAAAACCTTATAATTACAATGACCTGATTTACCAAATTAGTAGCGCTCTCGGACTAAACATTGACAAGCTGCCTGCATCCAGAGGATCTTGCAATAATAAACTTAATGAATCACTTGAAAAACTTGCGGGTGCACACATTTTACTTGTAGAAGATAACGAGCTTAATCAGGAGCTGACAACCGGGTTATTATCAAATAACAGAATCAGCGTAGAACTGGCTACAAATGGCCAGGAAGCTATCGACATGCTTCAACACAATGATTACGACGGTATACTTATGGATTGTCAGATGCCCGTCATGGACGG
>JBFHVQ010000154.1:0-3575 GCA_041589455.1 Gammaproteobacteria bacterium | reverse complement strand
GGTGACGAGGCGCTGACTCGACCAAATGCTAAAAATAGCTATGATGTGACCGAGGATGACCTGCCAGTACATTGCCCTATGCCAGGGAGTAGTTTGTGGAATTCGCACCCGCAGGTGTTTATTGCATTTGATAAAAATGGTGAGGGAAAGTGCCCTTATTGTGGTGCGGAGTATCATCTGAAGGCATGAGTTATCTTTATAATTTGAAAGAAAACTGGCTTTATTTACTAGTTGCAGTTCTTTGTGCAGGTTTCTTTATGTTATTGCCTGCATTCACTTCAGCAGGGAAAAATTTCTTTAATGTTTTAGGTTTGATAGCAATAATATTTGTTGTATTCAAATGGCGTTTAATACTATCTCTCGATAAAAACGAAAAAATAATTTTACTGCTAATAATACTGTTTGCCGGTTGGGCAGTGCTGACATTCCTGGTGAATGGTAGTCCTGGCAGAGGAAGCAGGTTTTTATGGAATCGGCAAATATTTATTATGGTGCTGCCTTTTGCCTTCCTGCTTTTGAAATATCTAAATTTCCCCATAAAGTACTATATTAATGTTTTTTTAATATCATCGGTTGTGCTGTTGGTAATGGGAGCGTATGAAATTATACAGTATAAATATGCCAGTTTACTGGATATAGGACGCTATCGATTGAAAGGAGGGATGCACCCAATTCAGTTTGGCTCAATAGCACTAATATTTTTAAGCTTCATTATTAGCTATGTATTTATTTTCAGGAAAAATATATACGAAAAGATTCTGGCGCTATTGCTTGTGCTTTTTCTGGCGGTTGGTATTGTATATAGCCAGGCGCGAGGTGTCTGGATAGCGCTTATTCTAATGCCAGTGTTATGGCTTATGTTTTATCCTTCTGCTCTTACTGTGTTTAGAAAAGTTATTATTCTCCTGTTGCTAATCTGTAGTGTTTTACTTTCCTATTTCATAAAGCCAGTTCAGGAAAGAGTGTATGTAACAAAGAAAAATCTTGTTGCTTATTACAACAGTGAAAATGTTAAAGATAAAGTCAGGGGGACTTCGCTAGGTACAAGGCTGGAGATGTGGAAAGCAAGTTATCTGATTTTGAAAGAGAATCCCATGTTTGGGGTCGGTCTAGGAGGATATGAGTCTGCAGCCAGGGATATATCCAGGCAGAATACTGTTCACAGATCAGCCTACAGTTTTTATCACCCACACAATCAGTTCTTCTCTGAGATGGCGTCAAAGGGAGTTCCCGGACTTGTCATATATATTGCAATATTAGTTCTTCTTCTTAGATATTATATATTGCGATTAAGGGATAGCAGTGACAGGCAAACAAAATTCTATGCATTTTTCGGAATGCAATTGATAACATTTTATGCAGTTTTCTCGTTAACAGATGCTGTAATGGAAGGTAAGGTTCTTTTACTTATGTTTGTCATGCTTAATGCGATGGTGATGGCAAATCTATCAGTAAAAGAAGATGCGCATGAATGAGATGCCGAAACCTGAGGTTTCATTCATCGTACCGACATACAGGAGGAATGACTTTCTAAAGCAGTGCCTGGTGAGTATTTTATGTCAAAAGGGTGCTGAGTTTGAGATTGTTGTAGTCGATCAGAATGAAAATGCATCAGCGAAATCCGTTGTAGAAGGATTTGAAGATAAAAGAGTCAGGTATCTTCCCTATACCCTGGTTATGGGTGTCTCGGCAGCAAGGAATCATGCATTAGGAAAGATTGAAGGTAAGTATGTGGCATTTGTCGATGATGATGATCGGCTATGTAACAACTATCTGGAGCGTGTATATTCATTTGTTACGGAAGATGCAGATAAGCCAGATTTTGTATGGTGTGGACAGAAAATATTTTCTATTGATAATTCTGGTATTCAGAAAGAAGAAGGTCGTAGGCTGGTAAGTTCTGTCAAAGGGTATCCATTACATTATGCACTTAAAATAGGTGCTGGTGGGATGTTTCTAAAAAGCAGTGTAATAAAAGATGCAGGTGGTTTTGACGAGACGCTTACGTTTTCAGAAGACAGGGATCTTGTTCTTGAATTACTATCCAGAGGTTATGTCTTTAAAGCCCTTGAAGAATTGCTCTATATGAGGTTTTATCATCAGGATGCAAGATTGAGTCATAAGAGTGAGCACTTGCTAGGCGCAAAAGCCCATAGAAAAATATACAATAAACATAAAGAGTTTTTGCAAAAATATGATGATCTGAATTCAGCATATCTTGACCTGATTGGCAGAGATTACTACTTGTCAGGGGATGCTGGTAGTGCGATTGAATATGGGCTTAGATCATTAAAAGTCAGGCCTTATAGAGTTAAAGCTATAAGGAGAATAATTAAATATCAATGGTCTCGGCTTCTCGAGTATTGCAGAAGTTGATGATTTGATGTCTCATCATGTGTGCTGTTAGTGAGGTGTGTGCTAAATGAGTAAGAAAGTTATGGTGTTCAGGAAGTACATACTTCCATATTCTGAAACATTTATAGCAGCTCAGGGAGGGTTATTACCTCATTATCATGCTGATTACGTAGGTTTTTCAGTTAATGATACGGGTAAGAGCATGTTGCCTGAGAATGACTGTTATGTTTTAAGCGATTATTCTGCAAATTATCAGTTCTCTAAGTTGCTATATCGCATTGGGTACCCTGATAAGCGTTTTTATAATGATATTAGTGCACTAGGTTCGAGTGTTATTCATGCCCATTTTCTAAATGACGGTATAGATGCATTAATACTACGCAATAAACTTTCAATACCTCTGGTTACAACTTTGCATGGTCATGATATTGCAAAAGAAGAAAAGAAAAAGTGGTTAAGAATATCGCGTAAGGATTTTTTTAATCAGGTAGATAGAATAATAGTCGTATCAGACTATATTTACAATTGTGCATTAGAGAATGGGTGTCCGGAAGAAAAAATTGTTAAGCATCATATTGGTATAGATGTTGAAAAATTTTCATGTGAAAGGGATGAGTCGACAAGCCCCGAGATTTTATTTGTTGGCAGGCTGGTGGAGAAAAAAGGTTGTATCTACCTGCTGCAGGCAATGAAATTATTAAAAGCAAAATATCCAGAGTTGAAGCTAAATATTATTGGTGACGGACCTCTTTATAATGAATTGAACGATTTTGTCATGGAGAATCATCTGAATGTTGAGTTTAAGGGTATAGGAACCCAGGAACAGATAAGGGAAGCAATGTCAAAAGCCTGGGTGTTTGTGGCTCCGAGTATTACAGCTACTACAGGTGATGCTGAAGGTCTGGCGATGGTGTTTCTTGAGGCCCAGGCGCTAAAGGTCCCAGTTGTATCGTATGCTAGTGGTGGAATACCTGAAGGAGTAGACGATGGTGTTACAGGGTTTCTGGAAAAGGAAAAGGATGTTAATGGGCTTGCAGAAAAAATTGCATTTTTTATAGATAACAGCAGTGAGAGACAGACTTTTGGTGAGCGTGGACGACTGCGTGTCGAAAACATGTTTGATGTTCGTAAGCAGTGCAGGATTCTGGAAGATATATATGATGGCGTGCAATAAGTCATGAAAGCATCTGTTATATTTACTACTTATAATCACCCGAAAT
>JBFHVQ010000153.1:0-3596 GCA_041589455.1 Gammaproteobacteria bacterium | reverse complement strand
TTATGAAGGCTGGGAAGCGTTAATCCTGATTCCAGTGGTTCTATTACTGCTGTGGGTTTCTATGGCACTCAGTGGCCCGATTGAAAACCTGTTCTTCAATGGTGATCTGCGTGGCTACCTGAGTAATGAGTGGGGCATGAGCTACGACCAGCGTAACTCACTTGTTGTCGGTATCATTATGGGATTTGCAGTTATCCCAACAATCTTCTCAATTGCGGAAGATGCACTCTTCAGTGTCCCGCAACACCTGGTGCGTGGTTCACTGGCCCTGGGAGCAACGCGCTGGCAGACCATGGTATTTGTTATTCTGCCTGCTGCCAGCCCGGGTATATTTTCTGCAGTCATGATGGGCTTTGGCCGTGCTGTAGGTGAAACCATGATTGTCCTGATGGCTACAGGTAATACGCCGTTAATGGATATGAGCATATTCCAGGGCATGCGCACATTAGCTGCAAATATTGCAGTTGAGGTGCCTGAAGCAGAAGTTGCCAGTACCCATTATCGAGTATTGTTCCTTGCTGCATTAATATTGTTCCTGTTCACATTTGTCTTTAACACAATGGCAGAAATGATCCGTCACCGATTACGTAAAAGGTATAGTGGTTTATGATTCAGCAATGGTTTAAAAGTGGTACACCATTTATATGGCTGAATGCGGGTGCAATTAGCATTGCACTGGTAGCAGTTTTTGGTTTGCTATTGTTGATTATGGTGCGCGGTATGAGCCATTTCTGGCCTGCAGATGTCGCAAAACTTCATTTTGAAAACGATACTTCTACGCAGAAAGTAATCGCCGAAATTATCGAAAAAGAGACACTTCAGGCTAGTGCTGTTCCAGAATTTCACGGTGCTGAAGGTGAAGTCACCCGTTACCTGGTAAAAACAGGTAATCGTGATTACCTCGGTAGCGACTTCAAATGGATATTTGATACAGGTCTGAATAAAATTGACTATCCAGAACAGATTATGGTGCTGGAACGTATTGAGTGGGGCAATTTTTATGGTTATCTTAACTCTGTATATGAAAATGACATTGAAATTACAGCTTCGAATAATGAGGCTTTATGGCAAGAGTTCGAAGAGCGCCTTCAACGCGTAATTGATATTCGTGAAGATATACTACACCTCGAACAAAGTGAAATTGGTGCTATCAATTACCAGCTTGAACGCCTTAGACTGAAGCAACGCAGCCTTGAGCTCGATGATAAGTATACTGATACGGCGAAGCAGTCAATTGAAGAAAAGCGTAACAAGTTAAATGCTGAATATGGCGAACTTTTAAAACAGACCGAAAAGCTCTATACCGACATCAATCGTGATTCTATACGCGCCACTATTATGGATGGTCGTGAAGTATCAATTCCGCTAGAAAAAATAGTCAAAGCCTGGAAACCTAACCAGATGAGTTCTCTTGAAAAACTGGGCTTTTATTTCGGTGCGTTATCAGATTTCATTACTGAAGATCCTCGTGAAGCCAATACCGAAGGCGGTATTTTTCCGGCTATATTTGGTACCGTTATGATGGTGTTGCTCATGTCAGTGATGGTTACACCATTTGGTGTGATTGCAGCTGTTTATCTGCGAGAGTACGCCAGGCAGGGTGCATTGATTAGAATCATTCGTATCGCGGTTAATAATCTGGCGGGTGTGCCCTCTATTGTTTATGGCGTGTTTGGTCTCGGTTTTTTTGTTTACTTTCTCGGTGGATCAATCGACGAAATTTTCTATCCTGAAGCCGCACCTGCACCCACTTTCGGTACCCCTGGCTTGCTCTGGTCTTCTCTAACACTGGCTTTACTGACCTTGCCGGTGGTCATTGTTGCAACTGAAGAGGGCCTGTCCAGAATACCTCGAGCTTTACGCGAAGGCAGCCTCGCCTTAGGTGCAACCAAGGTTGAAACGTTATGGCGGGTTGTTTTACCCATGGCAAGCCCGGCTATTATGACAGGTTTAATACTCGCTGTAGCACGCGCTGCAGGTGAGGTTGCACCGTTAATGCTGGTAGGCGTTGTTAAGCTTGCTCCCAGTTTGCCACTAGATGGCAATATGCCATTTTTACATCTAGATCGTAAGTTTATGCATCTGGGTTTCCATATTTATGATGTTGGTTTCCAGAGTCCAAACGTTGAAGCAGCACGACCATTGGTGTACGCCACTGCGTTCTTACTGGTTGTAGTAATTATCGCATTGAATTTAAGTGCTATCGGCTTAAGAAACAGACTACGTGAAAAATACCGCGCTCTTGATAATTAATCATGAGCAGAGTTTAGGATATTTAATATGAGTGAATCTATGACAGCAACAATCGATACTTCAGTGATTTCCAGCAAGGATAAGGTTGAAGATACAGAGATCTGTCTGAACGTAAACAACCTGAGCTTATACTACGGTGAAGCTCAGGCACTTCATGACGTGACTTTTGAAATGAAAAAGAATCATGTTACTGCGTTCATTGGACCTAGCGGCTGTGGCAAGTCAACACTTTTACGCTGTTTCAACCGAATGAACGATTTGATCGACAATGTACGTGTTGAAGGTGAGATCGTTCTCGATGGCAGTAATATTATTGGCCCGTCTATTGATGTTACAGCTCTACGCCAAAGAGTAGGAATGGTGTTCCAGAAGCCAAATCCTTTCCCAATGAGTATTTTTGAAAATGTAGCTTATGGCTTACGCTTGCAGGGCATCAAGAAAAGAAGAATACTTGAAGAAAAAGTAGAGTGGGCCCTGAAAGGGGCTGCTCTTTGGGAAGAAGTTAAAGATCGCCTTGATGAAAGCGCACTAGGCATGTCAGGTGGTCAGCAGCAACGTCTTGTTATCGCACGTGCAATTGCGATTGAGCCAGAAATATTGTTACTGGATGAGCCTGCGTCAGCACTTGATCCTATTTCTACACTAAAAATAGAAGAATTAATTTACGAATTAAAATCTCAGTATACGATTCTTATCGTAACCCATAATATGCAGCAGGCTGCTCGTGTTTCAGATGAAACGGCGTTTATGTATATGGGTAATATGGTTGAGTTTGGTGACACAAATACTATTTTCACAAACCCATCCAAAAAGCAGACAGAAGATTATATAACTGGTCGTTATGGCTAGACATTATTGAGGCACACATATGGAAACTGGAAATACAAGTCAGCATATATCTCAGAAATTCGATGAAGAGATGGAAAATCTGCGCAATCAGGTTTTGAAAATGGGGGGACTGGTAGAGCAGCAAATCAAAAGTGCAATTGAAGTATTGCAGGATACTAATGCAACCGGTGCTGAAAAAGTTATCCTGAGAGATCATAAAGTGAATGCGCTTGAAGTTAACATAGATGAAGAGTGCACCAGAATCCTCGCGAAACGCCAGCCAGCAGCGACAGATTTGCGCATGGTAGTTGCGGTAATAAAAACGATTACTGATCTTGAACGTATTGGCGATGAAGCTGAAAAAATAGCCAAAATGGCGCTGCACATCTCAGAACAGGATGGTCGTTTTCATTCACAGTATGCAGGTATACGGCATTTAGGAGAGCAGGTAAGCAAAATGGTTCATGATGTCCTGGATGCCTATGCACGACTCGATGTGGATGCGGCGCTGCAGG
>JBFHVQ010000152.1:0-3731 GCA_041589455.1 Gammaproteobacteria bacterium | reverse complement strand
TACTGATTCGCCATCCAGGCTCAGCAGCACTCGATTTCACATCCCTGTGAAATCGAGTGCTGCGTAGAAAGCCTGTCTGGTGAACGAGAAGGGGCTTCTGAAGACAAAACTGTTATTTTATGACGTAGTTAAAAAGTAAAAGACAGAAGCAAAAAACTAAGGCGGGTAAGCCAAAAAAGTACAATACATTGTTCAGCTTGTAGCAAGCTCCCCTTGGTCTTGCCGAAAATTGTATACTTGTAGGGTCAAAATCACAGGGATGTGATTTTGAGGGCTGTAAGCCTGGATGGCGCATCTGCCCGACCCGGCAACGAAGATAATGAGATAACAGGGATCAATAGGCAATCAGATCTTCTGCACAATTTTCGGGAACCCCTGTGGCTGTTTACAGGGGCAAGGCCATCGGGAGTGGCATTCTTTTGGTTACTTTTCTTTTGCTATTGAAAGAAAAGTAACTCGCCATAAAGGCGAAAACAAAAATATCAGGCACTAACTTCACTATGAACTTGATAGAAAAACTGGATCCCCGACAAATTCCTTCGGGGATGACGTGACACTATTAAATCAAAAGGTTTAGAACATGATAGCTATTCAGAATATCAACACCACTATGTCATGCTAATTAAGAAATCAACTACCAACACTGGGCAAAAAACATCAGAAATTAATTAGTCATGAGTTTGAAAGAAATAACTTCAGACAAATAACTACATATTCCCCCGTCAAAAGCAAACCAGCAAAACTCCAAATCCCTAAAGTTTATTTAACCAGTCTGCCACCTCAACCAACAAGGCATCACCCCGCGCGGTAAAGTAATGATCCGCATTCTCCACAACCCTTTGCTCTGATTTTTTATGGCCAGCCTGTTGCATACGCTTCCAGCGATCTGGTGCAAATCGAATCACCGCCGGGTAATCATTTTCAGCACGAATATCCAGTATCGGTATTTTAAAACGCTCCAGAGGGAACTGTTTTAGCATAGGTTGGCCTATATCTGTTGACCCCATGCCGACACCAATAAAAGCGCTTGCTCCTTTGTCAGGAAATTTTTCCAGCCAGTCAACGGCCATGTGTACGCTACAGCTGTGTGCGAGCAGGGCGATATTGCGAATGTTTTTTTTGTGTAGAAAGTCGATAGCGGCATTGATCCGCGGATGGGCTTCATGAAGAATTTCCAGATAATCATAAAACGTGGATTGATTATCCAGAACAGGCATTTGTATTGAAAGGGTATGCCAGCCATATTCGGTCAGGCCTGTGCGCAGGGGGTATACCAGCTCTGGCCAGTTAGGGTGGTAGCCGCGGCCGTGCATAATAATAACCGCGCCTCTGGCTGGCAGCTCTTCTGATTCCATAAAAATACTGAAGAAGGAATGGTCATGGGCTTTTAGTAGTAGTGACTCTCCGTCCATAACATAGTCAGCGACCTGCTGATACATGCGACGTTCTTTTTCCAGGTCGGTCGCAAGGCTGCTATAACTAGTGAAACAGATTAGCCAGAGAAAAATAGCGATTAATTTTCGAAGGGGAAGAGTTTGCATAAGCAGTGACCAGATTAAGGGTTCCTGCTTATAGCTTAGCTAAAATTTGTTAAATAAACGAGCTTTTAACAGATAATCAGGCGGCGTGTTCTTCTTCCACCAGTGGAAACATTTTACTTGTTTCAAAATCAATACGTTGTTTGATTTTATCGAGCATTACAGAGGTTTGTTCGCAGAAAGCCTGCTGGTGATGATCTGAGCCAGATGCCTTGCACCATTGTTTCATATAGCCTGAAAATTCCTTACGGATATCTTTTGCGCTATTATGGAATTCACTGGCAATTTCACTGATCTGAGGGTTATGGTGCTTTACCAGTTCACAGTAGATAGAGTTCTCTTCAAACACCAGGTGCATCCAGACCTTTTCATTAAATCGTGTCACCAGATCACAGACATATGGATTGCTAAATAATGATTTCTCTTTAAGCAATACGCTGATGACGTCAATCAGGTCGCTGATTTCCTGGTTCTGTTTTTTTAACTCGCTGAGGGTGTACATGTTTAGCTCCGGTCTAACTGCTTTTCAGACATAGTTTAGCTTACCATGAAGTGCTGATTCTGACATGAATCAAATCAGTCTTCAGTTGATGATTCTTCGCGTAGGGCGTTTTCGGCCTTTCCCTGAAAGCGTGTATAGAACATGGCGCCGATAAAAAACAGTACACTAAGCAGACTGAAGATGACGCCAAAGGTACGAGTACTGGCATCTCCGGCGTACCAGATCCCCCAGATAAAATAGAAAAGCGCGAGATACATCGACCAGGCATGAGTATAGACACGACCATGTAAAATACCTCGAAGGGCGAACATCAAGGGGCCCACCTGTACCAGTAAAGTCATTGAAATAAACTCTGCAGGAATGGGCTCAATTTTCAAATGCCATAATGGGATGAATAGCATCAGGCCAAAATAGCCGATAAGTGTACAGCTTCTGGAAATTTGTATTTTATTCATAGCTAACTATTTGCCTGCTGTTTACGGGCGACTTCTGCAACACGACGTCCCAGTGCAAGGCACAGGCTTTTTTCGTCGTCATCCAGTGGTGCATTATCGTTGTTGTTGAGTCGGCTGGCACCATAGGGTGTACCACCAGTAGTGGTCTGGTGCAATGCGGATTCGCTGTAAGGAAGTCCCAGTAGAATCATGCCATGATGAAGTAGGGGTAGCATCATGCTTAATAAGGTCGATTCCTGACCACCGTGTACGCTTGCAGTTGAGGTGAATACCGCGGCAGGCTTATCGATCATGGTACCCGACATCCACAGACTTCCACTGCCATCAATAAAGTGTTTCAGTGCTGCTGCCATATTGCCAAAGTGGGTTGGGCTACCCAGTATCAGTCCGGAGCATTCTTCCAGGTCTTGAAGACTGGCATATGGCGCACCAGACTCAGGGACGACAGGTTCCGAGGCTTCGCAGACAGATGAAATGGCGGGTACGGTACGCAGTCGTGCCTGCATTCCATCAACAGACTCGACGCCATGAGCAATGGCTCTGGCCATTTCAGCGGTGGTGCCAGTCTGGCTATAATAAAGAACGAGTATCTCAGACATGCTTTATATAATCTCCAGAACGTTTTCCGGTGGGCGGCCAATCACTGCCTTACCCTGTGAAATAACAATGGGACGCTCGATGAGTTTTGGAAAGCGGATCATAGCGTCAAGCAACTGATCACGGCTGAGAGACTCATCGGCCAGGTTGTTTTCCTTATATTCCGTTTCGTGGGTTCGCATCAGCTGGCGAGGCTCCAGGCCGAGCATATCCAGTATCTCCGCTAATTGTTGCTTATTGGGCGGCGTCTTCAGGTATTCGACGATATCAGTCTGGGCGCCCTTGTCTTCCAGTAGCTGCAAGGTTGAGCGAGACTTGGAGCAACGAGGGTTATGGTAAATAATTACTGAATCAGTCATTTTAAAAGCCTCAATAGCAATATATAATTCGGGGACGGAAGAATACCGTATTTTCAGTGCGAGTGGCAAAAATGATGACATGTGTCACACAGGATGTTAACAATACCACTCAAACGTGGTATTTCCTTGACACAACTGCATCTCGTTGCTAGTTTTCAACTAATTAAAAAATTCTAATATGTCATCGGAGACGATTAATATGAAATTCAATTACCTACTCAAGCCGTTCTTCATCATGATGCTGGTACTCGGCTTGGTTGCAGGTTGTGCATCAACACCT
>JBFHVQ010000151.1:0-3758 GCA_041589455.1 Gammaproteobacteria bacterium | reverse complement strand
ATGTGTGGGCAGGGTTCTCTATTTTCAGCGATAAGCTGGCAGCGGTCGGGGCTTGACATGCAATAAATAGATTTTTTTACTGAATTCTGTCAACCGATCTAAATCTCCTGCGTTATAAAAAATATTATCTTGAATATAACGTAGGTAAAACGATGAAATATAGTAATAGAAGGCAGGTTTCTGTAGCTGGTTTGGGTTTATTGAGTATGCTGAGCATGCAGTCAGCAGGCGCATATTCGGAAGATATGCCACCACTTGACTCATATGATCACTCTGTTAGCGGTGGACACAGTACATTCCATTACGAACTGGTGCGAACACTTGCGGCAGCTGCAGGCTATACAGAACGTAATACTCTGGGTGTAATGGACAGCAAAGGGGAATTGTTGAATGATGCCTCCCTCATAGCTGAAGCCAGTCATGCTACCGATACCTTTCCCTCCGAAATGCTGGCTACTAGCCGCTGTGAAGCCCTGACATCTGGTGAAGCAAGGCATCCGGTGACTGGTCAGACGCTAATCAATGATACCGAAAATCTATATGTAGTTGGCACTTTACGCAGCAAGGATGAAAGCGTCGCTCAAACAGCATTCTATCACTGGCCTCGTCGACAGGCTGTATCACCCGTTACAGAATATCATTATCGTCATACAGATCAGATTGAAGCAGGCACATGCGATTATTTTTCTAACCTGCAAGAGTTACCAGAGAAAAATGATTTGTGTCGTGCAAACACTGTAAATTTTCAAGCTGAACTAAATTCCATGGAATCCTGGGTATTTAATGCAGATGAAGCAGCCTTACTATCTAATAATGGCATCACGACGCCATGTTTCGCTGCAACAGGAGAAACCTTTTCCTATGTACCTGCAGGCAGCGTGATATCACTGGGTATTTATCTGCATAGCCTTGGCGATTCCTATTCTCATCAAGCATGTATGAAGATTAATAAAACTCGATCTCATACACCTCTTGAAGATGAAGGACGTCGTCTTCAGGCGCATGAATGTAATTCCATTATCTGGCATACACAGGAGGAATATGGCGTAGATGCTGGTGATCCAGAATTGCCGGATATGGGGGTGGAATACACAAAGGCTGCCGCAATGGCAACATGGGATGCGCTTAAACTCTATAGTCAGCTTCGCCCATATGCGACTGGAAATGTGCTTAATGAATCAGAAGTCATTACATTTGTTAATGCATTCTCACTGCAGGAGAGCCAGCAAGTTCGTAGTTGTATTGCGAGTACATTCTATCAGCGTATATTACAGGGAGATAATAGATACTCTGATGCTATTTTGCGGGCTTGCAAAACTATACTTCAAACATAAAGATATTAATAAGAAAAGTATAGAAAGGGCTGAGTCTATTCAGTCCTTTCAGGTTCAATGTTGTTTTTATTGATTAAGTCATTGTTTATAATGGTATTGATTCCTATTCAAATTGTCCTTTGATGGTAAAATTACCATAGGTAAACTAAGCTATTATATGCGATTATTATTGCATATGTCATAAGGGACAGGGTTGATCATGACTCGTTTTATCCCGTGTAAATGCTCACTTATATTTAATGATTATTATGTAATGGAGTGTAACATTGAAAAAAATCGATAACGACAAGCTAGACCGTGTAGTTGCCAAAGCACGTGCTGATGCGGAGAAGCGTGGTCATGGCTATCGTGAGAAGGCCTTGAAGCTTTTTCCGCATATCTGTGGACGCTGTTGTCGTGAATTTGACAGGTCTAACTTGCATGAGTTAACGGTTCATCATATTAATCACGATCATGACGATAATCCTGAGGATGGAAGTAACTGGGAGTTGCTTTGCCTGTATTGCCATGATAATGAGCATCAACGCTATGAGGAGTATTTGGCTGAGCATGGAATTACTCTGGGAGAGAGTAAGCACAAGGAAGCAACTAATAATCCATTTTCTGATCTGAAGAAGATGCTTGAGGATAAATAGTAATCATAGATTCATATCGACAGGCTCATTAACTATATAAGTCCTTCTGTCCAGATCTGTATTATTTCCCTCGATTCATATTCTTTTTAGTCTTGTTTGTTGCCTGAGCAGTAAATGGGTCATCTGGCCAGTAATGCTTTTTGTATTTTCCCCTGAGATCTTTCTTTACGTCATGATAGGTTGTGTGCCAGAAACTGTTAAGGTCCTGTGTTACCTGCATTGGGTGTCGTGCAGGGGACAGTAAATGCATCATCAGTTTACAGTGTCCATGCATTACGGTCGGCGTTTCATATAAGCCAAAGACTTCCTGTAATCTCACGGCAAGGACAGGTTGTGCGGGATCGCTGTAATCGAGCTTTACCGATGAGCCGCTGGGTACACTGATTTTTTCAGGGGCCAACTGATTGATCAATTGTTGTTGATCCCAGCTGAGCTGATTTAAAAGTAAGCTATACAGGTCGAGTTTCTGGCATTGTTTAATACTGTTTTCATTGCTCAGGTGAGGGGCTAGCCATTCATCAAGCGTGCATATCAGGTTGTTATCTGACAAGTCTGGTAGATTCGCTTCACCATACTGCCTGTTGAATGCTACGTTATTATTGAGATGATAATTAATGCACTGTACACGTTGTTTAAACGCAGTTGCCTTAGGTGTCCAGTTCAGGCAGCTAATACCCGTTGTTTTAATGCCCTGAAGTAAGCATGCCTGTATGGCGGCTTTGTTCTCGCTGATGTTTCCGGCTGACTCTCTCAGTATGATTTTTCCAATATTACTGGTCTGTCTTATCTCGACTCGTTGAGCCCTGGCATCCCATTCAATTATGTCTTTGTTCTGTATGCTGTCGCTGAAATATTCCTGTAGCTGATCGACACTAATATCTGCCGCAAGGTAAATACAGGCCTCGCCGTGCCTGGCATCGAGGTTGGCAACAACGATATATTCATGGATATGTTGTTGTAGATGTTCTGGTATAACAGCGCCCTTGCCACTACTGAGTAAATAGCGTGCATCTTTGCCTTGTCTGTATTTAGCAATTCTATCAGGGTAGGCATACGCCAACAGTACGCCGCTTAACGTATTGTCTGGGGGTTCTTTATTAACAGGATCTTTGCTTGTACGTTTGAGTCGTTTATAAAAATCATTAGCAGTTTCTATTATCTGTTTGCACTGTTTGCTGTCGATGCCCTGTGCCTGTAGATTATGTGAGTGGTCTGAAATCTGCAGTAGGACATTCAAACGATCCTGTATATCAGAGCTCCTGTAGCTTGTGCCGGAAAAAATGTCTTTTTCTGTTAATAGGCTGGCGATCAGGCAGGCATGATAGGTCTGTTTTAAAGTGTATGATGACAATATCATGTGTGCCAGCCGTGGGTGTGTACCCAGATTCAGCATGTCACGACCATGATCGGTTATTTTCCCTTTTTCATCTAAGGCATTGAGTTGTTGTAGTAATGTTTTCGCCTGCTCGATGGTGCTCATGGGCGGTGCGTCCATCCACTGCATCTCGTAAATGTCTGTTACGCCCCAGTTTGCAAGCTCCAGTACCAGTGATGTTAAGTCACTGTGCAGTATCTCAGCTGTTGTATGCTTCGATAAGCGCTCCTGTTGCTGTGCAGTCCATAAACGGTAACAGATACCTGCAGAAAGACGTCCGGCACGACCACTTCGTTGTTCGGCTGAATCCTGTGAGATTTTCTGTGTGATTAATCGGTTCATACCTGACGCGGGGCTGTAATCGAGTAATCTTTCTAATCCTGAATCAATGACACAGCTAATGCCATCTATTGT
>JBFHVQ010000150.1:0-3777 GCA_041589455.1 Gammaproteobacteria bacterium | reverse complement strand
GTTGCATCAGCTGGTACAGTATAAACAAACGTATAAGGTGCAACAGCATCAGTATGTACTAACTCGTTGTTGACATAAAAATTAACAGTAGCGACTCGAACATCATCCACTGCATCAACAGATACTCTGTATGGCCTACTTTGAAACAATTGATTACCAACTGCAGGTTTTTGCCAATCAACACTTGGTGCAATACCAGCTATATCAGAGAGCTCACGGTATTGAGCAACATACAATCTGTTTCTAGCTGTACAATATATATAATTTAGATTCGCATCAATCCCTTTGCAGTCATAATCACCAAACTCTGACATATCAATAAGCTCTTGATACAACGGATTATTTGGATCTTTAATATTGACTATAGGAATCGCACTTGTAAATATCTGCTCAGCATAAAAAGCATGATCTCCGCTGATCTCAATGTCAAATGGTATAAAGTCACGAGGCGTAGAATTTACGACGGGAGAGGTTGGTAAATTAAAATCTACACTTGGATAATAAGAGCCTGAATGAGCCGCAAGGAATGCATGACGCCCCTTGATTGCAACCTGCATCGCACCAGGCACATCAACACCACCCCAGATAACAGGCGCAGCTGGATTTGATACACCAATTGCCACAACAGAACTACCATCTATAATGACAGCCATGTCACTTTCTACAGCAACAGAGACAGCATCCGTACCTGTTGCAACACCTCCAATGACACTTGCAGCAAGAGGATTAGAAACATCAATTACAACAAGGCCTTTGTCAGATACAGCAGCATATGCAATTCCATTTTCAATCGCTACATCTCTAACATCACCAATCTGCATAGAATGAGTGAGCGTTGGTTTCTGCACATCACGAACATCAACTATGAGCAAACCCGTCGCAGTCGACAAATAAGCATAATCATCAAAATACTTAACATCCTTAACAATTACACCAGTTGTTAAAAAAGCTAATTGATATGGCGATTCTGGATCACTATAATCCACAACTGCCAAGCCAGCATCAGTAGCAACAAATGCAATAGAACCTGCAACATCAACATTATTTGCATTTGATGACAATTCCATATAACCAAGAGGTACAGGATCGAAACTAACTACAGCCAGATTTACAGATACATTAATATTTTGATTAGATATAAGAATACTGGCCACACCGTCCTGTCCAGCAAACACCTTACCTTCATCTGTACCAAAACTTAAAACTGACAAATCAGAAGATGTAAAGCTTGTACCACGAGCACTAGAAGTTAAATCCAGTGTAGAGCCATCTATTAAATGACCCGTTACAGTCAACTGAAGACTTGATTCAGAATCAATTGTGTTATAAAACAGAACACCTGTTTCTGGAGTAACCTCTATAGACACCAATGCATCTGCATAACCAGCGGAAGCTGGGTCTGAAGGATCTGACCCAACAACCAGCTCTAATGAGTCACTTAAGCCATCATCATCTGTATCCACCAATAAAGGATTTGTTACATATCCATCAGATCCTGCATTAATTTCTTCACCATCAGCAATTCCATCGCCATCAGTATCAGATTTATTAATATCAGTCCCTAACAAATACTCATCAAGCGCACTTATACCATCATTATCCTGATCTTCGTATGCATCAGAGGGGTCATTAGCATTTAGACCATTTTGTAGCTCAATCTCATCAGGAATACCGTCATTATCTTTATCACCACTTGAGCCAACAATAATACGAAATACCGATACCGCACCGTCCTTTCGGGCTGTAAGCAAAACGCTTCCTGCAGAAATTGAAGTAACAACACCATCGAGAGATACTGAAACGACACCTGGATTAGAACTAATAAAATTAACATCCTGATTATTAAGCATAACCGAAACACGATTATTATATTCAGCCAGAACATCAATACGATGAGTAGATCCAATACCTTCAAGCACCAAAGGACTTTTATCTAAAAATTTGATTGAAACAGGAGTTTCAACCACATCATCAGTATAAAACTCTCCTACATCTACATTACCATTATTTACCACACTGAAATATTCAGATTGACCGGTAATTGTTTTCCCATTTTTAATACAGGTTGCACGCGCACGAACCTGCCCCATAAACGATGGAACATTTGGCAGCGCAAATCTACCATACTTATTAACCTGAACTGTACGATTTAATATATTTACAACGCATGATTCATCTAGTTTTAGGACACCAGAAGTACCAATAGCTGGTTGAAACATAAATACCAGCAAAAACATTATTCTTAGTCGAAGATTAAACATGCGTTACACTCATTATTGTTGTATTCCGAACACCAAAAGTAAAACTTATCTATTTCGCCTCAAATTAATCACAAACAGGGAAAGAAGAAGCACAAGAACCGCAAGGACGATATACCGCACATAGCTGTCTTCTGCATCTGAAAGATCCTGCTTATCATTATTAACGACATCTTTCCCATCTATCTCAGGCAACCCATCAAAAGACTCTGGTTTTTTACTATACTGCTCGATCTTATTTATTTTTTTTTTACTATCTGTATCATCAAAAGGTACGAACTTCTCTGTAAACACATTAAAGTAACCCACCTCTTTAGAGGTTTCTTTATCAATCGCGATATGCCAATCAGTTCCCGGCCTATCTGGATCCCTATGAAAGAAATAACGCTCAAAGGGGTTATCATTTCTACTCATTAACCTTGAATATATACTCGGAGCCAGCACTTTATCCACCGACACATTCTGATTCACCTCAGTATCAACACGCTCCCCAATGGATACCTCATTAACAACCTCAACCAATGATTCGCCATCTTTCACCGACTCAACATGAAGCTCTTTGGATTTAAGCCCATTATCAGAATCCACATAATAAATAATTTTAGTTCGCCTCTTCCCACCACCAGGAATATACGTAATAAGACCATTTGTATTCAGGTCATCTATAAAATGGGCCTCAAAGTTCATCATTGAAATCTGCTCTTGAATACGCGTATAACCATTACCAGTATTCATATAAAGCGACCAGTAATTTAGCCCCCTTTGATTAGACCCTGAAGCCTCATGATTCATTATAAGAATATCTTTATAACCATTCTTATCGAGATCAACAGAAACATAAGTTATCACGCTTTCTTTATACAGCCCTTTAGCATAGTGCTTTAACGGGTCCATTACATCCTCAGCCGAGACTGTATTAGAAATCACAAAAAACAAAACATACAATATATTATTTAACTTCATATCAATGAAAAACCTCATAGACATAACCATTAACATTTCTATTGAATTCCCAACTACCTTTTCCATTTGGTGTAGTCGCACGCTTAAACATCAAACAATAACGTCTCTCATTATTTACCGAATCACCACTACAATCATCTACACCTGCAGATGTTGTAATACATTGCGGTGCAACTCTACTTAACCCGTTATATCCTTGCACTGCACATATATTGATATGATCACCCGTTACAGACACTGTAGAGCTATCATTCTTGGCCACAGGATGTAATGTAGCAGGCGGCTCAACCCACTCTGTAGGATAATGTTTCAATATATACCTCTTAATCCCATTAAACGCCTGGATTGCACGTGATTTTTTGGTCGAGGCTATACGAGCACCTTCATTAATATTGTACTGCCAGCCCCAAACAATCTCTGTTGAGACAGGTTGCTCAGAATTATTACAATTATTCCAGTGATCTATCTGCATAATCCCCCATCCGTCTGGTGGACCAAAATTAGGTGTATTACGATACTTAGACGATGAACTTGAGGGGTTAAACTGTCTTAACCT
>JBFHVQ010000149.1:0-3850 GCA_041589455.1 Gammaproteobacteria bacterium | reverse complement strand
TGCACTGAGTGAAATGTTTGGTTACATCGGTGACCTGCGTACAATGACTTCTGGTCGTGGTCAGTTCTCTATGGAGTTCTCACACTACAGCCCATGCCCTAACAGCGTTGCTGAAGAAGTTATTAAGGAAGCAAAAGAGCGTAAAGAAAACGCATAAGACGCGTTTTAATTACACTTACACAAAGCCGGGCACTGCCCGGCTTTGTTGTTTCTGGCGACCCTGTAATTTAAATTCAATCATAATTTTTAGTTATCCGTAACTGCATGTTATTAATAAATGTAATGGCCAGTTACTTGCTTAATTCTGGCTTGAGGCGTATAGATGATAGGTAGACCTAACTCCCCCAACAGATATCATGAATATCACCAGGAGGTCATCATGCATATACGCATTACAACAGATCCCATCAGCCTGAATGAAATCGACGACATCGCCGGTCACCCCTGTCACTATGAAGGTGATGGTGACAACGGTATGGAAATCTATTTTGACAGCGAAGACAATATGAATACATTTCTTGAATGGCAAAGAGACGATGATCATAAAATCACATTAAAGGGTAATAGCAGTGACGACTATGTAGCTGAAGGCTAGTTTTAACCTTATTTTTTGAGGAGCGCGTTATGTTTCGCCGATTAAACTTCTTGTTACCCAATGCCAGAACAGCCCAGACGATTGTGAATGAGCTGGTGGATATGGGAATAAATGAAAAACAGATACATGCCTATGCCGAGCACGGGCTATCAACCGAAGCTCTGCCTCTTGCCAGTAAAAACCAGGCAGAAGATCGTGCCAGTAAAGTTGAAGATATCTTCTGGCGAGGAAACCTGGTGTTGTTTTTAATCTGCCTTTCAATATTCTTTATGACTGTTTTTAGTGAAAGTTACCTCATAGCTATAGCCTGCCTTGGTATTATGATAGTCAGCTTTGCGCTGGGTAATTTTTTTGCAAGCCATATTCCGCATGTTCACATTAGCCAGTTAAAGGATGCATTAAGCCACAATGAACTGTTACTGATGGTTGATGTGCCGGATGAAAAGCTAACTGCGGTTGAATATAAAATACACCGACATCATCCAGATGCAATTGATGCAGGAAGTACCTGGACTCTTAAAGGCATAGATATCTAGCTTTGATTTAAGAGTCTACTTGCAAAATAATAAGTTATTACCGGGTCTGAGAATGGCCAAGCTCTAGATCATATGTTGTTTAACTGGTGCAGAGACAGGAGCGCTTTGAATTTACGAATGTGCAGCCCTAAGGGAGCGGCATCGTTCCCAGTCAATAAATGCACGCAAATAAACGCCAATATTTAGTTTATGTGTCGTAGGCACAAAGCTATATTAAAATTTTATTATTAGCGTTAGTTTACGTTTATTCGCGGACAATCAGCTTTTATACCTAATGCAAATCACCCACCAGTGACTGGCGTATATTATCGGCAATTGCGTCAACACTTACCGTATATTCCGGGTGATCAATTCCCATTGCTATCGGCTGCCCGCTCTTGGCTTTAGATATCATTTCATCGCTAAGCTCAAAACGCATAAAATGAACGGCTGCGGTTTTTTCTTCAGATTCCCGTTCAAGATCTTCATTGCTGATTGGGTAAACAGGATCACAGTCAGCCACCTTAATCCAGACATGTTTGTCTATACCCTTCAGTTTTGCTAGCGCCTGCCTGCGCTCAGATTCATCTGAGTATTCAATCATGAAAGTTGCTTTCCAGTTATTACCATCTGGAATCAGTGGGTTGTACACTTCAATTTCTTCCTGAATACCATCGGCTTCAAAGATTTTTTCAATGCGTAGCATTTCCTGCACCTGGTAACGCATGGTCATTTCATCTTCAAAGTAAAGGCTGGCATGTTCTCCGAGTGCAACGCGTCTGTTTTTCTTATGCTCGATCACCTGCTGCCTGAATGCATTTCTGTTTTCAGAATAGGTTTCCAGAGTATCGAGTTTATCACGGGTCAGTTTTGCCATAGTCAACTCCATAATTCAGTTAATTAAATAGCGTAAGCTTTACGTAATAATGTAATGGGGTGTTCGGGTTTATCACCTGTTTGTAAACCATTCTCTATATGGTGTCCGGCCATTGCACAGTCGCTGCCATAATGCTGGGCTTCAGCTTTTATAAGCTGGTTAACGACAGGTTTTACAATCTTCATAGAAGCATCATGATATTCTTTTTTCACGGCATAAGTTCCGTCGTGTCCTGAACAGCGTTCTATCACCTGTACCTCTGTATCTGGAATCAGCGAAAGAATATCTCTAGTCTTTGGACCTATATTCTGTACGCGTTGATGACAGGCAGCATGGTATACGGTTTTACCCAGTGGTTGCTTAAAATCAATATTAAGTAAATTATGTTTATGCCGAATCATCAGGTATTCGAACGGATCATAAAAAGCATCTTTGACTTTTTGTACGTTTTCATCGTCCGGATACATCAGTGGTAATTCCTGTTTAAACATTAATACGCAGGAAGGAATTAGTGCGGTAAGGTCATAGCCTTCATCGACGAGGCGTGCGAGTTCAGGAATATTCACCTGCTTTGTCTGTTCAACCGAGTCAAAATCCCCCAGTTCAAGTTTTGGCATGCCGCAGCATTTTTCTACCTGTGGCGTGGTGACCTGTATACCATTGTGTTCACACACCACCATGAAGTCATCACCAATTTCCGGCTCGTTGCGGTTCATATAACAGGTGGTAAATAATGCAAGTTTGCCTGTTGTCTCCCCTGCCGGCTTTGCTTCTATACTGGTTGTTTTATTATCTTTAGATATTCGTTTGCGTAAGGTATTGCTGTGGTATTCGGGTAACTTTGCGTGCTCATGCACACCTAAAACGGCCTGTAGTGCTTTTCTGGCAATAGCATTTTTATTGACTGTATTTACAATGGATGACACCACGGGTATGCCGGCGAGATTACCGACGGCATCTGTACTGGTTAATACCTTATCGCGTAATTTAGTATTGCCCTGTTTAAATTTAAAGGATTTTGCACGCAGCATTAAATGCGGAAAATCCAGGTTCCACTCGTGTGGTGGCGTGTATGGGCATTTGGTCATATAGCACAGGTCACACAGGTAACAGTGGTCTACGACTTTCCAGTAATCCTGTTTGTCTACACCATCGACTTCGAATGTAGATGACTCATCAACCAGGTCGAATAGCGTCGGGAATGACTGGCACAGGCTTACACAACGTCTGCAGCCGTGGCAGATGTCAAACACGCGTTCCATTTCATTAAACAATGCGTCTTCATTGTAAAATTCGTCACTTTTCCAGTCGATAGGATGACGAGTCGGTGCTTCTAGATTGCCTTCACGGGTTGCGCCGGGCATACTGGCCTCCATTGATTATTTTGAAATCAATTCGCTCGTTACTAAAATACGTCCCTGTATTTAATGTTAATCAACCAGTGGCTAATTACGACTCCATTTCATCCAGGGCTTTCTGGTAGCGATTGGCGTGAGAGCGCTCGGCTTTAGCTAGCGTTTCAAACCAGTCGGCTATTTCATCAAAGCCTTCATCACGTGCGGTTTTTGCCATGCCGGGGTACATGTCGGTGTATTCATGGGTTTCGCCTGCAACTGCAGATTTGAGATTGTCTGCTGTACCACCGAATGGCATGCCTGTAGCAGGATCACCACATTGCTCCAGGTATTCCAGATGTCCGTGTGCGTGCCCGGTCTCGCCCTCTGCTGTAGAGCGGAATAATGCTGAGATATCGTTATAACCTTCTACGTCAGCCTTGCTGGCAAAATACAGGTAACGACGATTGGCCTGTGATTCACCTGCGAATGCATCTTTGAGATTTTGCTCTGTTTGACTGCCTTTGAG
>JBFHVQ010000148.1:0-3855 GCA_041589455.1 Gammaproteobacteria bacterium | reverse complement strand
ACTGGTTAAAGTAGCATAACCATTTCAACGCTGATATCAAGTAAAAACTCCATGCTAACCTGAAATTATAAAAGCAATATCAGAAATTCAGAATATTAAAATTTTCTCTCAATTTTTATCTGCTCAGACAATTCCTGCTGTCTAGATTCTAGACGTTGTATCGTATGTTTGTTTAATTTTGGTTGTTGTAAGGCATTATTTATTTGTTGTATCGCCAATTTCAGATGACCTTCTAATTCGTATTCATAGCTGGTGGCTTCCATAGCTAGAGAAATTTGTCCATTTGCAAAATAAGCTTTAGCTAATGTGTTGTATACCACAGGCTGTCGTTGGGTTCTTAGTTGCTGGTTGAGTAGCAGAATGGCTTCCTGAGGATGCTGCAGATCAATCTGCAATTTCGCGAGGCGAATCGAGCAGGGCAAATAATCAGGATACAGTGCGTTTAGCTGCTGTAACAGTTTGAGTGCTTCCTCATCATTGCGGTTGGCAATCAAAGCATCAGCAAGAGCAAGTTTTAGCCAGGGGTGTCGCTGTTTCTGACTCAGAGGGCGAAGTGTTTGTATCGCTTCTGCAGCTTGGTGGTTTTTAAGTAGTGCGATTCCCAGGGTGTATTCTGAAAGCAGGTTACGCTGACTTGCTCCTAGCTTTTTGATGCGCTTGATTAAGGCGTCAATTGACTGGCTTGTGGTAACCACTAGCCTGGCGCGTGTTAGCTGGAAATCCAGGCTGTCATCTGGCAGTTTCAGATCATTATTGCTGATTCGGTTACTGGCTTCTGCAACTCGGGTGCTGTTAAGAGGGTGTGTCCGTAAATACTCCATCCGTGCAAATGTATTATCAGTTGATGCCTGTTCCAGGAGGGTTCTGAAGAATCCAGCCATTCCCTGAGGGTTGATGCCTGCCTGTCTAAGAACGTTAATACCAATACGGTCAGCTTCATGTTCATTTGCGCGGGTGAAATTGATACTGGATTGAATTAATGCTGCTTGCCCACCATAGATTAGTGCGGCACCGGCGTCCGGACTTTGAGAAGCCACCAGAATGCCAGCCAGTATCGTCGCAAAGAAGGCCGCGGGGCTGGCATTGTTGTCTGTCATGCGGCGAGCCAGGTGTCGTTGAGTAACGTGAGAGATTTCATGGGCCATAACGCCTGCAAATTCGCTCTCGTTTTGTGCTTCAATAATTAAACCTGTGTGGAATCCAATATAGCCATGAGGCCCTGCAAAGGCATTAATGCTCGGTACGTGTACCACAAAAAACTTATAGTGCCCTTGCGGGTTGCTGCTGTGAGTAATTAACTTTTGCCCCAGAGTGTTAATATAATCATTGACCTCCAGGTCAAGGATGAATGGGATGTTTGCTTTTAGTGTCAGGTAAAAATCCTTACCCATTTTTGCCTCACGTTGAGGTGTGAGCTCTTGTCGTGTGGGGTCACCTAGTTCAGGTAGTTCAGCCTGGGCAAAATCAGGAAAAATAAGTAACGTAAC
Organism: Gammaproteobacteria bacterium; assembly: GCA_041589455.1. Lineage (GTDB taxonomy): Bacteria > Pseudomonadota > Gammaproteobacteria > SZUA-229 > SZUA-229 > SZUA-229. The sequence continues at coordinate 2,368 of JBFHVQ010000148.1, read as the reverse complement.
TAGATATATTAAAGCTGCCTGTAAAGGTCGAAGATAATTCATAGGTGATTAGCTAAAGTTTGTTTCAAATTATTATAGGGGCAGTAATTAATACCTGTGACAATGAAGTGTACATAAAAGTGCAATTATTTTTTTACATCACAAAAAAGCCACCCGAACAGGGTGGCTTCTTGAACCAGCGGAAAATATGCTGGTAGCTGCTTAGATAACTGAGTGGTTAGATAAACAGTGATTGTGTAGCGTCTGATGACTCTTCGAAGTAGGTGGCGGCGCCGACATACTCTACACCATCAACGAACTGGTCATGGTTGTAACCAAACAGTTCAACAGTCATCTGGCAAGCAAGGAACTTAACTTCAGCTTCCTGACATAGATCGCGCAGTTCGTCGATAGTTGCAACACCACAGTTAGAGATCGTTTTTTTCATCAGTGTTGTTGCAATGCTGTCCATGAAAGGAATATTCCACATTATGTTAGGAACCTTGGGACCAAAGTCTATTTTTCTTAACCATTGTGGGCCCATTGGCATTTTCATTGGCATTGAAGGGTTGCCCGTTGGGGTTACTTTCAGTGCGCTAGTGTCTTTTAGCAGCAGGTTCAAGCCGTAGAATGTAAAGAAAACTGAAGATTCCATACCCAGTGCAGCTGCAGTGCTAGCCAGGATGTAGGGGGGGTATGCCCAGTCTAGTGTGCCTTTAGTTGCGATGATAGTCAGCTTTGGATTGCTCATTGAAATATCTCCTCATTTATTGGCTGGGTAGCTGGGTTCGCTGATGCTATTAACGCCAAATTGCTGCCGCAAAAACCAAATTGCTATTAAAAGTTAGTCGATCGTATTAGTTTTTAAACTTTAACCTTACATTCGAATACGAATAAAAGGCAAGTCTTACTATAAGTTTTTTTTAACATACATGATAAATGGCTAATGACCAGCTTGTGATTTTATGTTGAATATCTTGTTAAGTTATTGTAAATAATAGAAATAATAAAGAGTATAGAGGTTGTTTCTGGGCGGTGGCAGTATATAAGTGCATGCTAATTTATTGAGGGTGACGACTCCCCAAACGCCGGTAAATAAGTTACAATTGAAATATCATTAACATCTAATATAGGTAAGCGCTAAATGTTCGGAATCAAAGAAATGGATGTAGAGACACTGCAGTCTCATATAAATGATGGTAAGAAAATTCGTCTGATCGATGTTCGTGGTGTCCAGGAAATGGCCCAGGGCATGATTCCCAATGCGGAAAAGCTGCCGTTGCATACTTTGCCAGCCAGGTTGAATGAAATAGCGACAGATGAATTAACAGTACTGTACTGCCGAAGTGGAGCGCGTTCTGCGCAGGGTGTCGGTTTTATGGCCCAGCAGGGTTTTGATAATGTTTATAACCTGCGTGGTGGAATTATCGCCTGGGCTCAAAAAGGTATGCCGTTGGTTGCCTGAGTCGTTCGATGTTGGTTCTTGAAAAAGCCTGTGAGTAAGCTTACAGGCTTTTTTTATGCATAATCAAAATAGAGTTGCACCTCAGGCTAGTGGAGTCAGTGCCGATTTTAGGGCTAATTCTGTTTATATTGGAATCTTGGTGCCGGAGCGTAAAGTTGGAAACAACATATGGGGATAAGAAAAAAGCAGGGTAAAAGATAAAGTAATAAGAACAATTAATTAGATTGTTAGTATATTATTGCATTATTATACATTGGTGTTTTTTAAGAAAAAACTGAGTCTATTGCACATAATTCCATAAAAATGCAGTAAAAACCTGTATTTGTGTCTATATTTCATTGACTTTATATATAGGTTTTGAGAAGGTTTCTCGCCAGCAAGGGCTCGCAATTTGTCCGGTATCTGGAGTGGTGCCAAATAATAAACATGCGCATATATAGCGCATATAGAATTGAGGATCACAGTTATGTCTCGAGGTATTAAGAAGTCCTTAATAGCCCTATCGATTTCAGGCGTTTTCGCGTCATCATCAGCATTTGCAACAAACGGTTATTTTGCACACGGTTACAGCACAGCAGAGAAAGGTCTGGCGGGTGCTGGTGTGGCATATTCACAAGATTCTCTCTCATCAGCAACTAACCCGGCAGGTCTGGTTAAAGTTGGTGAGCGTATGGATATAGGCGGTGCATTATTCAGCCCTAATCGCCAGTATTCAGTTTCTGATACTTCGTCCTGGGTGCCAGGTCCTCCAGGAGGTGGCTGCCCAGGTTCGGACTGTTTCCCGCTGGAAGCAGGTACCTTTGAAAGTTCGCATACAGAATTCTTTATCCCGCACTTTGGTTATAACTGGATGCTGGATAGCACGACGGCTGTTGGTATTGCGGCATACGGCAACGGTGGTATGAATACTGATTATGAAAATGT
>JBFHVQ010000147.1:0-3963 GCA_041589455.1 Gammaproteobacteria bacterium | reverse complement strand
CTGTACCATTAAACACCACCATGTGCATCAGGTTCATCAGGTCTGAAACATGCCTGGGGAATACATTATCCTTGAAAATTTTAATACTCATGAACCAGCCCCATTAAGAGCAAATAAAAATGATGGACTATGTTGCAGGAATCGATGTAAAAATGCTGCTTTATACGGCGCTTTCCATGGTTTCCGGTTTCCTGTCAACATCCTGTATAAGGATGAGAGGAATCTCATGAGAGTGACTATGGAATTCTGGGTTTTCTATGATTTCTTTAGCGAGCATGTCATCTTTTGGAGCAACCAGGAATTGTAGATCAGGGTTATCATTACAGAATTCCTGGAAGGCGTCAGCCATATCCTCCAGTAAATAACTCACCGTATTATTGCGCCCGGCTTCTATTAGTTTCTGACTTAATTCAGTGACCTTATTTTCCAGCTGTTCATCTTTTCCATGGGCCAGGATAATAATTTCGGTATTAAAGATATACGGCGTTTTCAACAGGTAGCTCATGACCTGACCAGAAGCATGACCATCAAATATAACTGCAGTCTGTGGTTTACCCTTGTGTGTATGAGAAGCTTTAATAGATGAGTACACGGGTGTATGTGTGGGCACATGACCGGAACCGGAATCTAGAAATGCTTTCTTTCTTTTCAGGGGCATAAATTCACCGGCATCTTCATACGCTAGTGCGGAAAGTATTCGCTTCAGATTTCTGGACAGCCTTTTCATTAAATTTACCTTAATAAACCGTCTGGCATGGCAGGTCGAGCCAGCACTTATTTAGAACATGTGTTTGTAATATATCAGTTAGCGAATACCCTGTCGAAATTTGCCTGCATTAAAACTTATGCCGAAACATCTATGCTGGCTGTGAAGCCCAGCGCCCGCTCTTGCTCTAAAAACACCCAGTCGATCTCAATAAACCTGACCTGCCAGGCCTGTTAAACTCAGGCCTGGTCTGTAGTATCCGCTGGTGTACTCACCATATAGAGCCAGATAAAACCGGCAATACCAGACACCAGGGAAGCCGCAAGCACTCCCGTTTTCGCCATCAGCAGATACTCAGGCTGGCCGGCAAAGCCTAGCTCAGCAACAAATATCGACATGGTAAACCCAATTCCGGCGAGTAATGACACGCCTGCAATCTGGGTGAAACGGGTGTCTTTCGGTAACGCTGCCAGATTCAGTTTCAGCAATAGCCAGCTGACACCGGTAATACCGATAAACTTACCCAGAACCAGGCCCAGCAGGACACCGAGCAACACCGGATCACTCATGGTCTCTGCCAGTGCACTCACCTCTACAGGGATGCCAGCATTGGCAAGGGCAAATATGGGTATCACCAAAAAGGCCACTGGCATATGCCATGTATGCTCCAGTCTCTGAAGCGGCGCCTCAACGCTATGCACGCCATTTTCCAGCGTCTGTACCACAGCACGCAATTTATCATTCGTCATAATACTGGTGCCAGGCTCGTGACTTTCATCAAATCGCTCCATCAGCTCTTTAACATGCTCACTGAACAGCTCAGGTTTGTATTTGGGGATTGCTGGCACAGACAGGGCTCCCAACACACCGGCCAGGGTTGCATGAACCCCGGATTGCAACAGCGCATACCAGAGTAACCCAGCAACAATGACATAAGGGGTCGTCTTGCGGATACCGCCCATATTCAGCATCAGGAGCACACCAAAAAGACCGGCTGCGGTGGCCAGTGGGCCTAATGCAATGGTGTCGGTATAAAAAACGGCTATTACGATAACGGCGCCCAGGTCATCCACAATTGCCAGCGCAACAAGAAAGGTAATCAACGCCTTGGGAACCCGGCTGGCCAGCAAGGCCAGTGCACCAATGGCAAAGGCAATATCGGTGGCCATGGGAATGCCCCAGCCACGGGCCGCATCACCTTCCGGGTTAACCATGAAGTATATAAGGGCCGGTACCAGCATACCGCCGATGGCTGCTCCGATAGGCAATACCGCATTTCGCAGGCAGGCCAGTTCCCCCACCAGTATTTCCCGCTTCAATTCCAGGCCAACAATAAAGAAGAATAAAGCCATCAGCCCGTCATTGATAAAATGATGCAGGCTCATCTGCAATAACCAGCTGCCGGCACCGATGCTGAGCGGGGTATGCATAATATGGGCATAACTCTCAGCCAACGGCCCATTAGCGAGTATCAATGCAAGCACAGCCATGCTCATTAGCAGCAAACCACTGGTTGTCTGCTGGTGGATAAACTCCTCAAATGGCGTGAGGATTTTATCGAAGGACTTTTCCCACGGCGCCTGAAAAACACCTTTGGCTGCTGGCTTTACTGGTTTAGTAATTTGCTCACTCATATATTTTCCTGATTCTTATACACAATGCGCGTGAATATGACTAAAACGATACTCACATCGCCATTTTCAACCCCCGTAGAAGGCGGTATTAATTGCTGGGTAACAACACTCTGGTTATCTCTGTTCAGATGCCCGGTGCCCGTAATGGGCTTATCAGGTTCACTCAGAGGCTAGAGGTATCTCCAGTAATTTTAGCTGCCCCCCCCTGATTACCCGATAAGATCGAATGGAGCGAACTATATAATAATATTATTAAACATTTCCATATACTTTACAGAGGTTCAGTCTGTTAATGGCCCGGATTATCTCAAAAACCAGCCCCGCGCAGCCCAGACAAGCCGTCTACCAGTTACTCGACACAGTCGTTAACTGCTTAAAATGTGGTTACTGATAAAAAGATACTCCATTTCCAGATCTAATTCGTGTAATGCCTGCCATTGACCTGTAGACATCCACGTGAAGCAATAACCAGCCTGATAAATCAAAACACCTGATTATCTATACATAACATCATTCTATTGCCCTTAAGATGTACAGCACAGATTAAGATACTCCTTAAACCGCGGGTAACAAAAAATTTGCAGTTCACTGGCAAGACCGTATTAATACCGCCTTTATATAGAATTATTCACAGCAGCATTAATTTACTATCATTAATTACTATTTTTCGGTAATTTCGGCTATATTGTATATGAGTTTTTAACGAATCATAGATTTACAAAATTGAACTCTATAACCCTATGATGTATATTCATTTTGACTTTAAATAGCGCGCATTCCAGACTAATAATTTAGCGCTCACATAAGTAACAGGCTAATGCGACATACTCTTATGCTGTCCCTGACTTTAGCTGTATTCTGGCTGGCAAATTCAGGTCACTATACTGTGCTGATTTCATCGCTTGGGGCTATTTCTATCCTTCTCGTTGTGTACATAGCCCATCGAATGGACGTGGTCGATCACGAGGCCCAGCCGCTACACCTGACACACAAAATGCCTGCCTACTATGCCTGGCTTATCAAAGAAATTTTTCTTGCCAATTTACTGGTTGTAAAACATATCTGGCTTGGCAATAAATCCATATCACCCGGTTTTGCTACGATTACAGCCACCCAGAAAACAGAAATCGGCAAAGTTATATACGCAAACTCCATTACACTGACTCCAGGCACTGTAACAGTAGACCTTAAAGACGATCAGTTTCTGATTCATGCCCTGGTGCTGGAATCTATAGAAGAACTGGAAGCTGGTGAAATGGATAAACGAGTCACACAACTGGAAAACTAATGTTATTAGCCGCAACCCTGGCCATTCTTGTTGTCATGATTATGGCGATTATACGTGCCGTTATCGGACCTACACTCTACGACCGTGTACTTGCCGTGAATATGTTTGGCACCAAGACCGTGCTGCTTATTTCATTACTCGGTTTTGTAATGGGGCGCCCTGAATTTCTGGATATAGCAATCGTCTACGCGCTTATCAATTTTATTAGTGTGATTGGTGTATTACGTTACACAGATAACTTCATCTACAAAGAAAGTGAGCAGCAGAAAAAATGATAGATACATTGATGCAGGTGACTAGCGCTCTATTCTTACTGATTGGCAGCTTTCTGTGTG
>JBFHVQ010000146.1:0-3991 GCA_041589455.1 Gammaproteobacteria bacterium | reverse complement strand
TGGGCATGCGCTGATTTTGCCTAAGCGCCATGTGGCATCAATCTTTAGTCTCGATCAGGCGGAGCACGATGATTACTTCGATGCGATCTATGCTGTGAAACAGGTTGTTGAAAGTACCGATATGAAAGCTCTTTACGAGCAAATGCTCACCCGTGATGAAGTACAGGGGCGTCCAACGGATCATATTGAAACCGTTTTGAAATTACCGTTCCTAGGGAATCAGCCTAATGCCTACACACTGGGTAATAATGATGGGCGTGAAGCTGGACGCAGTATTGATCATCTGCATGTCATATTGTTGCCTCGCTATAAGGGCGATGTTGAAAACCCCAGTGGCGGTATTCGTAATGTGATTCCAGCGCGAGCGCAATACAAAAGGCGCTAAGTTATCGAGTTTTGTACTGACTTCAACTTCTAGATACGAAAAGGCGGCTTAATTGCCAAAGGGTTTACTTAAAGTGTTGAAAAGCTAAAAGCAGAAGAAAACGCAAATGAACGCGAATAAACGCAAATATAAAGATTTAGAGTTCACTTTATAAACAGTCCCGACTTTGCCATTCCCGCATGCTATTAGCGGGAATCCAGTGACTTTCAAAGGCGTTATCTCGCCGATTAAAGCCTTCAGGGATGAGGCTTGGTCAAGTTTGGTAATAGCACTAATCAGTATTATAAGCCTCTCTGAGATATCTTCTAAGACATAAAAAAGCCCCAATCCATACAGGATAGGGGCTTCAGTCTTTTATTTACAATGCATCAACAGACCAAGTTAACGCCTTGCTTAATTGCCGTCTTTTTCGTTTTTATGATTATATATGTGCTTTCTTACGCCTTGCAAAGCCGATCAGGCTGAGAAGGCCAGAGCCAAATAACCAGGCGGCGGCTGGAACAGGTACAACGGTGTGGCTGGATGGGCCTGTGAAATAGTTGTCGACGATGGTGCCATCGGCGGAGTTAACGACGTAGCCGTCAGGCAGGTTGAATACCGGTGAGCCACCCAGGAAAATACTATAACTACCTGTAGCAGGTATTACAGTACCTGTACTACCATCCCAGGCCGTTGCTATGGAAAGTTCAGCACCAGCAGATAAGCTAAAGGTTGACCCAACAGTAAAGTTGTATCCCTGAGACCATACACCTGTATTGCCGTCAATGTCGTAACCTGTGAAGCTTTGAGTTCGATAACCGGCAGGTGTATCCATTTTAAGAGTGAATGTAGAACCAGGCGCATGCCCCGAAGTCATGCTTGAAGCATAAGACAGGTGAATATTACCTGTAATTGTGCTCTCAGCTGTACCTGTGCCTACGTAACTGAGTGTCAGGTTATCAATCCTGAAGAAGCTATCGATATTCAGGTGTGAATAGCGCTCCGATAGGGAGCCAGCACCATGACCATAGCCCAGGCCTGTGACAGCATGGGCTTGTGCTGGCTGTTGAGTGTGTGCAGTCGCGATCAAGGGAGAAGGGCTGTTGCCATCACTTGAATCATAAGTAACAAGCGTTCCATCGGGCGGCGGGTTGCCTCCTATTGTGGCGCCTGCAAATGCCCTAACATAGGATGCCTGAGCCTGGCTGATTGTGAGTGTAGAGAGTGCCAACAGGCTGATTGCAGTAGATGTTTGTTTGAGCATTTAAAATCCCTGAATTATTCTTTTTATTCCAGTAGATAGCATCTTAACTGTTATATCGAAGTGATTTGTAGGGATTTTCTGAAAATCAATAATTCTGATGTGCAGGTTGGTTTTACAGTGGGTATGGATAAATAGTTCGCTGGAAGAACCTCAGATATTCTATATTTCATGAATATTACTATTAAGTTCAATAGTTTAGTATATGAAAGACGGTGTATCTAAATCGCGAAAGTAAGTTGATATGCTCTGAATAGCATCTATTCTGTATTGGTAATGGCGTTTGTAATAACAGTCCTAACTGTTCGGTTCGAATTAAAAGGGATCTTAGTGTATGGATGAAATCAATATCAGACCTGGTGTGACGGTTAATCTTGAGCTTATCAATAGCTCGAAAAAGAAGCGCTTCGAAGTACCCTATATTGGATTGCTGCCAGGTAAAGCGGTTTTTATCAGCACACCTGTCATCAATGGGCTGCCAGTTAATGTCGTTGTAGGCGGACGTTGTGCGATACGCTTCATGTCCGGTAAGGATATATATGGCTTTATGGCAGATATTCGGGCAGTGCATAGCAAGCCATTTAATCATATGGTGCTGTCATACCCGGAAGACATAGAAACGGTATCCGTGCGTCAGGCGGAGCGTGTTAAGGCGTTTATCGAAGCCCGAACACAGATTGTTGGTGGTGATGGTAAACAAATAATCAGTATGGTTCGCAATATCAGTGTTACCGGTGCGTTGCTGGTGTGTGAGCAAAGTCTGGGTGATGTAGATAAAAAGATATTGATAAAATTCAAGCTGCCGTTTGCGCAAACCGAATCAGATGTGTCGATTGAAGCCAGTATCAAAAATGTAGGTGACATGCCACCTGAAGAGGGAGAGGATCATTCCATGCGGCGTTATGGTGTGATGTTTAATGAGCTGGATGATGCCACACGAATATTGCTTCATGGGTATATTTATGAGCAGCAAACAAAAAATCGCTTGTTTGATGTAGGAAGAGAATAATACAAATACTTGCTTCAACGAGATAAGGGATAATGAAAATTATAGTTGCAGATGATCATGAGCTATTCAGGGCTGGTATATCACAGTATTTATGTGATCAATTCAGTTGTCTAATTCTCGAGGCGAAAAACTATGAAGAAGTTTATTATCTGTGTGATCAGCATGAAGATATCAGCTTAATATTGATCGATCTGGATATGCCAGATGCAAATGGCTTGAAAGGTGTTCTTGATCTACGGCGTGAATATTCTGATATAAAAATTGCGGTTGTCTCTGGTATAGATTCTGTTCAGGTTATGTTTAAAATACTTGATTCTGGCTTGCAAGGGTTTATACCAAAGTCCTTGACGTCCGGGATTTTGAAGCGAGCGATTGATCTTATAATTGAGGGTGGGGTATATATTCCTCTTAATGTATTATCCGCTATGCAGCATATATATGTTGATGGTTTTGGAAAAAATGAGGCGCCAGAATGTGATGAGGGGTATGCCTTGACCAGGCGTGAAAAAGATGTTCTTAAAATGATGATTCAAGGCGCTTCTAATAAAGAAATAGCACGTCATCTTGATATATCAGTTGCAACTGTCAGGACTCATACGGTTTCAATATTTCGTACCTTAAATGTCAGTAATAGAACTCAGGCAAGCCAGGTTGCTGTCAAGTATGGGCTTGCATAGGTGATGTGTTTAGAGGTATGGATAGGATAAAACAGCTACCCTTACTTGTTTCAGAAATAACGTTAATTTCATATTCTAAGAGGTCGCAAATACGTTTTGTAATAGATAGTCCTAGCCCGCATCCATCTGATCTTGTTTTTGCATTTCTACTTCTATAAAACTCGTTAAAAATATATTTTATTTCATTGTGAGGTATGCCAATTCCCGTGTCAGATATTTTTATTGTGACCATGTTGTTTTCGAGACTATCTGTAATGCTAATATGGCCATGATCGGTGTACTTGATCGCGTTAGCTATAATATTATACAGGGCTCTTTCGATAAGATGTCTGTCGGTCATAATGCATCTTGAGTTGAGATTGGTGGTTATGCTTATGTTTTTAGCCTTTGCGTGCTCTGAAAAAAGATTGTTAATACTGGATTGGATGGTTTTTAGTGAGACAGGTTTTATATTAGGTTTTATGTTTTCCAAATCAAATCGTGATAGTTCAATTAATTGATCAAAAATCGAGCGAATCGCTTTTGCGTTTGTAATTAGTCTGCTGACCGTTTTATTGACTTCATCGTTTTTCGTTGTTGTAATAAGATGTTCAAGTAACAAATCCTGGGTGATTAATGGTTGTTGGATGTCGTGGCTGACTTCAGCTAATAGTCTAGATTTGTTTGTGCTTTCCATTTCT
>JBFHVQ010000145.1:0-4010 GCA_041589455.1 Gammaproteobacteria bacterium | reverse complement strand
TTAAAAATAATCTGTACCTGAATTTATTAATTGCTTCGCTTTCAATTTAGCAAGTGTATTCATTAAGCTGTATTGTTTTTCGGTTTGTGTGTCTTCTTCGACTTCCTTAAGTAAACCATCATGTAGTTCCTGGTCAAAAACAAGACGCGCATAATATTCTGCAAATAGTACTTTAGCCATCAAATTATTCTGTTTACTTACTGAAATTGCTTTTTCGAAGTACTGTTTACCTGTTTCTGGTTTTCCGCCCAGTGTCTTCGGAATCAGGCTATTTAAAACACCAAGATACATATATGCTGAACCCTGTTGGTAGTCTGGCTCAAGCTGAATAATCACTTCAAATATATGTTTTATCTGTGGTATTTTTGCCGTCACATTCCAGTCTTCTCTGTTAGCTTGCAATTTACCAGTCCACGATTGTGCTAGACTAAACAAATATTGAACTTCATCTTCATCTGCAGTCTTTAGATTTTCAACTAATTCGTTATAACTCTCTTTTGTTACATTACAATATCGGCTTTCATAGTAGCAGATAGCACTGCTTGCTCTTTCCATCGACTTCTCTGTCATTTTTCTCAATCGATTTTGAATCCTATCTGCATTTTCATCAGAATCTGATAACTCATATTCTATTGAAATTAAACCACTGTAAGCATTTAACAGATCCGCAGATGCTTTGAGTGTTTCTTCATCTTCAGGGTCACTTTCGATCAGGCTATCCAGGAGCAATATATATGCTGGCAATGCCTGTGCTATAGTTGCTGGATCATTGCTTGTTCTTATTGCTTTATCAAGATTATTAGAGAATGCATCAATAGACAGTGAGCATGCATTCATTACTACTAGAAGGAACATACTGATAATTGTTATTACTATTTTTTTCATTTTCAAAGCTCTATTCGTATCACCTTACATCGCTGCATATTAAGTGGACATCTATGATGATTCTTTACTAGCTATTTATCTATACCTGATTCGTAGATAAACCACTATGCCTTAATAATGCATCTATTGCTGGATCTCTGCTCATAAAACACCTGAATAATTCCAGAGCCTTCTTCGATCCTCCTGTTTCCAGAATACATTTTAGGAATTGCTCACCAGTCGCTCTGTCAAATATTCCATTTTCTTCAAATTTTGAGTAAGCATCAGCGGAAAGAACTTCAGCCCATTTGTAACTGTAGTAGCCTGCGGCGTAACCCCCAGCAAATATATGTGTAAAGCTGTGTTGAAATCTGTTAAATCCAGGAGGAATTATGACTGCTACTTTCTTTCTTAACTCATCGATCATGGCCTGTATATTTGTAAATTTATCTGTACCAAAATCCATATGCAGGCTGAAGTCAAATAATGCAAATTCAAGTTGCCTTACCATCATCATTGCAGATTGAAAGTTTTTTGCTTTTATAAGCTTTTTGTAAAGATTTTCAGGTAACACTTCACCTGTATCTACATGTTCACTAATGCCTTCTAGTCCTTCTTTTTCCCAGCACCAGTTTTCCATAAACTGACTGGGTAATTCTACGGCATCCCATTCAACACCAGTTATACCTGATACGAACAGGCAATCTATTTTTGTTAACATGTGTTGTAAACCATGCCCAAATTCATGAAAAAGCGTTGTGACTTCATCATGATTTAATAATGCTGGTTTACCATTTACGGGTGGTGTTAAATTACAGGTCAGGTAAGCGACTGGAATCTGTACTTTATCTCCGCATTTCATTCGACCAATGCATTCATCCATCCAGGCACCGCCGCGTTTATTGTTTCTTGCATATAAATCCAGGTAGAATTTTCCCCTGATATCACCTTCATTATCTTTTATTTCAAATAGTTTTACATCTTCGTGCCATACATCAACATTCTTTATTTCGCTGATCGATATTCCATACAGCCTGTTTACTATTTCAAATAATCCCTGCAAAACCTTTGGTGCTGGGAAATAGGGTTTTAATTCTTCCTGGCTAATTCCATATTCTTTCTGTTTCAGCTTTTCTGATACATACATTATATCCCAGGCTTCTAACTTATGAATTCCACATGATTTTTTCGCATATTTTTTAAGCGCTTCGAATTCCTGTTTTGCCTGTGGTCTTGATTTTTCGACCAGGTCATTAAGAAAGCCTAGAACATCACTTGTGTTTTCAGCCATTTTATCAGCTATAGATACTTCGGCATAATTACTGTAGCCCAGTATATTCGCCATTTCTTTTCTAGCCTCAAGAATTTCCAGCATTATCTCTGTGTTATCATATTCTCCAGCATTAGGACCTAATTCTGAGGCACGTGTCGTATATGCCGTATACATCTCTTCCCTGAACTGGCGAATGCTGGAATAGGTCATCACTGAAATATACGATGGCGCATCAAGGGTAAATAACCAGCCTTCAAGCTCTTCTTCTTTTGCTGCCTGTTCTGCCATGTCCCGTACAAAATCAGGTAACCCATCTAATTCTGACTTGTCCTCGATATGAATTCTGAATGCCTGGGTTGCATCTAATACATTCTGTTCGAATTTAGATTTCAACTCAGATAGCCTGGTCTTAATTTGTTTAAATTTGTTTTTGTCTGCTTCGTTTAGAGCGACTCCATTCATCTTGAATTGCAGTAACGCGTTCTCTATTACTTTCTGGTTAGTAGAGTCTAGATTGTTAAATTCAGCACTCTCCCTGATGTTATTGTATGCTGCAAACAATTCACTGTTCTGTGATAGCTCTGTCGAATAGCTGCTTAGTTTCGATAAGCAATTATCATGGGCCTTTCTTAACTCATCACTATTTTTTACGGAATTAAGATGACTAATCGGTGACCATATTCTTGATAGCCTGTTCTCCATCTGCTCCAGCTCACTTATGAAATCTTTCCAGTGTCTGTATTTGCTCTTCAGCAAAATTTCCAGTTTTTTCCTGTTTTCTTTTAGTACTTGTTCAATGGCAGGCTCTATATCTTTCACCTGTATCTCGGAAAATTTTGGAAGGTCTGTGATATCAAGGATAGGGTTATTCATGTTTATTTCTGGATTCGCTATCAGAGGAATGGCTCAGTGTTGAGAAGGTCTTCATTTCAGGAAATCGTATTTTAACAATATTTTAAGGCTTATATTCCATTAAATTCTCCCGTATCAGTTAATTTCGAAGATACACATCAGATTATTCATTATCTGCTTAAGTTCGTTCTCATCCTGGCTCATATGGCTATAAACCTCCATTCCAAAAATATTACTCATCAGTGTTTTAGACATGATCTCGGGTGATATCCCGGGTTTAAGGCTGCCCTGTATTCTGGCTTCACCGAGTACATTGCAGATCTCTTTTTCAATTTTATTAAACATACTGCTAATCCTGCTGCGAATTTCTTTCTCATCGAAGGGTATTTCGAGCAGGGTATTAACCAGTAAGCAACTTTTATTCTCTGTCGACATCAAATATCCCATAACTACTTTGTCAAACAGGGTACGTATGCGTTTTTCAGCTGATGTTTCTGCCTCCAGTGCTCCCTTTACTTCTGCGTAAAGCAGTTCGAAGTACAATTCAAGTGACTCACAGAATAACTGCCGTTTATTCTCAAACGCACTATATAGGCTTCCTGGCTGCAATCCGGTCGCGTCGACCAGATCCTTTACAGAGGTGCCTTCATATCCTTTATACCAGAATAGCTGCATCGCAGCTTCAAGAACGTGTTGTCTATTGTATGTATGTGGCCTGGCCATGCGGTGTTTCCGTCAGTTCTGCCGGCATCTTAACAATTATTGAATATGCGTTCAATAATTGCTTTTTTATTTGAATGCATATTCAACTACCTCTCTACTCATTCTTAGACGATGATCGTCTTAGTCATCAATACACCTATCCCGTATCCCCTGGTTACCTTTACTTTTAGTTTGTTCTTTTTGATAAAAGCAGGATTTTATTGACTGTCTGCTTTAACAGCTTAGATGTAATTGAAGTGTCATTAAGTGTTGATTGAACCCTTTACCTTAAAATGGATCTATTAAGGTAATTAGTATT
>JBFHVQ010000144.1:0-4016 GCA_041589455.1 Gammaproteobacteria bacterium | reverse complement strand
GCGAAAATGCATTTAATGATTATTGGAATTCTTATTCTGAGCTTCCCCCAATAAAACGGACGATTTAAATGCAGGCATGTTTTTCTTCATATTCTACCGGTGTCAGGTAGTTTAAAAAAGCATGTCTGCGTTGTCGGTTGTAAAACACCTCGATGTATTCAAATATACTTTGTCGAGCGTCTGCTCTGGTTCTGTAATCTTCGTGATACACCAGTTCATTCTTCAGGCTGCCAAAGAAGCTTTCGGCGACTGCGTTATCCAGGCACTCACCTTTACGGCTCATACTGCAACGTAGGCTGTGATCTTTCAGTTGTTTCTGATAATCTCCTGACGCATAGGTGCTTCCCTGATCTGAGTGAACAATCACATCTTTAACCTTGCCCCTGCGCCAGATGGCCATGGTTAATGCATCCTGCACGAGTTCTGTGTTGTTTCTGCTGTTCATCGCCCATCCAATCACCTGCCGGGAGAACAGATCTAATATCACAGCCAGGTAGAGCCAGCCTTCGCGTGTTGCGATAAACGTGGTATCAGACACCCAGGCTTCATCTTTCCTATCTACAACAAAACGCCTTTTTAACCTGTCTGGGGCTGGCTGCTGGGTGTTTTTCGAGTTCGTTGTAATCACAAACTTGTGTGCTATTTTTGACTGTATATCCGCCTTTTGCATCAACCGGGCAACACGCTTTTCACTGCAGTCTTCTCCCTGTTCCTGTAAGTCTTTATGGATCTTAGGTGATCCATATACCTCCCTTGAACGCATATGGGAGTGACGTATCAGCTCTGTTAGTCGCCTGTTCTCCAGGCTCCGCGCACTCTCCGGACGGTCAAGCCAGTCATAGTAGCCACTTGTAGATACCCCCAGCGCACTACACAGTCTGATCAGCTTGTATTCCTTGCGATGAGCACGAATAAATTCGTACTTCAATCCAGTTCCTTCGCAAAGAATACGGCGGCCTTTTTTAGGATCTCATTCTCCTCTTTCAGGCGTTTGTTTTCAGCTCGTAATCTGGCTGTTTCACTCTGATCTTCCTTCTTGGGACGTCCTTTCTTCGCTGAAGCGACTTCACCTTTCTTTTCCATCTGTTCTTTCCACTTGTAGAGTTGATTGCGTCGTATGCCTAATTGCATGGCAATTTCACTGGCTGACCTGCCAGATTCTGCCATCAGTCGCAAGGCTTCTAGCTTAAACTCTTTTGGATAGGTTTTATAGGGTCTACGTTTACTTGTCATGGGACACTCCATTCTGAGGCTATTGCCTCGGATTAAAAGTGTCCGTTAAACTGGGGGAGGTTCAGACCCCCAATTAATACTGTTAGTGGCTTAGACGTAAAACGGAATTAACAAGGGATACACCGCATTTTAGTCGCATATAACAGCCGAGATGGCGCTGTAAATGCAGGAGGCGATGTAAGAATCACTAATGAGTAGCAATTAAACTGGTGATAGCCCCTCAATCAAATACTTTGCAGGCTTACGCCCATTCCCATATGGTCTGTCACAGCAGCAGCATGATTAGCGCCGTTATGGTGAGTTGAAGTTGCCTGACTCAGATAAATAAACCTGTTTATTCGAACTGTCGCGGGGTTATAAACCGCAATATCGTATTTCATACTGGCAGTGCTATTGGTGCCGCCAAATGTCTGCTGGTAAGCGTCGACAGGTGCAATGGAACTCCCCTGGTGCGCATTATAAAAAGGTGTATTTAAACCCTTGCTTACAACATTCTGGGTGAAATCTGCAGAGCCCTGGTTAGTATCTCCCATAATAATATCAATAGCGCCTTTACCAGCCTGAAGAACAGCGGTGTTTATTTTCTGGTAAAAGGTAATGGCCGATGACTGGCTTTTGGCAATGGAGTTAGGCACATGAACAAACACGGCGATAATGTTGTTAATTTTAATCGCTATCCAGCCTGTTCCTTCTGCAATGTGCTCGTACTGTGTTTTTATCTTGCAAACACTGAATGCATTGCAGGCTTTGCCTGTAAAGCTGCTATTTGTAAACGTGCCAGAGCTACTTTGTAAAGGATTCCACTCAGGGTTGGCGCCATCAAGTTCTCCAAAAACCAGCACGTCAAGAGGAGCCCCGAGTTCACGCATGGCCTGCTGGTGAATCTGCTCTGCTTTACCTTTAACCAGTGAAAGGAATTCTTCATTGTCGTGCTGCTGTTTGGCCATAAACCCGCCAGGTGCAGATGGAATAAGCTCGGCAGGTCCGTGCACAGGTACATCTGGCTCGGCTGCTTCGGTCGTCGGTAAATTTAACATCCATTTTTCGTCTACAGAGGCAAGGCGATCGTGGGTTTTACGTGTAAAAAACTGGGAATTGCTCGCACTAATACCATGGCTGGTGCTTGAGTTTGAATTGAGGGATTGATAGACGATGTTTGTCATTACCTGAATCTCATCCGTGAAAAGAAGGTGATTATTTTCACATAGATTACAGATTCTGTAAACTTTGTAGTGATATGGGGGTACGGAAAACCCAGAGGTATTACACCTGTTTCATGTGTTTTTCATAAACCAGCGCAATTAAGTATATTGTCCCCAGGTTGTCTATTTTTATTCAGGAAAAATTCCCCTGTTAAAGCTTGATTAGCTATTTTAACCTTGGCTTATTCTCCCCCAGAAGATGTCATCTAGCATTCTTGCGATTACATGTGTCATTAAACTTCGATGGCATATAAGAATTAGACTGTATTATTTTTAGATTGTTGTGGTATTTCTATACTGTCAGTTTGCGTCTAATTCATTGTGCCAGTAATTTACTAATGGACGGAGAACAATAAAATGAATAAGCGAACGTATAATAAGAAACCATTTTCTATTCTGAAATCAATCTGCGTGGTGGGAGTTTCATTAATTATATCTTCAGGGGTACAGGCCGAAAAACTTAATGCCGAGCAGAAGCTGGGGCGTGATCTGTATCGTGATACTGATCTATCCATTAATAAAAACCAGTCATGCGAGTCCTGTCATAGCCTTTCTACCATTGAGCTATTTGGTGATAAGGAAACGCCTGCACCGGGCTTCGTTGACCCTGAAAATGTAGCGACGGGTACGCCGGTATCCAAAGGTTCTATTGAAGGTCGTACCGGTGGTTTGAATTCTCCAAGCGCCGGGTATGCTGCATTCAGCCCAACGTTCTTCTTTGATGATGCAGAAGGTTTATGGGTCGGTGGACAGTTCTGGAATGGCCGTGCTGCAACTCTGGAAGAACAGGCTAAGGGGCCGTTCCTGAACCCTGTAGAAATGGCCATGCCCAGTCGCTGGTCTGTGGTTACGGTCCTCAAGCAAAATAATGATTATGTCAGGGCATTTGCTGATGTCTATGGCTTTGATTTAGACGCAGTTCCATCTAATCCAATGGCACCATCAGACGATGATGCGCCTGAATCAGTTTATATGGCCTATAACCTGATGGCCGATGCAATCGCCAGCTTTGAACGCACACGGAAATTTAATGCGTTCACATCCAAGTTTGACTTTGTAGAAGCAGGCTTAACTCGCTATAGCGATGCGGAAGCCAGGGGTAAGGCGTTGTTTGAGGGCAAGGCGATGTGTGTGTTATGCCATGTGATGGACCCGGTGGTAGGGCCAGATCGCAAAACATACCCGGCAGTGTTTACTGATTTTACATATGACAATATAGGTGTACCTCGCAATACCAGCATTCCCGGTAATCCTGTACCGGATATTGGCCTTGAGGCGACTACCGGCGATGTTAACCAGCGAGGTAAGCATAAGGTCATGAGTTTGCGTAATATCGCAATTACCGCGCCTTACGCACACAATGGTTTCTTTGCAACACTCGAAGAGATCGTGCATTTTTATAATACCAGGGATATCCCGTCAGAAGGCTGGGCCGCCCCGGAAATATCCGACAACCTGAATACAGATGAACTCGGTAACCTGGGGTTGACTACAGAGGAAGAAATGGATCTTGTCGCTTTTCTTAAAACCTTAACCGATAACTATCCGGAGTGGGGTGATGACGAAAATATTGATGACGAT
>JBFHVQ010000143.1:0-4016 GCA_041589455.1 Gammaproteobacteria bacterium | reverse complement strand
ATCAGTGTGACCAGCAACTTCAAAGTTCAGGTGCTCGTTATTCTTCAGGGTTGTAGCAACGTCATCCAGTGTTGAACGACTATCACCACTTAGATCCGCAGTACCAGTTCTAAACTGAACATTATCAAGACTGATGCTTTCTTTTAACTTACAACCTTCCTTGTTTACTACCATGCCTTTTGCTGTATCAGGGCACTGGTCCTTCGCATCAACGATTCCGTCACCATCACTGTCTTTAAAAACTTCACAACCTTTAGCGTTAACACTCGTTCCAGATGCTGTTCCTGGGCATTGATCCTTGCTATCTACAACACCATCACCATCTGTATCTTTTTCACAACCTTTGCTATCTACTGCTGCTCCAGCTGGCGTTGAAGGACACTGATCTTTACCATCTGCAATACCATCTTTATCTGCATCACCATCCACTTTTGCAACAGCCTTTTTGCCTTCACATTCTGGAAGTGCATTGCTGGTAGACCAGTCAATTGTGCGCCAGCATTCGCCAAAGTTATTACGTACAATATCACCAGATGTATCGTACCAGTAACCAATGCTTTTTCCTGCATTTGCACTAGCGCTGAATAAGCTGCCAAGAATTACGATTGAAGCAAGAGTAGTTTTATTCTTCATTTTGCTATTTTCCTTCGAATGTCCATTAGAACATTGTTATACGTTGATTAGTTGAAAATTTCATTGCATGCATTATAAAGGAGTATTTTAACCTAGACTGTTAGAAAATGTTAAAAATAGAGAGTTATTGTGCTTGTCGTTATATGAATCTCTTTCATTCTACACCTGTAATCACATCACACCTTCTAAGTACAATCATTTATACTTGGCTAACTTGACGCCATTATTAAGTTGATTATAGCGCTGTAATTAGAAGTTTCCGGAAATAAGAACTAATAATATAGATATCACTCATACTATGAAGTGATTTATCACACAAACACATTATAGTATAAAAAGAAACGGGCCTTGAAGAAGGCCCGTAAACACACAGGAGTCTTTTAAGCGTATTGCCTGTTATTGCGCAAATTTAGCATCCAGCGATAACCAGATTTTCTGGGTATCTGTTGAAAAATCATCTGCACTGTAGTCTGCATATTTAAGCATTGCCTTCATATTTTTACCTATGGACTTACTGGCGACCAGATCCAGTTCAGTACCATAATCAGCATTGCCTTCATCTGCAGAAAAATCATGATAAACCGCCGCGACTTTAACACCAGCAACCTTAGTGGCTACTTTAATATACATGTCATTCAAGCCAGCAGCTGGTGTGGTTAAAAACTTATCCGCCCAGCCATTAAATGCATGCTTGGTTGCCAGTAAAGTTTGTACGGCAGCAGTACCGTCGTCAGAACCCAGGGTTTCATTGGCGATTGAAAAGGTAATATCATCCATTTTGTAACCCAGCTCTAACAGAGAGTAATTAGCGCTGAAATCAGTGTTATCGGCATAATCCGACTGTTGCGCTAACTCAACGGTGTATAGCAGGTTATCCATACTGCCTTTGACCCTTGCACCCAAAGTCATCGAATCAAGCGCTGCGCTGTCATCCAGGTCAATGGTATATGCATAAGCGGTTACTTTACCGACAGGTGTCTTATCAAAAGCCACATTTAACAGATTAGTGCTAGTGTTGATAGAAGTACCAAATATGCTGTTAACCTGTTGTACATTGGCTAATAAAATAGTGGTATCAGCCAGACTAGTGTTGATATACGCAAACGCATCATAAGTCTGCTCATTCTGTCTCCAGCCGACATTACCCACAAAACGGGCATTATCGAGGATGACACGCTGGCGCCCCAGCTTGAAGGTATTGTTTTCAATGCCGCTATAGGCGAACCAGGCCTGGTTCAGCTCTTCGATTTTAGGATCCGCAACCCCGGCAAAATCACCACCAAAGTCACCTCCGGTATGCACCACAACATAATCCGCATGGGCGGTAATACCGTTATAACTACCCGTTGTGTAGCCAAGACGAGTACGCATTGTGTAGGCATCCGCATCTTTAGTCGCTGTGTTGCCATCATCAACCGCTTCATAGCGTAATCGTACATCCAGTGTCGCCTTACCACTGGCAAAGGCTTCTTCAAGCGTATCCGCCTGCACCGCAAGCGGGCTAGCGACTGCAGTTAAAATACCTAATAGAACGGGTTGAATTTTGAATCTCATAAAGTGAGCCCCTATATCAATTATTGTTAGTTACCCTGTCAGGTAACGAGTCACGAATCTGTCATGATATGTTAGTATTTTATTAATTACTGAAGATTGATGTTGGTCAACATTAATTGAGAAGAGGTATTTTCTGGTGATTTTTTAAACAACTAACAATAATCTCAAGATCTACCTATTTAAACCAATCACTACTAATTCCCACTTTAGACACTACCGCATGCCCATCTGAGAGCTAAACAAATAAAGTCTGAAGGCTGAACTGTAATAACAATTAATCACAATATTTGTATTTTTCTCCTACACTAATTAACTAATAAACCTTCACAATTTATCCATATATAACAAATGAGGGAGGATAAATGCCAAATGCCTTATACACTCGAGTAATTGATATTTTGGTAACTGCAGGAAGTGTTCCTGAAGACCAGGCAGTATTGAATCTCGGCCGATTACTAAAAATGAATAATAGTGACGAAGACACATTTACAGCTGATCAGTGTGCAGCGTTTAAAAAAAACCTTGAAGGAATTGTTATTTTACGTGGTGACAAATCAACTATCGCTGAATTTCGAACACTACTTGATTCGATAACAAAATAACAGTGAGGCAATAAAATGGGCATTAAGCAAAAATTTCTTGTTATTTTTATTATCATGGCAATAGCAATTGGAACTATAAGCTTCTGGTTATTAGAAAAAAGCAGCGATGAATTAATTAATCTTGAAGCCAATCGAATTGCCAATATTGTCACCACACAAATACTCATAGATCGCGAGGTATATACTGACAAGCTCGTTGGTAAACTGGTAGTGGATGGTACAGGCGCATCGAGAACCTCCCATGAGCAGGTGGGATTCATTATGTTACCAGCACAGTTTATCCGTACTGTTGCAAAAAAAGTCGATAAACAATCTAAAGGCCTGTATCGCTATTCACTGGTGAGTGAATGGAACTTAAATATGGATCAGGGCCTGCATAATGATTTCGATCACTGGGCCTGGAAGCAACTAAAAGATCAGGATGCTCAATTCGCACAAAAGCCAACCACTACTGGATATAACTGGCAGCCAGTTAGTCGAGTCGAAATGGTTGATGGTCAAAAGATGCTACGTTATATGCGCGCAGACCCCGCCTCTGCTCAATCATGTGTTAGCTGCCATAATGACTATGAAAATCAGCCAGAAATTTTAAAACTACGTCAGCAACAGGGTATTGAGCAAGGCAAACAGTGGCAACTGCATCAGCTAATGGGCGCTTTGCGAGTAGATATACCTATCTCCAGTGTAGAAGCACTGGCTAGCGAATCAAGAAAAAATCTTCTGATCTCTATATCCCTGGTATTTTTAATAGGCTTCACCAGCTTACTTATTCTGTTATATAAAAATATCATCAACCCAGTTGAGCGATCTGTCAATGAAGTGAATCGATTTAAAAACATCGTCGATGATGTCATCGAGAAAAATGTGGCAATTCTGGATGGTAGTGATGAAGAGATGATACTTCTCAGTGAAGAAAATGTAGACCTGGAAAAATTAAACCAGACATCCATGAAAAATGCATCAAGTGCACAATTAGCCGCTGCAGCATGCGCCAACCTGGAAGAAGGCTTTACTGAACTGAATAAAGAAATGCAGAAAATACTTGGTAAATGATGATTTTAAATTAATTACCCTTCGGGCCGTGGTGGAGAAAAGCTTCCACCACGTTAAAAATCGCTCCCGGCTCTCTTTATTCGGGCTATCCGTGCCCTCACCCTTCGGGCCAGGGTGATAAAAAACATCACCCTGTTAAGATTTGCTCCAGGCAAAACTTTGAACCGATACGCT
>JBFHVQ010000142.1:0-4039 GCA_041589455.1 Gammaproteobacteria bacterium | reverse complement strand
TCTTCACCTTATTCTATATTATGATGTCGGGTAACGTGGCAGAGTTTCGGGTTTATCATGCAAAAATGAATCGATTTTATTCAAATTCATCAATTACGATTTTATATATTTCTCTAATTTTGGAAGTGTCCTGGTTTA
Source organism: Gammaproteobacteria bacterium (assembly GCA_041589455.1). GTDB lineage: Bacteria > Pseudomonadota > Gammaproteobacteria > SZUA-229 > SZUA-229 > SZUA-229. The sequence continues at coordinate 3,901 of JBFHVQ010000142.1, read as the reverse complement.
CCTATAGATGATTAAATTGAAAGTGGGTTTATGTGTGCCAACGCTTAATGCTGGCGAACGATGGTCAACGTGGTTGGACGCATTAAAAGAGCAAACTTTTTCACTCGATCAGATTCTCGTGATTGATTCGATGTCTGATGATAATACCGTAGCACTTGCTGAAAGTTATGGTATTAATTGTGTCAAAATTAATCGTTCTGAGTTTAATCATGGAGGGACCAGAAACCGAGCACTGTCATTGCTCAAGGGTCTGGATGTCGTTATATTTATGACGCAAGATGCAATTCTGGCATCTGATACGTCTATAGAACAGCTTGTAGACTTTTTGGATGATTCTGGGGCTTCAGCTGTATACGGCAAACAATTACCCCATGATGATGCTGATATTTTGGCTATACATGCACGGCAATATAATTACAAAGATGAGTCTTATGTATATTCTGAGGCTGATATTCCCCGCTGCGGAATAAAAACAGTCTTTTTATCAAATTCTTTTGCTGCTTATCGCAAAGATGACCTATTATCTGTGGGTGGCTTTCCAGAAGATGTTATTCTCGCTGAAGATAGTTATGTGGCTGCAAAGTTGATATTGGCTGGTAAGAAAGTTGGCTACTGTGCTAGTTCAGTAGTATTTCACTCTCATAATTATACTTTGATGGAAGAGTTTAAACGCTATTTTGATATTGGTGTATTTCATACAAGACAGGACTGGATCAGGAAACGTTTTGGTGTGGCAGAAGGCGAAGGCCTCAGATCGGTGGTATCGGAGCTGCGATTAATGTTTCCGAGGTATTTGTATTTGATACCCTACGCATTTTTAAAAACACTTTTTAAATATGCTGGTTACCGGGCAGGCTTAAAAGAAGCAATATTGCCGCGTAAGCTGAAATATTTTTTGAGCATGCATCGGGGTTTCTGGTTCAGTAAAGGCTGACCAGGCGTATTGTCTATTCTGTGAGAGTGTTTCTTGGTTACAACCTATTAAATTTACAGAAAAAAAACTATAATCAGAAGCTTAATTAGCTCGAAGTTGTATACTGTGTTCAATAAGTCATTATTTAAAAATTATTCAGGTTTTTTTAATTTTTTCTCGAGGCTAAGCGACCCTCTGGTTGTTCTGCTTGCGGCTTATATTGCATTTGAGCTTAAATTCCGATTTAGTGATAGCACAGAAATCATCGTTGTTAATAACTATAAGTTATTGGCCATGTTTGTTTTTTTCTGTGTCTCTACCATATTTCCTCTATTTGACCTTTATGGATCATGGCGAGGACAGTCACTCACCAAGCAGGCCAAAGCGGTTATCTGGGCCTGGATGGCGGTTTTGTTAATCGTCATTGTGCTGCTCTTTGCTTTTAAGTTGAGCGATTCATTTTCACGCTTATGGCTAGGCTACTGGGGTGTGCTGGGTCTGGCCATGTTATTGTCGATGCGCATTGCGATCTATGGCTTTTTACAATATCAGCGATCAAAAGGCCGGAATATACGCCGAGTTGTTCTCGTTGGTGCGGGTGAGTTAGGAAATAAAGCAACGACTCAGGTGAATAGCAGTCACTGGATGGGCTACAGGATTAAAGCGGTATTTGATGATAACCCCAAGTTGAAAAATACCACCTTGGGTGGAGTCGAAATACTGGGTGACCTTGATGCTATTGATGACTACCTGTCGAGTCATGATATTGATGAAATCTGGCTTGCCCTGCCTCTCAGGGAAGAGCTAAGAATGAGGCAGCTGATGAGCGATATTTCTCATCATGCTGTTAACATTAAACTAATACCTGATATTTTTGGCTTTTCTTTGCTGCATCACTCAATGACTGAGATCGCTGGTCTGCCTGCGGTTAACCTGTCGGTTTCACCCATGGACACACTGGGGAACAAGCTCATCAAAGAAATAGAGGACAGGGTGCTGTCGCTCGGTATTTTAATCGCTATTTCACCATTGATGTTACTGATTGCATTGGGAATTAAGTTAACCTCCCAGGGCCCGATATTTTACAGGCAGGAGAGAATAAGCTGGAATGGTAAAACATTTTCTATGCTTAAATTTAGATCGATGAATGTCTCCAGTGAGGAGGATGGCGTAGTATGGGGTAATGCTAAAAACAAGGACGTGACTAAATTTGGGCAATTTCTCAGAAAAACCAGCCTGGATGAGCTGCCTCAGTTCATAAATGTCCTCAAGGGTGACATGTCTATTGTAGGACCAAGACCTGAGCGTGCGGAGTTTGTTGAAAAGTTCAAACATGAGATTCCAGGCTATATGCAAAAGCATATGGTGAAGGCGGGCATCACCGGGTGGGCGCAAATACATGGCTGGCGTGGTGATACTTGTTTGAAAACACGTATAGAACACGACCTGTATTACATAGAAAACTGGTCATTACTGGTCGATATTAAAATTATACTTTTGACCTTCTTAAAGGGCTTTTTTCATAAAAACGCGTATTAGGGGATAAAAAAATGCAAATCCTGGTGGTAGGAGGAGCGGGATACATCGGTTCTCACATGGTAAAGATGTTGTCGCAGAAGGGGCATCAGGTGGTCACCCTTGATAACCTGTCAAATGGTTATCAAGATGCGGTGAAATACGGCGATTTTATTGAAGGTGATATTGCTGATGAGGCCCTGTTAAAACGCATTTTTACAGAGAATAAGTTTGATGGTGTTATGCACTTTGCCTCCTATATTCAGGTGGGTGAGTCAGTGCAGGAGCCATCGATGTATTACCGAAATAACGTCACCAATACCCAGGTACTGCTGGATGCCATGTTAGAGCATGGAGTAAAGTGTTTTATCTTCTCTTCTACAGCGGCCACCTTCGGCGAACCGGAATACACGCCTATTGATGAAAAGCACCCACAGAAGCCCATTAACCCTTATGGTCACAGTAAATTGATGGTTGAGCAAATTCTGGCTGACTTTGACCATGCTTACGGACTTAAGTCAGTTTGTTTGCGGTATTTTAATGCCGCTGGAGCGGACCCTGAGGGTGAACTGGGAGAAAGGCACTTGCCAGAAACTCACCTGGTACCGCTAGTGCTACAGGCAGCCTCTGGTCGACGAGAAAATATTACAGTATTTGGTACTGACTATGACACGCCAGATGGTACCTGCGTACGAGACTATATCCATATAAACGATCTGTGCACCGCTCACTTGCAGGGGCTTGAGCATCTGGTGGCGGGTGGCGAGAGCCGTGCCTATAACATGGGTAATGGTCAGGGCTATTCGATTAAAGAAGTGATCGATGCCGCTAAAAAAGTGACAGGCAATGATTTTACTGTGGTTTATGGTGAGCGCCGTGCCGGTGATCCGGCGCGTCTGGTGGCTGATTCCACGTTACTCCAGAAAGAACTGGGCTGGAAACCAGCGTTTGCCGATCTTGAAACCATTATTCGGCATGCCTGGGAGTGGGAGCAGAAATATGATAGTTGGAAGCATTGATTAAGGCTTGTGAGTGGCGTTTGGGCTGGTGATGAGACTACGCTCTGGCCTGAGTGGTCGCAACGACAGGTGACAGAGCTAAAGATCTGTCACCGCTGGATAAGTGCTGAAAAAGAGACTTCGCTTCTGCCTGGATAGCCAGAAAAACAGCGCTTTTATTTGCGTAAATTGGCGTTTATTCGCGTTAACGGTTTTACGCTCGGGGCTTAATGATATATCCGTTGAGGCGTTACTAGAGTCCAGGTAGTTTTAGTTTTGGCAGTTTTTTCCAGGTCATGTTACTGCTGTTAACCGAGCAGAAACATGAGCAAGTGATCCTTTGTACTGTTTTTTTATTTGCGTTCATTTGTGTCCATTCACGTTTTCATCTGCTTTATGCTTCTCAATACGAATATTTCCGTACCAGTTTCCTCGAAGACTCTAATCAAACCTTATAACTTGTTCCATTTAAGGC
>JBFHVQ010000141.1:0-4060 GCA_041589455.1 Gammaproteobacteria bacterium | reverse complement strand
GGCTGGCATGCACTGCCAGAAACAACACTCACCGTTCCCTGGGAATGGAGAACAGACCTGATTGAGCAGGCAGTTGAACGACGCGATGCAGCACGAAGTCTGTTACAGGAATATGGAAATTATGACTGGTTGACAGGTGCCGGTGGTATTACCATCCTGAAAAATGGCATTGAGTTTGCGGCCACCTATTTCATTATGTTATTACCGCTACTATTTTTTGGTGCTGGGCGTGCAAGTGTCGACTACTTACTACGTCGCCGCTTTATGGATTAACTCCTGTAATAAAAATTCCTTTGCGTGATAAGTTCATTACGCAGGGGAATTTAACCCGTAACACATTAATTTTATTTATCCCGCTGTGTGCATATCAGTAAATTTTCTTGGCGTCACCCGATGTTCCTGCATAGACTTTAATAAGCGCAGTCTACTTTGCAGGAGATCATTATGAATATCAGTATGTCAGACATAATGCTGCACATTGATGAAGAGCTGTCTAGTCAGGAGCAATCCGCACTTGAGCGCAAGATGCGTGAACAGAAAGGCGTTGTTGGGCTGGGCTATCATGACACGCAGCCACACCTGATGATCGTTGAATATGATAAAGATACGACAACCCCGAAGGAACTGCTACGATCGGTAAGTAGTTATGGGTTGCATGCAGAGCTGGTAGGTTTTCTATAACCAGACCGGTAACGCTAGTCAAAAAGTTTTTGCCACCATCTGCGACGATTATTCGCAGGTTGCAGTGCGTCCTGCAGATTGACGGGTTTCATTTTTGACATGACCCAGCCGGGTAATGGCGGGTTCTCACTAAAGCCACAGCTAACACCGAGGTTGTGTGGATCAAATATTTTAATGAAATCCGGCGCCTGGTGATTATCAGCATAGACGATGCCACAGTAATCTTCATCGTGTTCTTTGTGTAGTAGCTGGTCAATCTCATCAATGAAATTAAGCACATGCTGCTTGCTGCTCGGTTCGGTTGGCGCTTCCTCGCCGATAGCATAAACATACCAGCTATCGTCTATCTGCGGCCTGAGATTTTGCCAGAACGCCTCGAGCTGTTCCCAGCGTAACAGGGATTCAAAACGCCCCAGCTTGAAGCGTTCCACATAGGGGTCGTTGTACTGTTGATCTTGTGACATAGTGAGACTCGTTAACTGGTTATTCTCTGCTTAAGCCAGTCCTGCACATCAGCAATTCCCCTGTGCAGATATTCTGCATCGCTGTATACATTGGCCAGAATAATGACTCCCTGCATTTTAGCAAGTAAGTCCATGGCGATTTCATCTGCACGTTCAAGCTGTCCCAGCTGCTGCAGCTGTTGTTTAATCCAGTCTTTTAACAGGTCAAATACCGCTGTCAGTCGCTGTGATGAAATATCGGTGTTCTGGTCCTTCACCAGCTCTGAACTTAAGCTACCAATTGGGCAGCCGTAGCGTAAGACTTCTGTCTGCTTCTGCAGGGGGAACTGAACAAAGGCCTGCAGTCGCTGCAATGCATCACCAGATGATTTCTCACAGCTATCCAGCATGGCCCTGAATTCATGCAGGCGCGCATCAACCACCGCAGAAAGAATATCTTCCTTGGTTTTAAAATAGTAATAAAAATTACCCCGGGGAATACCTGTCTCATCAGAAATATCACTGAATGAGGTCTGGTTGTAGCCACGTGAGTAAAATAAATGGTCAGCTGCATCGACGATCCGTTGACGATTTGCAGATCCTTTAGATCCCATAACCCTGCCTGTTCATAAGACTGTTAATTAAATTCTAGCTCAAACCTGCCTTCAGGGTTCACAGTCAGCCCTGCGGCATGTTACTGTGTGAAGACAGTATCAGACAATCGTATGATTATTTTGTCCAGAATTCAATATATAGATAAAATATCTATAGTTTTTCGTATATAATCAATCACTTAATTTAAGCCATCCTAACACTGGAGACGCGCCTGTTTATGTATGCCCTCGAGATTAATGATCTACAGAAAACATACAGGAATGGCACCCGTGCATTAAAAGGTGTAAACCTGAAGGTAGAGGAAGGCGACTTTTTCGCACTACTTGGGCCAAACGGCGCGGGTAAGTCCACCACCATTGGCATTATTTCGGGCCTGGTAAACAAGTCATCCGGCAGCGTACGTGTATTTGGCCATGACTTCGACAACGAACTCACCCAGGCAAAATCCTGCATCGGCCTGGTGCCCCAGGAATTTAATTTCAACCAGTTTGAGCTGGTCGTGGAAATTCTCGTCAACCAGGGTGGCTACTATGGAATACCCCGTGACCTTGCCTATGAACGCGCAGAAACTTACCTGAAACAGCTCGAGTTATGGGACAAGCGGCATGTCATGGCACGTGAGTTATCCGGTGGAATGAAGCGCAGGCTGATGATTGCTCGTGCACTGATTCATCAACCCAGACTGTTGATACTTGATGAACCAACCGCCGGTGTCGATATCGAAATTCGTCGTTCTATGTGGCAGTTCCTGAGTAAAATTAACCAGCAGGGAACAACCATCATCCTCACGACCCATTATCTTGAAGAAGCAGAGAGCCTGTGTAAAAACATCGCCATTATTGACCATGGATGCACAATCGAACACACCAGTATGAAATCCCTGCTCAATCAGCTTAACATGGAAACCTTCATTCTCTACCTGCAAGAACCACTGGCTGATACCAGTATTATTAACCAGGGCGATCTGGCCAGCTTTAATTTACAGGTCGCTGATGAGAGCACGCTTGAGGTCAGTATCGATAAAGCTTCAGATATTAATTCTGTATTCCAGGCTTTAACCGCACTAAATATAAATATACTCAGCATGCGTAATAAAACGAATCGACTGGAGCAGTTATTTATGTGCCTGGTAGATAAAAACAGAAACAATGCCGAACTCATTGAAACTCTCGAACAAACTTCAAAGACGGATACAATGGCATGACCTGGCCAGAAAAATACATTGCTCTCAAAACCATTATCATTAAGGAATACCTGCGCTTTATTCGTATCTGGGTACAGACCGTACTGCCACCTGCAATTACAACCGCGCTTTATTTTGTAATTTTTGGCAATCTTATAGGCTCGCAAATTGGTGATATAGATGGCTATAAATATATGGACTACATTGTCCCCGGCCTGATTCTGATGGCGGTTATTACCAACTCATACGGCAATGTTGTTTCATCTTTTTACAGTGCAAAATTCCAGAAGTCGATTGAAGAATTACTTGTTTCTCCCATCCCAAACTACCTGATATTACTTGGCTATGTCGCTGGCGGGATTGCACGAGGTGTAATAGTTGGCATTGTTGTAACAATTGTTGCGCTGTTTTTTTCCGACATCCAGATACACAGTTACAGCTTAAGTGTGCTTGTTTTCTTTTTAACCGCCAGCCTGTTTTCAATTGCCGGCCTGATCAATGCTATCTATGCCAATAGTTTTGATGACATTAGCATCATCCCCACTTTTGTTCTTACACCACTTACTTACCTGGGCGGTATTTTCTATTCTATAGAAATGCTACCCGAGTTCTGGCAATCACTCTCACTCGTTAACCCCATCCTCTACATGATCAATTCATTCCGCTTTGGCATGATTGGCACCACCGATACCGATCTGGTAACAGCCATTGCAATTATTCTTATATTTAATATTGCGCTATTTTCATTTGCCATGCATTTGCTCAACAAGGGTACCGGAATACGTCAGTAACAAATTTTCACTGGCACTTAACCTTGCCAGCTATCAGGTTTTTGTTTGATAGATTTTTACTCATAAGAGAACTCATTATATTTTCTATAGTCTACACTCTGAATATTCCTCTCACTCAAATAATAATGGATGCACAAAATGAAAGCATCAGACCTGTTTGTCAAATGCCTTGAAGAAGAAGGTATCGAATATATTTTTGGCGTGCCCGGCGAAGAAAATGCAGACTTCATGATGTCGCTGGAACAATCTGAAAAAATTCAGTTTATTCTCTGCCGACACGAGCAGGGGGCGGCATTTATGGCTGAAATCTATGGACGCCTTACTGGTAACCCGGCTGGTTGCCTTGG
>JBFHVQ010000140.1:0-4064 GCA_041589455.1 Gammaproteobacteria bacterium | reverse complement strand
CCCTGATAAATCAATATTGATTTGTTATGAGGAGTTTGTAGAACACCCAAGGGACACTCTTGCGGTTATTGGTAAGCTGGTTAATCTAGATTTCAATGATGTTTCCTCAAAGTTGGAGACTGGTGGTGCGTTGACTGCGGGGCATACCATTGCTGGTAATCGGTTACGCATGAAAAATAACATCAGGTTGCGTCTAGATGAAGAGTGGAAACATGGTTTATCTATACTGGAAAAAGCGCTGATATGGTTTATTGGTGGGGCATTATTATCAAAGTACAAATTCGAATGTAAAAAAAGATAATTATAAACTTCAAGTGATCATTAATGGTAGTCCATCTATAGTATAGATACTTGTATGCAGATATTAATCAAAATATATATTTATTTTATTGTATTTCTGTTTAGCAGTTATGCATATTTGTTTTTTTTTCAGCATGGTATGTCTCCAGTAAAGCCACTGCACTGGCAGTTGTTTACTATTTCAATGACGCTATTTATTATGGCGTTAAGATCCAGGAATGAAGCGGTCAAATTTTCCAGGTATCTACTAATCTGGTTAATGTTATTTTTATCAAGTAGTATCATATCTTACATATATTCACCACAGGGCGATGTTGAAAAACAGGCATTAATTGAAAGCTTTCGTGCTGTTCTGTTATTGTTTTCATTGTTTTATATTTTTACTTTGGACGATGCTGTCAGGGTTTCTCGTATTGCTTTATTATCAGTGGTTTTACTATCAGTCCCAATGAATTTAATTGATTTTGTAATGCCAACGTGGTCTAAAGTATCTGGTAGAGCAGCAGGGCTATATGTGAATCCAACAATTTCTGGTGCAATGCTTGTACTTGCTATGGTTTTAAGTATACCTGTTGTTGTTCGTAATATGAGGGTCATTTATTGCTTGTTTGTTGGGGTTGGTGTTTTCATAACGTTTAGCCGTGGGCCTTGGTTGTTCTGGGTAATTGCAATTACAGGTTTAGGTTATATTGGAGCTTTTGATATAAGCCGTAGAATGAGGCCACTAATTTTTCCCGCTCTAAGCTTGCTGGCAGGTGCTCTGGTATTTGCTATGCTGACTGGTGGTGCAGTTGGATTTTTTACGATGACGGGTTTAGATAGTTACCTGACGCCCGGCACACTAGCTAGAATTGGTGGTAGCGGTGCAGCTTTTACTGACTACTCTACTACTACGCGTGCAGATGTGGTTGCTAAAGCATGGGATGTTTTAGCTGATAATCCACTATTTGGTGCTGGATTGGGTGTTGATAAAAATTGGGTCATTGGTACGCATAATACATATTTAAGAATGGCTTCTGAAGGGGGCTTGATCAGACTTGCTATTTTTATTGGGTTGCTGGTGGTTTTGTGGCGAACAACTGATGATGTTGGCAGGGTTGCTCTTGCAGTTTATTCGGCATCATGTCTGACGTCTCATAATAATTTACAGGCACCTGCTTTTATACTGGTTATAGCACTAATTGCTATATCAAATAATAAAGCAATTAATTATTCAGAAAGTGAACAGTTATATGTGAATAATCGATAAAAAGATTTATGAAAATGTTGTGTATGGAGATTACATGTTCAATGGGCGTATATAAATATATATGCAATATTCATTTGTGTGTATCTTGTCTTGATAAGAGTTTATACACATAAATATGTGAGTGGATATATTATGAAAATTACCTTAATAATCTCTTCCATGACATGTGGTGGTGCGGAACGTGTTATGTCGATAATTGCAAATTATTGGGCTGACAGGGGTGAGGATGTGACTCTCGTAACTTTAGACTCAGTAGAAACAGATTTTTATACATTAGAACCCGATGTGAGGCGTATTGGCCTTTGTCTTCTGAAAAAGTCACGTAGCAGTATTGAGGCTATAAGGAATAATTTTAAAAGAATTATGGCTGTCCGTAAAACAATTGTTGAATTACAGCCAGATGTAGTCATAAGCTTTATGGCAAGAAATAATACTATGACATTGTTGGCAACCAGAGGGCTAGTATTTCCAGTCATAGTCTCAGAGCATACTGATCCACGTCAAGCGCCCACCAAAGGAATATGGGGACAACTCAGGTTATGGATCTATTCAAGGGCTAATGCTGTTGTCGTCTTAACAAATGAATTGCGATGGGTTCTGTCTGGTTTCGTACCAGATAGTTTATTGAATGTTATACCTAACCCTGCATTACCCGTTGGTGAAGTGCATAATCAAGAACTTCCAATTAAGCTGCCCTCTAAATTTGTTGTTGCAATGGGGCGACTTATTAGATTAAAGGGTTTTGACTTGTTACTTGAGGCATTTTCTCGATGCAATCATGATGACTGGTCGCTTGTTATTCTTGGTGAAGGTTCAGAGCGTCGATCTCTTGAATTGCTGGCTGATAAACTGGGGATTGCAGATAGAGTGTATTTTCCTGGGAACATCGCGGAGCCTAATCCTGTTTTATTACGAGCCTCGCTTTTTGTGCTGTCTTCACGTTATGAGGGGTTTCCTATGGCGCTAATTGAGGCAATGAGTTGTGGTTTACCTGCTATCAGTTTTGATTGCCCAACAGGTCCGAGTGATATTATAAGAAATGGTGTTGATGGTGTGCTAGTGCCTGCAGAGGACATGATTAAATTAGCTAGTAGTATGAATGAATTAATGGCTGATGAATCTTTGCGAGAAAAAATATCCAGTCAGGCGGTTTGCGTTATTGAACGGTTTTCTTTAAATAAAGTTATGCTTATGTGGGATGAATTATTAGATGAAGTTACTGGCTAATTATTCAATGTCATTCGCTTATAAAGTAATATGTAATAAATTACAATATGAAAAAATATATGAATAATTGTAATCCAAAAGCAATAGCTTTATTTCTTCCGTCGCTTCGTGGCGGCGGTGCCGAGCGAGTTATGGTTAATCTTGCAAATGAGTTTGCAAATAGAGGCTTAAAGGTTGATATGGTACTGGCGCAGGTTGAGGGGCCTTATCTAGCAGATCTTAAGCCAAATGTGAGAATAGTAGATCTTAATGCTCGCCGTGTAATTACAGGTTTACCTGCCTTGATTTCGTATCTTCGTCGAGAAAAGCCAATGGCTTTACTTTCTACCATGATACATTCCAATGTCATAGCCTTGTTGGCAAAATATTTTTCTGGCGTGTCGACAAACCTTGTCGTTCGTGAAGCTAATATAATTTCAACACCAGATGGTACTAAGCGTGGTCTTCGTGGCCGGGTTGTCCTGTTTTTAGCTCGATATTTTTATCGAAAGGCAAACGCAATTGTCGCGGTATCACACGGTGTGGCTGATGATTTACATAAATGCCTTGACCTGGAAGCTGATGACATAGATGTTATATATAATCCTGTTATCAGACCAGCTCTATTTGAGCTGGCAAAAGAAAATTTACAGCACCCATGGTTTTCTGAATCCGAGCCTCCTGTGATATTGAGTGTAGGACGTCTAGTTGAGCAGAAAGGGTTTTCTACCTTGATCAAAGCCTTCTATAAAGTAAGAAAACAAGTGCCGGCAAGACTAATTATCCTTGGTGAAGGTAATCTTCGGCCTGAGCTTGAGTCATTAGTTAATGAATTAGGGCTAGGTGATGATGTTTCCTTGCTTGGTTATGCTGAGAATCCATATGCGTATATGTCCAGGTCAGCTGTATATGTTCTGTCTTCGTTGTGGGAAGGCTTACCTAACACATTAATTGAAGCAATGGCTATAGGTACGCCAGTTGTAGCGACAAATTGTAAAAGTGGCCCGAAGGAGATACTTGATGATGGGAAATACGGATACTTAATACCTGTTAATGATGATCAGGTAATGTCTGAAAGTATTTTGAAAATTATCTTAAACCATGATGTACCAGAAGTGCCAAATAGTTCAATGGATAGTTTTTCAACTCATGAAGTAGTAGATCAATATCTTAAAACTCTTAGAGTATATTGATATTGGTTTGATTACAGAGATATTTTCTATTCTATGTTGTTTGTATATCACTTAACCGTCTGGAATGCACCCTGATGATTAGAATAACTCATGTGATCACTAGCCTGACTACTGGT
>JBFHVQ010000139.1:0-4088 GCA_041589455.1 Gammaproteobacteria bacterium | reverse complement strand
AGGCTTCTCACCAAAGCCGGGTTACAGCCAGGTGATGTTTTGCTGCTTACCAAACCGCTTGGAAGCGGAGTTCTTTTAGCTGCGGATATGCGTGCCCATGCAAAAGGAAGCTGGGTGAAGTCAGCGATTGAGAATATGCGAGTATCTAACCAGCCAGCCAGTGAGGCGCTGCTCAACTATCCGATAAAGGCCTGCACAGACGTGACAGGTTTTGGCTTGGCCGGACACTTAATAGAAATGCTACAAGCATCTGAGTGCCGTGCACGCCTTAAACTAAGCTCTGTACCAATACTAGATGGTGCTTTAGCTCTGATGGGTCAAGGTTATTTCAGTACCCTACATGAGCAGAATAAACAGATTGAGCATAAAATGCTTTCTTATATTGAACTCGAAACTAGTAATTCATCCCAATGCGCAAAAGAAATTTTGTTCGATCCTCAAACTGCTGGAGGATTGCTTTTTGGCGTTTCCAAAGTAGTTTATCAAACGGTTATAACTGAGTTACGCACTCTTGGGTATTCTAATGTATCCATGATTGGTGAAATTATTGACTGAGTGAATAAATGATTAATTTGATGTAATTATTATGTAACCTTTAAGGATTTTTCATGGTAGGATTTGCGTGCTCTATTTGAGCATAATTTATTGAATTTTTGTTGTAGTCCTATGGAGTTCAAGGATGAGAAAAACCTTTATTATAATTATTTCGTGTCTGTTTCTATCTCAAGGTGTTCAGGCAGAGCTTGAATCTAAATCTGAGAAGTCTAATGCCCCAAAAGTATTTCTTGGTTTGGAGTATTTTCAAGGAGATTCAACTCTTGAAAGTGATCTCTCTGGTGCGATATCCGCTTCTTTAGAAGAGGATTTTGATCTGAGTGGTTTCAAGATAAAAATGGGTAAGGAGTTTAAGGAGGCCCTGCGTTTCCAAGCATATATTGCAATTGAAGATGCTGAAGATGGTTTTGAAAATCAAATACTCATTCTCGGTGCTGATGTTATTAAACGTTTTCCCATCAATTCAAAAATTAGTCCATTCTTGTTAGCTGGTGCATTTGCAGGTTCTACTGAGCTTGAAGATTCTCCTGGAATTGAGTACGTAGATGATCAGCTTCATATGCTTGGCTTGAAAATAGGTCTGGGTGGTATTTTTCATGTCAACCAGTCTTTTGAGGTGGTGCTGGGCGCGGATTTTAATTACCGAAAGTGGCAAGAAATTAAGTACATTGGCGGTGGTTCCTCAGTCACCCTGGAACAAAATGATCAGTCTAATGTATGGTATGCAGGCTTTAACTATCATTTCTGATTAGCAGAAAATGTGCCTGTTTATTTATTTGTGTGATTAATCTTTCTTTATTCTAAATTAATCGTCTAGAATAAAACTGCAATGCGCAAGGCGTGTGCATCTAATAAACTTACGGAGAGTAGTATATGACTTTTAGAAAGCAATTGTTTTTAGCTTCTGCATTAGCGGGTTCGATGGCTGTATCTGGTTCAGCATTAGCTGGACCTAACCCGTTCAAGGATTGTGGTATTGGTGCGGCACTATTTAGTGAAACGCACTGGGCAGCAGTTATTTCAAACGTTATTTGGGATCTTGGTACCACGGCTGTTACTTCTGCAACAGCAAGTCCAGAAACCTGTAGCGGATCTGATGTTAAAACTGCGCAATTCATTTTAGATAATTATGAAAATTTAGCAGAAGAAACTGCTAAAGGTAGCGGAGAGCATTTAACAGCAATGCTGACAGTACTTGGATGTCGTTCAGAAAGCCATGGTGCAATTGTTTCATCTGTCAGATCTGAAATGGCTGATAAAGTAAGCAGCCCTTCTTACAGTCAGGAAACTATTTTAAATAAAGCTTCAGATCTTAACGATATAGTTAATACAAATGTTACTGTGAGTTTCAAAGGAAGCTGTTCAGCTTAATATCAAATCGGGAGCATTGTCGAATATCCGGCAATGTTCTTCTGTTCGGATTTAATTATCTCAGTGAAACCGCTAGTTTTAATTCTTTTCTTCTTGGGCTTGCACTCTGCACCTGCTTTTGGCCAGACTCAATCTGAGTATTGGCAGTCTTTACAAAATACTGCTTTAGAAAATAGATTACATGAATCTTCTGGGTGGTTAAAACTTTTAAATTATTTGCCGGATACCACTAGAGCAGGTCGTTATCGCAGTGTGATATTGACGGATTCTTTTTTTATGGCAGAAGATGGGGCGGAAAACCCCCTTGCTGAAATGTTAACGACTATTCAGGCATTCTTTCAATTTCCTGAAAATCATAACGAGCACGCAATATGTAAATTTCCTGCAAGATTGTTATGGTTTGAGCGGCAACTTCGTTTGGATAAGAGGTATCTTCCAGAGGTAAATTGCGCTGACTATGCTGTCTGGCACAAGAATCATTCAATTAGTTCAGTTAGTGTGGTTTTCGCAACGGGCTATCTCGGAAATCCTGCATCGTACTATGGGCATATTCTTCTTAAATTAAATTCTGAGAAAAAAACAAGTAACTCCTCATTATTAGATACCAGTATTAACTTTGGTGCCATTGTTCCTGATGCAGAAGATCCGATTTCATATATAGCCAAAGGCTTGTTTGGTGGATATGACTCAGGATTTACTCATATTTCTTATTATTTTCATACGCACAATTATGGTGAATCAGAGATGAGAGATCTTTGGGAATATGAGCTGGATTTGTCCTCTGATGAAGTAGATTTTCTTGTTGCGCATACTTGGGAATTGTTAGGAAAAAAGTATACCTATTATTTTCTTAATAAAAATTGTGCCTATCGAATGGCAGAGATACTTGAATTAATTGATGGTGTTCATCTTTTAAGTGGAAGTGAGTTATGGCTTGCTCCTCAGGAGATTATTCAGGGGATAGCCAAAACAAGCCGATTTGGTAAGTCATTAATAAAAAGAATTGAGTACATTCCGTCTAGGCAATCTAGGTTGTATCTAAAATATTCAAGTTTACAGTCATCTGAAAAAGAATTGGTTCGGGATATTATCAGTGATAATTCACTCTTAGAAACGTCGATATTTTCAACTTATGAGCTTAAAAGTCAGCATAAAGTTTTAGATACGTTATTAGATTATTATCAGTTTGTAGATCTGTCTGAAGAAACACAGTACAGCGAACAATATAGGACGATGTTAAGCAAGCGTTATCAACTTCCACCCGGAGTGCCCGAATATCCAACTGTGAGCGAGTTTGAAGGCCCACATCGTGGACGTCCCGCTAGTTTGGTTTCTTTAGCAGGTACATATAATACCCAAAAGGATTTTGGTGGAATATTCAGTTTACGACCCGCATATTATGACGAGTTAGATGCCGAAGAAGGTCATGTAGTCAATTCAAGTTTGAAAATGGCTACGTTAACGCTCGATGTCTTTCAGGACATGCCAAGAATTCGTCAATTCGATATTGTGGATATAACCAGTATTCATAGTGAATCAACGTCTCTTCCTGGAGACAGAAATTTTGCATGGAAGTTGAATCTCGGCATTTATAGGCAGAATCTCCTTTGCCAGGA
Organism: Gammaproteobacteria bacterium; assembly: GCA_041589455.1. Taxonomy (GTDB): domain Bacteria; phylum Pseudomonadota; class Gammaproteobacteria; order SZUA-229; family SZUA-229; genus SZUA-229. The sequence goes on along the minus strand of JBFHVQ010000139.1, from coordinate 546 downwards.
TTGTAATGTTTTAAGGTTTCGTGGTGATATGGGGTATGCTTTCCCGTTAACACCGGCTTTAACTATTACTATGTTTGCTGGTGCAGCGGTTCAGGATAATCGTAATGATTACAATCATCTATTTCTCCAAAGTTCCATTCATGGTGTTTTGAATATTTCTGAGCGTATATCCTTTAAATCAAATGTTGAATACCGAAGGCATTTAGACAGCGTTTGGAAAGGTCAGTTTGTATCAGAGCAAGCGCTCAGATACAAACTAACAAATGACTATGATGTTAGGGTAAGTTATCAGCGAAATGTCGCGGAGGAATATGCTCTTACATTTGGTTATTATTTCTGAGAAATTCAGAATTCCTTATCTTACGCCCGGCGCTTTCTGAAAGCATATAAGCCGGCGCCTGCCAGAGTTTTTCCAAATGCCAGCCATTCACTCATCTTCGGATCAGGTCTTTTTTTGTCGGCCATTCTGGCTAGCTGAAATTCATACCAGGTAATGTCCAGCATGGCCATTTTATCCACGGCTTTGACACCTGTTGTCAGGGGTCT
>JBFHVQ010000138.1:0-4166 GCA_041589455.1 Gammaproteobacteria bacterium | reverse complement strand
TATCTGGCAGATGAGTTTAAGAAAGACAATGGCATGGATCTGCACAATGATCCACTGGCACTGCAGCGTCTGAAAGAAGCGGCAGAAAAAGCCAAGATCGAACTGTCTTCAAGTCAGCAGACTGATGTGAATATTCCTTATATCACTGCAGATGCGACAGGTCCTAAGCACCTTAACATCAAGCTGACACGCGCCAAGCTGGAATCACTGGTTGATGACCTGATAGAGCGTACTATTACCCCTTGTAAAACAGCATTGGCAGACGCAGGCTTAAGCGTAAGCGATGTGAATGATGTGATCCTGGTGGGTGGTCAGTCACGTATGCCTAAAGTTCAGGAAGCAGTAAAGAACTTCTTTGGCAAAGAGCCACGTAAAGATGTAAACCCGGATGAAGCTGTTGCCATGGGTGCTGCGATTCAGGGTGGTGTACTGGGCGGCGATGTTAATGACATCCTGCTGTTAGACGTAACACCTCTGTCACTGGGTATCGAGACCATGGGTGGTGTAATGACCAAACTGGTTGAGAAGAACACAACGATTCCTACCAAGGCATCTCAGGTGTTCTCAACCGCTGATGATAATCAGGCGGCGGTAACCGTGCATGTACTGCAGGGTGAACGTGAAATGGCATCGGGTAATAAATCACTGGGTCGTTTTGATCTGGCCGATATTCCACCTGCGCCACGCGGTGTGCCACAGATTGAAGTATCTTTCGATATCGATGCAAACGGTATTCTGAATGTATCCGCGAAAGATAAGGCAACAGGTAAAGAACAGTCTATCGTCATTAAAGCGTCTTCTGGTCTGTCGGATGAAGAAGTCGAAAAGATGGTGAAGGATGCAGAAGCACATGCGGATGAAGATCGTAAGCAGAAAGAGCTGGTCGAAGCACGTAATGGTGCAGACAGCCTGATTCATGCCACTGAGAAATCACTGAAAGATCTGGGCGACCAGGTAGAAGACAGTGAAAAGACAGCGGTTGAGTCTGCGATTGCTGAGCTGAAAGAAGCAGTTGCTGGTGAAGACAAGGATCTGATCGAGCAGAAAACTACTGCACTTACAGAAGTTGCTGGCAAGATTGCAGAGAAGGCTTATGCACAGTCACAGCAGCAAGGTGGAGCCGGTGCGGCTGATGCAGCAGCAGATTCAGGCGAAGCGGCAGCGGGTGATGAAGTCGTTGATGCGGAGTTTGAAGAAGTAAAAGACGATAACAAGTAAGTTATTTACTAGGGCATTTTGCCGCTACGAAATGCCTGGTTTTATAGCCGGGCATTTTGTGTGTTTAAAGCGTGAAAAGCAGTCATCCGCAAATGCACGCTAATGAACGCAAATTTTTTGTGCTACTGACACCTGCGGTGTTAGTAGTATTAATCAGTATTCGCTTTTTATTTGCGTTTATTCGCGTGCATTAGCGGAAAAAAATAAGCTTTAGATATTAAGAGACAGATAAAACATGTCAAAACGAGATTATTACGAAGTTCTGGGTATTGGAAAAGACGCCAACGAAGCGGCTATCAAGAAAGCCTTTAAGCGTATGGCGATGAAATATCATCCTGACCGTAACGCAGATAACCCAGAGGCTGAGGATAAATTTAAGGAAGCGAAAGAAGCTTACGATATCTTATCGGATGCGCAGAAGCGAGCAGCCTATGATCAGTATGGTCATGCCGGGGTTGATCCTTCAGCTGGTGGTGCTGGCTTTGGTGGCGGCAGCGCCAATTTTAGTGATATTTTTGGTGACGTATTTGGTGATATTTTCGGTGGCGGTGGTGCCGGTGGACGTAGTCGTTCCTACCGCGGTTCAGACCTGCGTTACAATATGGAGCTAAGCCTGGAAGAGGCGGTTTTCGGTACTACCGCAAAAATTAAAATTCCTACCTTAGTTGGCTGTAAGACCTGTGATGGCAGTGGCGCTAAAAAGGGATCATCTCCCGTAACCTGCAGTACCTGTGGTGGTACTGGCCAGGTGCGAATCCAGCAGGGTTTCTTCTCGGTACAGCAAACTTGTCCACATTGTCATGGACAGGGCAAAACCATTTCTGATCCTTGTGGTGACTGTCATGGTCAGGGCCGTGTTGAAGAGCGTAAAACGCTTTCGGTTAAAGTGCCACCAGGGGTTGATAATGGCGATCGTATTCGTCTGTCAGGTGAAGGTGAAGCGGGTGAAAATGGTGGGCCTCCTGGTGATCTCTATGTACAGGTTCATGTTAAACCTCATCCAATTTTCGAGCGTGATGCGAATAATCTGTTATGTCAGGTTCCTATTAGTGTGGCAACCGCAGCGCTGGGTGGTGAGCTTGAAGTCCCAACACTCGATGGTCGTGTCAAACTGAAAATACCATCTGAAACCCAGACGGGTAAAATGTTTCGTCTTAAAGGCAAAGGTGTGAAGCCGGTACGTGGTGGTGCCGTGGGTGACCTGATTTGTAAAGTACTGGTTGAAACGCCCGTCAAATTATCAGCAAAACAGAAAGAACTGTTACGTGAGTTTGATCAGAGTATCCATGCAGACAATAAAAACCATAACCCGCAGGGGAGTTCATGGATGGATGGTGTTAAAAAGTTTTTTGATGATATGAAACTGTAAAGCCAAGTCACTTTATATCAAATTATGTATAGAAACACTGGTTATCTATCAAAGACTTCCGATCTTAAGTGATTAGTCAGAAGTGGCAGATAATCAGTGTTTTTTTAGTGCATAGCACCGGTTTCCAAGGTTGATCTAACAATTCTGATTAATTAATCTGTTTGTGCCCTTTTTCTGTACTTTGTTATCTATCTGATTACTACCAATTGGTTGTGTGATGCAGCCGTTTATGCCTTGTAGCGCCCGACATCAGTATCTAGCCCAGAATTTCTGAATCTATTGATATTATTGTATTTCCATTAAAAATAAGACATAAGCTGTAAAATTCGCCCTGTGTATTTATTTTTCAGTAGAAGAAACGCTCTTTAATTTAATAATAATAGTCTAGACTTTAGGGTATTTGAAAATTGTAGCCTATAGCCGTTGAAACAATTTATTTCTCATCTTTTACTTGCAGCATTAGCCTATTATCTGGCGGGTAAACTGGGTCTTTATCTGGCCATACCGCCAGGTTTTGCATCGGCTGTATGGCCGGCTTCAGGTGTGGCTCTCGCCAGTGTATTATTGATGCGAGTTGTGCCTTCTACTGTTGGGCTTGGTGCAGGTTCGTTTTTGCTAAATCTGGGTGTGGCCTCACAAGATTTTATGTTGGTTAACTGGAGTACCATTACACCTGCATTGGGTATTGCGTGTGGTGCAATGTTGCAGGCATTGTTTGGTCTGTATTTATATAGGCGCTTTATTGGCCAACAATCTATTCTCGATGCGCCAACTGATATCGTACGTTTCTCACTTGTTGTTGCATCGACGGGCTGTCTGGTGGGTGCGACAGTTGGTGTTTCAACGCTTTACTCACATTCGATTATTTCTGCTGATAATTACTTGCTAAGCTGGTTTACCTGGTGGGTCGGTGACACTATCGGAGTGTTATTATTCACACCGGCATTACTGGTTCTATTTTATAAAGGGATCGTTTATTTTAACATACGGAAAATTCTGATTGCTGTTCCAACAGTAATAATATTTATAGGCGTTCTTATTCTTTTCTTTTCATCCATTAAGGCACAGAAAAATGCCATTAATAATGAAATACAGACTGGTGCCAAACGATTCACTGAATTAATCGAAGATCGTGTACTAATGGCTACATCAAAATTACAGTCTTATGTCGCATTTTATGCGGCGACAGATACCGTAACGCATGATGAGTTTAATCGGTTTTCATCGATTGTACTTGCTGGAGATGAAGTGTTTCAGAGTGTTGGCTGGACAGAAATACTGAATCATCCAGAGCGTCTGGCGATGGAGAATGAAATTAGAAAAAAAGGATACCCTGAATATAGTTTTGTTGAGTTTATGGAGGACGGTTCCCTAGGTGTTGCTTATGACCGATCATTGTATTATCCCGTGTTATTCATCTATCCAATGGAAGAAAACAGGCAGGTATTTGGACTTGATCTGTCAGCAGACCAGAGAAGGCTGCATGCATTAAAAGTTTCGCGTGATAAGAAAATTAATTTTTCTACTATGCCATTGCCTCATAAAGATGGATCAATTACATATAGTGTGTATGTCCCAG
>JBFHVQ010000137.1:0-4187 GCA_041589455.1 Gammaproteobacteria bacterium | reverse complement strand
CCTATTATTAACTTATCTGCATTTGCAATTGCAATATTGGTTATATCAAAAAACCAATACACAATATTGTTTTTATCACCTTTGACTTTATTATTCTCAACACGCCTGATATTCAAATTACTAAGAGAGCCAACACCTAGTAACAGAATTAAAATACTCAATATATTTGACAGCGCATATGTAATAACTATTGTATATAGATCCAGTTCTTCCACATAAACCCAATAAACAATAAAACAAACAAGCAAGAGCGCAGGGAATAATACTTTTAAATATGAATACGATTTCAAAGAATCTTCAATTAAGAGAAAATTCCACAACTGACTATAAGCAACAGTTGAAAACGACAAAATAACCACTAGTAAAAAAGCGCTTACAAGCCCAATTTTATTAAAACTTTCAGCATATCCTATAGTTGATAAATAGCTTATAGAAAGGACTAGCGATATTGAAAGCAACACAACAGCTAATAATGACCTCACACTAAACTCTAGACCATCATTCTTCTTATACTCATGCGCCAGCCACCTACCTAAACCTATACCCGCAAAGGTAGACACTATCAAGCAGAGAGACTGTATTAATGCCAACACACCTCGCTCTTCCACTGTGACCAAACGTACTATAATTACGTTAACTATAAATAATGCTACTAAGTTAACTATATTTGATACGCCAGAAACTAAAAGAGCTCTTCGCACTTTTACTCAACCAGGCCAATAAAGTCTAACAACTTGCCTTTAGCTGAGATAATCTTTTCTCTATTAGAAACAAACTCCTTATGCTTCACCAGCACAACCAGAATATCACTCTTTTTCATAGCAGTTTCCAGATCTGTAAGTGCGGACTGTTTTAAAACAGGTGGAAGTACAGATATATTTGGTTCAACAACCAAAATTTTCCCGCACTGCTCTTTTTCCATTTCTTCTACTATTTGCAAAGAAGGACTCTCACGCAAATCATCTATATTCGCCTTAAAACTCAACCCCAAATATGCTACAACTGGGTTTTCCATAGTCTTAATCAAGTCTTTAATCTTTGACACTACCCACATTGGCTTATAATCATTAACATTTCTTGCAGTTCTTATTAATTTTGCCGTGTCTGGCGAGCTATCGACAATGAACCATGGATCTACCGCTATACAGTGCCCCCCCACTCCTGCCCCCGGCGACAGTATATTCACCCTGGGATGCCTGTTAGCCAGAGAAATCAATTCGCGGACATTTACTCCCTGCTCATCACATATCAGTGAAAGTTCATTAGCAAATGCAATATTGACATCCCTGAATGAATTTTCAGTTAATTTCGCCAATTCAGCCGTTCTAGAATTTGTGATAACACATTCACCATCCAGAAACACATTGTATAGTTTTGCCGCTAGTTCTGAGCATTTTTGTGTCATTCCACCAATGACACGATCATTATGTACCAGCTCATACAATACATTACCAGGCAGCACCCTTTCAGGACAATGAGCTATTCGCACATCAGAATCTTCACCGCTTTGTTGTGGAAATGACAGGTCAGGCCTTGCCTCTGCAAGCCAGTCTGCCATTTTTTCGGTAGCGCCTACGGGTGAAGTTGACTCTAGTACAATCAGGTTTCCTTTTGATAACACTGGAGCAATCGCATCACATGCTGACCTGATAAATGAAAGATCAGGCTTATTACCTTCTGTAAATGGAGTAGGCACTGCAATTAAAAATGCATCAGCACTTTCAGGCTTCATGACAGCTCGAAGATAACCCTCTTTTACTGCCGCATGAACAACCATATCAAGATCGGGCTCAACAATATGAATTTCGCCTTTATTTATTGTTTCTACTGCATGCTCACTTATATCTACGCCTATTACATTAATTTTACGTGACGCAAATACAGCTGCCGTTGGTAAGCCGATATACCCTAAGCCCACAACAGATATTGTATCAAATGACATCTATATAATACCTTTCGCTTTCTCTTCGATGGCTTTAATTATTCGATCACACGCATCTCCATCGCCATAAGGATTATGAGCACGACTCATTGAACGATAACACTCCTGATCCACCAGCAAATTCTCAACTTCTGAGATGATTTTATCTTTATCTGTACCAACTAATTTTACAGTGCCAGCCTTCACGGCTTCAGGTCGCTCTGTGGTATCTCTCATAACTAAAACAGGTTTGCCTAGTGACGGCGCTTCTTCTTGAACACCACCGGAATCAGTTAAAATAATATCTGCAATCATCATTAAATATATAAAAGGCAGATAGTCCTGTGGTTCTATCAAATGAATATTTTCTACACCTGATAAGCGCTGACTCACAGTCTCTCTTACATTTGGATTTAGATGAACAGGATATATTATTTGTAAATTTCGATTAGCCTTTGCAAGATCATGCAAAGCCTCGCATATGTTTTTAAAGCCCTCGCCGAAATTCTCTCTTCTATGCCCTGTAACTAAGAGTATCTTTTTACTCCTATCAATGAATGGGTAGCCTTCATTGAGCTTCTTCTCTAACTCGGGGTTATTGCAAATTTTACTTTTCACCCATAACAACGCATCTATAACTGTATTACCAGTCACAACAACAGATGATTCTTTTACATTTTCGACAAGCAAGTTACGCCTGGATTCTTCAGTAGGTGCGAAATGAAGCGATGTTAGGCAACCGGTTAATTTTCTATTTGCCTCTTCAGGCCAGGGCGAATATATATTGCCTGTTCTAAGCCCCGCCTCAACATGCCCAACTGATATTTGCTTGTAAAAAGCAGCCAATGCAGACGTGAACGTAGTTGTTGTATCACCATGAACCAACAAAAGATCAGGGCAAAAATCATCCAAAATATCAACCAAGCCCAATAAAGCACTAGAAGTCACATCATATAAAGACTGACCAGGTCTCATTATATCCAGATCGTACTCGGGCTTTATTTGAAAAAGTTCTAAAACCTGATCAAGCATATGCCGGTGTTGCGCCGTAACACATACTCTCGTATCGAACGACTCCTTTTCTTTTAGCTTTTTTACAAGCGGAGCCATCTTTATTGCTTCGGGTCGTGTGCCAAACACTACTAAAATCTTCATTTAGTTCATTACTACTTTGAGGTAATCATCACTTATATCAAGAATTATTCGCTAATTTTTTTTCGAATAATCGACATAGCCATTAATATAAACGCAGCTATCAAACCCATGAGAACAGACAACACAAAGCCAATTGCCAATAATATTTTTGTCTTTGGTTTTGAGTGATATGTAGCCAAGGTCGGAGACCTTAAAATTAAAGTAGGCTTGGTATATAAATCTGATTGCTGTAATTGCAGCTTCAATATCTGCATTTCAAATTCAGGAATAACCGCTAAATATTCTCCTTTTTCTAACACAAGAATAGATGCATGCGCTGGATCATTATCAAGAGATGTAATTTTTTTATCTAGTTCTGATATTAGGTCAACATATTTATCTCTATGTTCAGATAACGCTTTTAAACTTTTATGATTTTCCTCTATTGCCGTTTTAAAAAGCGCCGTGTGTTCTGCAAAAACTTTATCCACTAATTTATTTAAAAATTGCTGAGCACCCACAGCTGATTCACCCAGAGCCTTTATTTCAATAATATTTTTTGCTCCTTTCCGGTTAAAGGATGCTTCTGCCAGGTAAGCACCTTGTTCAGAACCATCATCAAGCATGTACTCTTCTTTTAACCTGCGAACCAACTCTTGTGAATCTTCAATTTGTATACTTTTATTAACGTTTTCCACATTTCCAATGTTACCTATTCTCAAAACAGCTTTACTTTCATACATGGGTGTAACAGTGAATACATATATAGCGACCAGGACGTTCACTACAATTACAGTAAGCAAAACCGCTAACTTGTATTTTAAAATAATTTTGAGAATATCAATCAACCCTATTCCTCCTTCTAAGCTTATACTATGTGATCCATTATGACGCGACATAAGTTATTTCACTCTTTACATTAAATAACACTCAATTTGAATCAGTATATATACTTTTCCAACTATCCCTCAATAATTTTACTACAAATAAAATGTCAGACATTGCAGTTCAAATACAATGTTTGAAACATATACAAGCATAAGCGGAAAACTTAAGGAGGCAACCGAGAAAATATATGGTGGAGCTAGGCGGGATCGAACCGCCGACCTCAACACTGCCAGTGTTGCGCTCT
>JBFHVQ010000136.1:0-4203 GCA_041589455.1 Gammaproteobacteria bacterium | reverse complement strand
ATAGAAAATCGGAAAAATTTCCTACACCGGCACCTATTTCAGCCATCTTCTGGCCAATATAAGGGCTGATTTCCTCGAATATCCACTGGTGATAATTCTGTGCGAATGACATGGCTTCAAGGTCTTTGCCAAAGTAAACATTATCTTTATTATTCATAGGTGTTTTATTTGTCTCGATATAAAAATAGAAGGGACAGTAAAAAGACAATAAGATATTGTATATATTTTTGCCTAATATAAATGAGTTAGAATAAAGATACCAGCGAGATATCTGACTGATATTAACAATGCTCTGCATAGCAATCTATCAGAACAGAAATATCGGGATGCAATTTACAAGCTTAAAAAGCAACAGAGATGGGTTTATGAATGATTTGAGAATTGCACTGATTGTGCCCTGTTATAACGAAGCAGCTACGATTGAGCAGGTTATCAGCGCATTTAAAGCTTCTGTAGCAGGCATTGAAATCTATGTATATGATAATAATTCCTCTGATAATACTATAGAAGTCGCAAGGCAAGCAGGTGCTTTTGTCTATACCGTTTCATATCAGGGGAAAGGCAATGTAGTCAGAAAAATGTTTGCTGATGTAGAGGCTGATGTGTATATCATGGTGGATGGTGATAATACATATGATGCTGAATCGGCTCCATTGCTGATCAAGACACTGATTGATAATAAACTGGATATGGTAGCCGGTAAGCGCATGCCCAAAGAAAAAGGTGTGTATCGGCAAGGTCATAAGTTTGGCAATAAATTGCTAACGGGTATAGTCGCCAGTGTGTTTGGTCGACAGTTTGATGATATCTTGACTGGGTATCGTGTGTTTTCAAGGCGTTTTGTTAAGTCATTTCCTTCTGCAACAAAGGGCTTTGAAGTCGAGACTGAGTTAACGATATATGCATTAGAGCAGAGGTTACCCGTGGCTGAAATCGAAACACCTTATGGCGCGAGAATAGAAGGCTCGGAAAGTAAGTTAAATACCTATACGGATGGCTTCAGAATATTAAAAGTAATTTTTTTGTTAACCAAGGAAGAAAAGCCTCTGCAATTTTTTAGTGTTGTTGCTCTGGTTTTGTTTGTAAGTTCTCTTTTGCTGGCTTGGCCAATTGTGTTGACATATGTAGAGACAGGGCTGGTACCAAGGTTTCCAACGGCCATTCTGTCGATGGGGCTTATGCTGCTCTCATTTCTATCGTTGACAAGTGGTGTTCTGCTGGATTCGGTTGCACAGTCCAGAAAAGAGCTAAAACGGCTGCAATATCTTCGCTTTCCAGCATTCGAAAAGAAGCAGCAGAAATAAGTGTTATCCAGGCAGTTTATTTCATTTTCAGTGATAGGCGGTATCGGTTTTATTGTTGATACCGGAATTCTATATTTGCTTGCGTATAGCTTTGATGTAAGCCTGTATACCGGAAGGGTTATCTCTTATCTCAGTGCTGTGACTGTTACCTGGTTGTTAAACAGGTGTTTTACTTTTAACAGTGAATCTACAGATCTAGCGAGTGTGGGCATACTCTCGCAATGGCTCAAGTTTGCCAGTTGTAATGTGCTCGGTGCATTAGTGAATTATTCTGTTTATGCTTTGTTTATCAGTGCTTCAGGATGGTTTTATGAATTCCCTGTGTTCGCTGTTGCAATCGGTACTTTATTTAGTGTGAACATTAATTTCTATCTTTCCAGGAAATATGTATTCTGAAAAAGTAATCATAAATTAAAGATTGAACTGCTGAATTCACCGTCATCAATCCTTCTGATTAGTTCTCTGGCGTTATTTGTAATTTCTATGTCGATATTTTCATCATCACTAAGCATAAGCATTTGTCTGAAGAGTCGCCTGCCTCTTCTCAGATCACCAACAACAACAGCTGAATAACCAAAGCTGAAATAGCGTTTAAGGCTTTCCTTTTTCTGGTATGGGTTGAAGCTCTTCTTGTGATGCTTGTAAGCCATTCTATAGTTTTCAGTTTGATAGTAACTGTCTGCAAGATAAGAATGAATAGTATTTGTTAGTGATGTTTCCGGTTCTTCGAGGGCTTGATTATATGTGTCAATGGCCCGCTGATAGTCGTTAAGGTTTTCGTAAATCTGGCCTTGTAAGAATAATGTGTTTGGATTGTTTCTATATCTATTCTTTAGAAGTTTGGTGTATTTAAGAGCAGACTCGTACTGCTTGTTTGTAATAAGATAGCTGATAAGTGTAACAAGGTTATCCTGGCTAAACTCGCTAAAACGTACAATCTTCTCTATTTCGGAGATCTGAGATGCAATATTTTCTTCGCTGATGTTTTGTAAAGGAGTGTATGGGTTGATGTGTTTCAATTGATGTTTATCAGCTATCTCAGGATGGAGTTCCTTATTTATATAAAGAACAATATGGTCGTCCATGAAAATCGGCACAAACAGGTTGCTTTCTTGAGATAGTTTATGAAAGGTGTGTATGTGAGAAGGAACGCCCAGATAGTCAGGGTTATATTTTTTTCTAATATGCTCAAGTCCATTGCGAGTTGTAATGGATTTTAAATACTCAAAATAATCCAAACCGTCGAATGGCGGGAATTCCATGTCTGAATGTACCAGAGTATTCGGATGTAGTTCCCATTGTATGTAGCCAGCAAGTGAGGGAGGTGCCATATACCTGGCATTTTTTAACCCTATGTGTTTGATGAAATCAGTCGTAGGAGTCGGTGAATTAGTGTAATCATATGGATGATGGTTGTAAGAATTGAACTCGCTGCTCCATAAAGCTATCGGGCTTAGAAGTGTGAGTGTTATTAAGCTGCTACTTACAACATGTTTTTGTTTTATCGGGTTGTCTCTGTAAATATGAATGCAGGCGGACCAGAAGACAGGAGTGCTTAGAAGAATCCATTCCCAGATAAATCTTTGCCCCTTGAATAGTAAGAGTATTGCGCCGATAGATAACAGGGCTTTGCTAATGGTTAATCTGTTTTTTAGCCATAGAACAATAATAGTATAAATGTTGATGCAAAATAATATGAAAATAATTCCTCTCTGAGAAAGGAAAGGTTGGTCTGTCAGAAAGCTGCTTGTAAAGATAGTTGTTTCTTTCAGTTCTCCGATAAAAAGATAAGTATCCGGGTCAAGAATGAAGGGAGCAAGAAGTATTTTGTATCCATACGGGTTTATGAAAATAGCAGGTATGCACAGGGCTACCCATAACGCATCTTTCAGTTTCCTTTTGTCACCATGAGTTTTAAAGTCATATAAATACTGTAGAAAAAAAGATCCACAAATTAGAGCGCCTACCGGCCATTCAACTCCATGAAAGTTAACCCAGATAACAGTGAGAAAAGGTAGTATGTAAATGTGTTTTCTGTTGTGCAGAAGTATATATATAAAAGCTGGAATCATTGCATAGGATATAAGGTGCGGTCTTACAATGTTGCCTCTTAGTGATATCAGATAGATAACTAGTGCAATGAGTAATAATTGAAAGACATGTGTATGCCTTATTTTTATATTTCCTGTAATTATCCTGCTTATAAAATAGGCACTAGTCATTACAAGTATTGATTTAATGAAAAGTAACCCGTAATAACCAGTTAAGTCATAGATCTTAAATATTGCTGCCTGAAATCCCCAGAAATAGTTGGTCCTGTATTTTTCTGGCTCGATGAAAGAGAAAAATGCAGATGATGAGATTGAGCCGGTCTCCCAGAAATATCTTCCTCCATTGAGGTGGTACCACAGGTCTGTATCAGAAATAATGATCGGATATGTGAACATGTATGCCGCAAGCATGGAGAACAGAGTAAATAGGTAAAATAAGGTTATTCTTTCAGAGTGAATGAGAGATAGTTGATATATGTGATTAATGCTATGTGACAGTGAACCGCTGACTGATGGTGAGTTAATATGCATTGGTATAAATTTTGTCCAGGTTTACTCAATATTGAGTTTCTTGATTCTATATCTTAGTTGACGTGCCGTTAACCCTAAAAGCCTCGCTGCCGCTGCCTGATTCCATCTGGTTTTTTTGAGTGCAGACTCTATTGATTCACGTTCCTGTTCAGCAAGGCTGGTATCTTTATCGGTCATTACTTTAGATGTTACTATATGATCAGGGGTGTTTTTGGGGAGGTTGATATCCTCCACATCAATTCGGTGAGAATCTGATAAGGCAAGAGCCCTCTCTATTATATTTTCCAGTTCGCGAATGTTGCCCGGGTAGCTATAGT
>JBFHVQ010000135.1:0-4316 GCA_041589455.1 Gammaproteobacteria bacterium | reverse complement strand
CTATCTGTTCTAGAATATTATCCTCAAAATAGGATACATTCGCGAAATAAAGCGAGCCATCAAAGCGAAGCGCGATGATATGAGGGCTGGTGGGTATTGAAGGGTTGACCTTGATATCACGTAGGGTGCCATCTGCAAAACGGCCCAGTTGGGCGACTCGTGGTTTCATGCTGCGATACAGGTGTAGAAGAATGGCCAGTCCTGCACCCACCATCACACCTTTATCCAGGTGCGGGGCGGCAACCAGTGTCACCACGAAGGTGGTTATAGCAACTATGCCATCTGCACGACTGGCTTTCCAGGTATGCATAAGCATTGTGGGCGTGATCAGGCTGGTGACAGCAAGCAAAATAATAACAGCTAAAACGGCTTTGGGTAGATTATAGAGAAACGGCGTTAAGAACAGCAGGGTGATCATAACAAACGTTGCATTAAACACCATCGCAAAACCGGTTTTTGCACCGGCCTGCAAATTGATCGCTGAGCCTGTGAATGAGCCGGTAGCCGGGTAGGCCTGGAATAATGATCCACCCATATTAGCAATACCCTGGCCAATGAGTTCCTGGTTAGGGTCAAGTCGTTGTTTGGTTTTAGCGGCCATGGCCTTGGCCATGGAAATGGATTCCATGAATGCCACGAGCGCTATAACGAATGCAGCTGAGAGCAATGACAGAATGGCATCCAGGCTTAGCCTGGGAATGCGGAAAGCCGGTAGTCCCTGTGGGATCATACCGACCACATCACCGCCGCCAATAAAGATAATTTCACCGCCTTCTATTTTTTTAATACGCCAGCTGCGGTTGTCTGTTTCAACCTCCAGTGGCGTGCCGTCATCCAGATAGAAGCTGGGCGATTGATCATCCGTGTTATTGGTTCTAACAAATCGCAATGTGTTAATACGACTGATGAGAATATGGTTGAGCTTTTTGAGCGCAGTAATATCGAGCTGGGTCAGGTCAATCTCATACTTCAGTGAGGCTGCTCCGTGCAGATCTTCGGATTTATTTAGCGCACGTAGCTGGGATGATTTTTCTGTTACATCAATGACCATTTTCTTAATATGGCTGGAAGCGTTGATGTAATTATCGACAAGAGCTCTGCTTTCTTCATGCATGATTTGAGCGGGTACTGCCGTTGACTTTTCGTCATAGTCGATAATAACACTGACCAGAATGGTGATAACTACCGCAATGAGTACACTGAGTTTGGATACGGCAGGGATTTTCTTCAGGGACAGCATTAATATCAGTGCGAACATTGACATGGCAAGTGTTGGTATATGTGCCTGTGGTAAATAGCTCAACATGTCCCAGATATCTTTCAGGAAAGAGTCACTGCGTGTTTTGGGAATACCCAGTAAATTGTCGAGCTGTGACAGGGCAATAATAATGGCAGCCGCGTTCATAAAGCCAAGTATTACCGGATGGGACACGAAGTTGACGACTGTACCCAGCTTGACAGCGCCCAGGGTAAACTGAATAACACCAACCATTAAGGTAAGTAATAAGGCGAGGGCAATATAATCATCGGTATAGGGAACTGCCAGCGGGGTGACCGCCGCGGCAGTCATTAGTGATACGATAGCGACCGGGCCTGTTGCCAGCTGTCGGGAGGAACCCCACAGGGCACCGAGCAAAGCGGGTATGAATGCGGTATAAAGGCCAAAATACAGTGGCAGGCCAGATAATTGGGCGTAGGCCATGGCCTTGGGGACGAGAACCAGGCCACCGGTAATGCCCGCGATTAAATCACCGCGTAGAACAACCGAATTGACAGGGAACCAGAGTAAAAATGGGAACAGCTTGTATAGCCAGCGATTTCGCATATATACCGATATTTTTGTTAAAATTATGTGGTAATCCCGTCGACTCTATTTGATGTCGGATGCATCTGTCAATTTCATTCGTTGATGGAACGCAAGTAAAACACTGATGGTTACGTTATTTCTCATATTTTCTTATTATAAAGACAGGCTAAATCCGCTGAGACACAATAGAGGCAGTCTCAATCGATTTAAATATTATTAAAGTGTATTATTAAAATGACATATATCTAGATATAAAAAGTTAATGAAGGTCGTGGCTTAGGATGTGATCAACAGCGAACTGGAATCTGTCTCCCGATTGACCCCAGTTAGCATATAACGAATAAAGGAAAGACAATGGATAGCTTTCGATTAGATCGTCACTTCAAATTATGGGAGGAATATAACAGGCTTATTAAGCGGGTTGTGTTCCTGACCGTTGTGCTGGCACTGGCCGTTCTGATTAAGGTGCTGGTTCCGTTTGTTGAGCATTCCGAGGATAAAAAGCCTGTTTTACAAAAGATTGCTGCACTTGAAGCAGAAGAATCAGAAGTTAATAAAAAGCTTGAAAAAATACTGGCAATTGAACGGGTTCTCGAAGAAGTTAATCGGTTTATTATGGTACAGCCCTGGCAGGGTAAGAAAGAAGAACTGATTCTACGCTATCAGCGTATGCGCGAGGGACACTCACGTGAGGAATATCAGCGTGAGGCGGATACGACGATAAAGCATATCGCTGATATGCTACGTGAGAAGGTTGTGAAACCTATACGTCAGGGATCGGGTGTTGCTGATGCACGCGGTCGCGATATAGGGCGTATGCATGCGAATATTGAGTCACTGGATGATTTTGTTGAGGAATGGCAGGGCCGTTATATCGGTAGAAACTGGTACGCGACGATTAATATGAAAGAACTGACGATGTCTGATTTGTCCCGTGAATTGAACCAGCAACTTAAAAGATTTTCAGAATTCGTCAGTGAAGAACTGAAAGCAGTGAGCAGGGAAAAGAAAACAGTGAATCAGGATCTGCAGTCTTTAAACAGCCAGATTAAATCTGAGGGTTCCAGGCTTGACGATATCGAAAAGGAATTACAGAGTATTCTACCGCAATGGATACGTGGGCTGATCGACACCAACCAGGTCATTCAATTAATGCCTGTTTTGTTGATGTTTTCAGCGGGTTATGTTTTTTTACTGGGGTTGAGCCTGTCACATCATTACCGAAGTTATGTTACCGGAAACAATTTAACTGAGGACATCACTAGCGAACCAGCCATGAGTTCGACATGGACACTGATCCAGCGCGGTAAGCTGGGTACGGCTTTTACCCTGCTAGCATATAGCCTGTTCTTTATTACAGTGTGGGTTCTGTTTGAAAAGTCGATGGGCCTGTTGCTGGACTGGTTAGCAATTGATTCCTCACGTGCATGGATTGGCCAGCAGGGTATATGGTCAGGGTTTTTGTGGATCAGTCGTTTTGTGTTTCTGGTATTTATTGCTTATGTGTGCACGATGCCATGGCGTTTGAAGGGCATACGTTCATTGAAATAAGGGCGCGGGATTTATGGTTTGTTTTAAGTGCTGTTTTGCTAGAGCTTAAACTTAAAGCAAATACATGCGTATTAATTTAATCAGTACCGCAATGTTCATAAGTATTATCATTGCAGCAGATTTGTAACAGAATCTAATTCAAAATAAAGATGCTGGATCCCCGATAAAAGCTTTTGGGGATGACAAACTGGTATATGTCCTTAAGGTATGACGAGCTGATATAAGTCTTCGTGGATGACGACGAATATAGTGCATAGCCTCGCTGTAAGATGTTTTCATAATCCTCGAAAACTCATTCTGGTCTTATTAAACCAGATTCCATCTGGAAACTCACTCAGGTATTAAAAACCCATGCTTATGGTAATAAAAATTCACTTCAAACTGTAATGAAACTGTAATTATCTAATTTCGCAGTATCATTTGATTAAGATATCACCCTGTGACTGGTCCTGTGTTTTAACTTATAGATGGATCAATAGTATAAATTTCTACTCTGAATCCGTGTTTTGTGACTTTTTCCTCATTTCTTTCTACTCTCGAATACAGTGCTCATTTTCTTGATATATGTCAATTCAGGCCTTGTGTGTTAATTATAATAATATTAACAACTAATAAAGCTTCGGCCTGATAACAGAAGTAAATTAGCTCAACAATAAGTACAAACTATAACAAATGAGCAACTGCTAGCTGGTATTTGCAGCTGTGATTACTTCAGACAGGAGTCTCATATGCAATATCAAATCATCTGGCGTTTTCTACAACGCTACCAGTCGTTTGTATTTCTTTCACCGGTTGTTGCCATTTTCATTTCGGTCTGGCTTTTGAGTATGAGTGGTTCAGTCTATGCGCTCGGAGCAAAACCGGTTTCCGCAAAAGCTGCACAGGCGCATTCAGAGATAACAGAATATACGGGGCCAGAAACCTGTGTTGCCTGCCATGAGTCTGAGGCTCAGCAGGT
>JBFHVQ010000134.1:0-4393 GCA_041589455.1 Gammaproteobacteria bacterium | reverse complement strand
GCTGGATGGACTAGCAGGTGGCACTTCACTTATTTCCATTAGTATTA
Source organism: Gammaproteobacteria bacterium (assembly GCA_041589455.1). Classification (GTDB taxonomy): domain Bacteria; phylum Pseudomonadota; class Gammaproteobacteria; order SZUA-229; family SZUA-229; genus SZUA-229. The sequence continues at coordinate 4,346 of JBFHVQ010000134.1, read as the reverse complement.
TTGCATTACTTGCGTTTGATGCGGGTGGTGAAATGGTTGTATTAATAAGTATGGCTGTTGCAGGTTCTATCCTGGGATTTTTAAGGCACAATACATATCCTGCTCGTCTTTTTATGGGTGATACAGGGAGTCAGTTTCTTGGTTTTAGTCTGGGTGTGCTGGTAATACTGCTATCACAGTCCATCAATAGTGCAATGAGTCCATTGGTGCCGTTATTTATACTTGGGCTTCCTATACTTGATACGATAGCTGTTATGGGTCAACGCTTATATGAAAAGCGTTCACCATTCTCTCCTGATAAAAATCATATCCATCATAAACTCCTGCATTTGGGTTTCGACCATTACGAAGCTGTTTTTATCATCTACCTTGCGCAGAGTAGCATGGTGGCGATAGCCTACTTTATGATGTACGAATCTGATATGGTTTTAACTGTCATATATTGCGCATTTAGTGCGATGGTGCTGGGTGCGTTTAGTCTGGCACATAAGGTGAACTGGAAGTATGAAGAAAAAGATAAGCCCAAAAAAACATCACTTGGTGACTTTATTAATTTTCTTCATGTTAAAGGTTGGTTAGAGAGTGTACCAAGAAATGTTCTGGCTATATTGGTGCCAGTCATTCTGATAATTTCTGCTTTAGTCGCACCTGCTATCCAGATAGATACGGTAGTGTTGGCACTGGTATTACTGTTTACCTTGCTGGTTACGTTTTTTCTTAAGTCTGCTATTGCCGGCTTTCTGGAAAAAGCGGTGGTTTATATTGTTTCAGTCATAGCTGTGTACCATTTTTCGGCTATTCCAGATCCGCTAATTAATAATATTATAAATGTCTTATTTGCTGCTATTGTACTGGCCTTTATACTTAGAATACGCTTCTCAACTGACAGGAGCTTCCAGGTGACACCCCTGGATTATTTGGTGATATTATTAATAATTATTGTGCCAAATATCCCAGAAGCACACATGAATGATAGTAATATGGGTGAAATGGCGATAAAGTTGGTGATTCTATTTTACACCAGTGAAGCAGTTATGGGGTTCACTGGTAAGGGCTGGAGTTTTATAAAAGCAGGAGTAATTATTACACTCGCTATAACACTTCTTCGTGGTCTTTAATTCTAATTTTAAATTTATATACCAGATTATACGATATTGTATTAGTTAATCTGTTTAAGTTAACAAAGCTTATTTGTGGTAGGAGACTTTAAATGAATCAACTTATTTCAGGGCTAACAAAGCTGACTATGGCGTCAGTTTTGGTTGTCACATTAGCGGCGTGTGGTGGTGCAGAAGAACGTAAGGTTAAGTATCTTGAGAAGGGTAAGGCATATCTTGCTGAAAAAAATTATGATAAAGCCAAGATAGAGTTAAAGAATGTTTTGCAAATAGACCCAAAATATCCTGAAGCATATTATTTAATGGGGCAGCTAGAAGAGGCCAATAAAGAGCTTCGGAGAGCTATTGGTAATTATAAGAAGGCGCTTGACCTGGACCCCAAACATGTTGACGCAAAAATTAAATTATCACGAATCTATGTTGTTGCAGGCACAAAAGAGTTTCTTGATGAGGCAAATAAGCTTCTTAATCAAGTTGAAGTAGAAAGTCCTGGGAATGCCGAAGCTGAATTAATATCTGCAACTATAGAATACAAGTCTGGCTCTAAATCTAATGCAACTTCCAGAATTGAAGCACTTCTTGATAAGAAGCCTGAGCTCATTGAAGGTGTGAGTCTCTTGTCATCAATTTATGTGGCTGAAGGAAAGGAAGATAAAGCAATTTCCTTGTTGAAAGAAGGTGTGAGCTATAGTACGGATAATATTCCATTGCGAATTAGGTTGGCTAAAATTCTTGCTAAAAATAAAGAATTTATAGATGCTGAAAAATATCTGGTAGAAGCCATTAATATCGAGCCAGAAAACTTTTCACTTCAAGTCGCGCTGTCTTCATTTTATGCGACATCAAATCAATTGGATAAATCTGAAGCTATATTGAGGCAGTCTATAGAGCAAAATGATGAAGATGCTCAACGTTATCTCGTGCTTATCGAATTTTTGTCCTCAAGAGTAAATGTCGGAAAAGCTGAAGAAGAACTCAAAAGTTTCATAGAGACTAAGCCCGAGATATATGAATTAAAATTCTCTCTTGCTGAATTTTATCAAAAAGTAGGAAAGCTGGAAAAATCAAAACAAATATTAAACAGTATTATTAGTGATAAAGAATTTGATAAAGAAGGAGTCACTGCGCGGGTAGAGTTATCCAAAATTCTCTTGGGTCAAGGTGATATTAAATCAGCAAAAACCCATCTTGGGAATGTGCTGAATGAATACCCAAATAATAATGATGCTTTATTGTTAAATAGTAAGTTGTCTTTGGGTAATCTGGATGCCGTAGGGGCCATTAATGGCTTAAGAACGGTTTTAAAAAATGATCCTAAAAACGCAGCAGCGTCACTTCTATTAGCACAAGCGCATGAATTAAATAAAGAAAGTTCTCTGGCAGAAAACGAGCTCAAGAAGGCGATTGAAAGTAATCCTGTAAATGAACAAACACATGGTAATTACGCACGTTATCTTGCAAATAAAGGTCGTATAGATGAGGCTATTGAGGTAATTGATAAGGCTCTTACTTATTTCAGAGATAGCTATGATCTTATGGCTATTAAACTAAAAATTGTATCTACACAAGGTAATGCAGATCAAATTACATCTCTACTTGATATGATGGAGCAGGCAAATTCCAATGAGGCAGACGTAAATGTACTCAGAGGGCAGTATTTTATTGCTAAGAACAATGTAAATAAGGCATTAGAGCAATTTGAAATTGCTTATACAAAATCAGTTGATAAATATCAGTCACTGGACTTGATTGTAAGGACATATCTAAATACACAACAGGCAGATAAGGCTATAGAAAGATTGAATAAAAATCTTAAGCTCAATCCCGAAGATACATTATCTTATCAGTTGCTAGGCCAGGTTTATACAAGTCAAAAGGATATGCCAGCTGCTCGTAGCCACTTTTTGAAGGCTATTGAGTTATCACCAGGATGGTATAAGCCTCATGTAGGTGCAGCATCAACTTATCTATTTGAAAATAATAAAGATGAAGCATTAAAGGTTTATGAGAGTGCTCTGCCAAAACTTAAGAATAAAATACAGATATATATCCAAATGGCATCAATTTATGAGAGTCAGGATGATTTCTCTAAGGCGATGTCAACCTATAAAACTGTGCTAGAGATACAGCCTTCCCATAAATTAGCAGCAAATAATTATGCTTCACTTTTGCTTGATCATGGTGATGCAAATGATGTGAGTAAGGCGCTTGAGCTGGCGAAGGGTTTTGAGCTCACAAGGCAACCGGCATTAATAGATACATTAGGCTGGGCATATGCCAAGTCGGGAGACAACCTTAAAGCAGTTGAATTGCTAAAGCCAATCGTTGAGCAAGCACCAAAAGTGGCTGTGTTCAGATACCACCTTGGTTATGCTCTCTATCAGACAGGTGATAAGGAAGCTGCCAGGTCACATCTTGAGATTGCCGTAGCGAGTGAGCAAGTCTTCCCTGGAAAAGATGCTGCCGAGGATCTATTAAAGAATATATAGCTTTATACGGTTGTTAATGTATTTCACCGTATATGTGACTCATGTTACATATGCGGTGAAATATGTAGTTAAATTTCATTAATAACATGTGTAATGTGTCTGAATGCTGCTGTATCGGCTACAATTTTCTTACCTAACCTTAAAAGTGATCATAAGCCTATATGTTCATTGAAGTCATCAGCTTTGGTGTTTCCACTGTCCTGTTCCTGGTACTGGGCCTGGTTATGCTCACAGGGCAACGAGATAACCTGCCAAAGACCATGCTGGCTGTGGCTTCCGTGGTTAGTGCTGTATGGTCTGGCACGGTAACCTATCAGGCAGCCTATGGTGGTCTGCTGAGCTCTACACTTCTGCTCGAACTTCTTCGCTCACTCGCCTGGTTTGCCTTTATGCTGGTGATGCTGAGAACTGCGTATATCTCGTCTGATCAGGTTAATACAAACTTTAAAATTACCTTTGCCGGTCTCAGTGTATTTATCGTCGGCATGATGCTGCTGGCTCTGTATCGTATCTCTGGCGGTTCACTCTTTGAATTTGTCGCAGGTAATGACGTGCTAGTAGGGCATTTGCTCATCTCTGTGGGTGGAATCGTTATTGTAGAGCAGCTCTACAGGAATACCTCAGAAGATCACAGGCGTGCGCTTAAGTACCTCTGGATAGGTATTGGAGGCATGTTCGCGTATGACTTCTATCTGTACTCTGATGCCTTCCTGTTCCAGCGAATCGACAATGAGTTGTG
>JBFHVQ010000133.1:0-4399 GCA_041589455.1 Gammaproteobacteria bacterium | reverse complement strand
TGTGCTATTTATAGTCTAAATGATTAAGGATAATCCTTTTTTCGAGAACGGAATATAAATGGACAAGTTAAAGGCATTTGTTAATGACAACTGTAAGCTCTATAGCTTGCCGGATATATATATTCGATTAAAACAGGTCATCGATGATCCTGACTCAGCTTTACCTGATGCTGCTGACGTTATTACCAGTGACCCAGCAATTACTATGCGTATTTTACGCCTGGTGAACAGTGCCTTTTTTGGTTTTGGCCAGAAAATTGAAACAGCGCGTCATGCGGTAAATATGTTGGGCTTACAACAACTTCATGACCTGGTGCTTGCTACATCAGTCACACATGCCTTCGATGGCTTGAACGTTAAATTAATGGATATGCAGAAATTCTGGCATCAGAGTATTCTCTGTGGTGTGACTGCGAGGATATTAGCGACGCGATGCAACGTGCTAGACAGTGAACGACTCTTTGTGGCTGGATTACTGGCTGATATCGGTCATTTGTTGATGTATCAAAAGTTGCCTCAGGAAATGCAAGTTATTTTGAATGATTACCAGCTGAAAAATACTCCATTAGTACAGCTGGAACAGGCCAGTTTTGGTTTCGATTATAGCCAGGTAGGGCAGGCATTGATGCGTGAATGGGACTTGCCAGAAAGTCTCCAGACCATCGTCGGTTATCATACATGTCCTGCTAACACGCCGTCTTATGAGTTACAGGTCGCTATTGTACATATTGCCTACATAATGACTGCTAGAGAGGGCGACATCTCAGAAGATTTTATTCAGCAAATTGATGTGGCTGCAAGTCAGCTAGTGGCACTGAGCTATGAGACATTACAAGACATTCAGCAGAATGCCATAGAACAGGTAACGCAAGCTGAAAATCTGTTGTATCGCACTAATAACGCAGCTTGAGATACCCAGCTTATTCGACTTTTTAGACTATACTAGTAATGCAAGGGCTGATTATAGATACATTACAAAGGCTTTTGTTTAAATTTATTAGTGAGAGTTAATAATTTTGAATAATTGATTGCTGGGTAAACTGTGGGTTCTTTTATAACAAAAATATTTCAGAATCTTAATAGATTGTGGTCAATAACAGAATTCAGTCAAACTGAACTCTCCTACTATGCTGAGCGTTATATCAAAGAAGAAGTCCGTCGTGGAATTACCATACTTGGACTTGTCTCACTAATCTTGTTAGCAGCAGCTGCTTTCCTGTATTCGTCACTAGGGTTTGGTGAAGCATATATTTATACTTTTGGTATGGTAGCTATTCTTGCATTGCATATAACGATTTCTACTCGCGGAACTCGCTCCACACAAATGTTGTATATGTTGGGGATTACCCTGTTGATAATTGCTGGAACAGCGTTTGTCTTGCTAGCGCATAAAACGGGTAATTTTAGTTCGGCCTTGCTTTCCAGTACTGTAATTCTTTTTATGTTAATACCACTGGTAACTTGGGGTATGCGTGAAGCAATGTTAATCGTATGCTTAATTTACCTGGTTTTCACATTGTCATCGGTTAGTGTGGAAGGTCGTTTTGATAAGGAATCTTTGTGGTTGTTGCAGTTTTTGATGCTTGGTTCGAGTGCGATTGCATTAACTGTAGTTGCTAGGAATGTGGCAATTCGAAAACAGGATATCGTCAGTCATTATGAACTTGAAAAAGCTCATCGTGAAATGGAAAAGCTATCATATAAAGATCCTTTAACTGGTTCTTGGAATAGACGATATCTAGAATTGAAATTTAAAGATATTGTTAATGACTATAAAAATAAATCAATACCTTTTCAGTTTGCGTTGATTGATTTAAATAAATTTAAATTTCTAAATGATGAATATGGACATGATTTTGGTGATATGGTTTTACAAATAGTTGCTAAAGCTTTCATGAAAGAAAGTAATGATTTTCTGGTTCGTATGGGAGGTGATGAGTTTTTGGTGATAACTAGTCATGATAACTCTGATAATTACTGGAACACCGCAATAAGTTATATTGAAAAAAATGCTGCATTACAATGTAGAGAGGATGTTGTTCATGCATATATTAGTGTAGGTGTTGTATGTGTAAATCAGGAACATGAAGTTTATCTTGATGTATTGTACAGGCAGGCAGATGCAATGTTATATAAAGCAAAGAGTATCAGTCAGAATGATAATGATCAAAGTCATGTTGAGTTTCTAGAGTATGGTGATCATATTGATGAAACACTGACTTCTGCAGGATCTAGTTGACGTGATAAAAAATCTTATCAGTAATAAGTCAAAACAATCAAAGTTTAAAGTTGGGTGTATTGGACTTGAGTTCGCTCTTGAAAAAATATATCTAGTGCAGTTGAAACAGTCTGAACACGGTAATATTAGGCTGCAAGCGAGTGCTGTATTTGAGTATCCTAATACTCGAGATGAATTTCTTGAGTCATCACAAGATGTGAAGTCAATAATTAAGTTGGCTAAGAAATCAGAACCCTTTATAGGATGTAAAGTGGTATCAAATTTGCCATCGAATGATGTAAGGCTTATGTCTATCGCGTATCAAGTTGAAAATGAGGGTGATGAAGAAACAGCATTGCTAAAGCGAGTAGAAGATAGGCTTAATGACTCCTTGGATGGATATGTCATAGATTACTTACCAGTAAGAGGTAACATAAAAAGCTCCGATAAGCTGGCTCTTGTGGCTCTTGCCAGGCGTGATGTAGTAATTAATTATCTTGAATTGTTACGTAAAGCAGGGCTAGAAGTCGTCGCGCTGGATATATCTCCGTCTGCAATTAAGCGACTTATTGCAACATTAGCTGATCAGGATCAGACAGATAACGTTTTGACTATTAATTTCGGACGTAAAAAAACCTATATGATTCTTATGTCAGGAAGAAGGTTGTTACTCGATATGGAAATAGATTTTGGAGAAACGGAATTGTTAGAGAAAATATCGAATGAGCTTGATATGGATGTTAACACGATTGAAAAGATAGTCTATGAGCATGGGTTGTATGGTTCTAAAGTTAATTCAGATGGTTTGATTCTTGAGGTGGATGAAGTTGCGGATACCTTAAGGGAGATACTAAAACCTAAATTCACAAAACTGGCTGATGAGATAAATCGTTCATTGATTTATACGGCATCAGAAACTCGAGGAGGAACAGTAAAGCAGGTCTATTTGTTAGGTGGTTTGGCTTGTTGGCGTGGCATAGATGAAATGCTTAACAGGATGATTGATATACCAGTCACTGTTCCTAATTATTTTACAACAATCATAAATGATAATGTAAGTAAAATGCAAAACTATGACATTCCTATTATGGGGGTAGCTACTGGCCTGGCACTTAGAGGTATGGTTGATCATGTCTGAAATTGACCTAATTCCTGATGATTATCGTCAGTATTTGATGCTAAAGTACTGGTTAAAAGTGCTAGTTTTATTGGTTTTGATGGTGCTTATTTTGGTGTTTTCTGTTAAGTATATTTACTCTTACAAGACTAAACATATACAAGATAAAATAATTTCGTTACAACAGCAGAAGGCAATTAATACGCGTCAGAGTATTGAGTTAGCTTCTATCAAGGAGAAGAAATCTGAATTGCAGCTGCAGTGGGATCTGCTTAGTGGTTTGCGAAGTGGTGCTGCTGTTGAGTCAATGTTGAAAATGATTGATAGAAGTCTCGTAGGTAATGACGTCTGGTTTACTAATTGGAAATTTCGTAGAGCTGGGTTGTTGGTTGATATTAAACCCGAAGAAGTTAATACAGGATATTTTATTGTTATACCAAAAGGTGAGTCAGTTAGTAAAGGTAATAAAAGACAAGTTCAAACGAATATGACTATAAAAGGCCAAGCCAGAGATCATGCTGCTTTGTCAGATTTTGTGCAGCGATTGCTTAGGCAGCCTGAGGTCTATGATGTTAAGGTTTTAAGGACATCTTTGACGCGCTATTCAATGATAAGCGTAGTTGATTTTGATGTTACTGTTATTGTTAATACATTGGTTGAATTAGGGTGATGAATATACTCACTCAAATTCCTGATGTTAGACAGCTTAGAATGATTGTTGTTTTATCAATCATTATATTAGCTGTTCTTCTGTTTAGTTTTATATTGTGGCCAGAAATTAAACAGTTCAGAGATGTATCAAATAACTATTATCTTCTTAGAGCGGCGGTTGATAATATAGATAAGCTTGATTATCAATTGGATGAGGAAAAAAAACTTGTAGATGATTTGAATAAAAAATTACATGGCGATATGGCTAATCTTCCTCAAAGGCAGATGGAGTCATATATTATAGGTCGATTACAAAAGATATCATGGCAACATAAGGTTGAGTTGTCTGGTGTAAAACCATATAAAGGCGAGGTAATTAAATCATTTCAAGAAATATTGTTTGATGTGGAGAT
>JBFHVQ010000132.1:0-4484 GCA_041589455.1 Gammaproteobacteria bacterium | reverse complement strand
CGCGGTGTGCTCCCTATTCGGTGCGTCCTGCACCTCACCCCTTCGGGGCGCTGTTCAGAGAGGCATTGAACAGGTTCAGAATCGCTCCCGGCGATTCTAGTCAACCACTCGGACACCTCTCTAGAAACTGGAACTTATCATCCGCTTTATTAAATGCATTGAGTACTGATGCACCGGAGCTCGCGGCGTGCTCCCTATTCGGTGCGTCCTGCACCTCACCCTTGTGGGATCCTGTTTACAGAGGCAGAGAAAAGATTCAGATGCGTCTCAACAGGAAGGTGCGCAAGGTTATCCCAGACTGATGTTCAGGTCAATATATCGTGGAGCTAAGGGCTTTCCTATATTAACTACTAAATTGGGCTATTCTTAATACTATACAGGGTTATCGGGTCTGAGGAGGTGCGTATGTCAGACAAGTCAATTGATGTTACCGGTTTAACCTGCCCAATGCCTTTAATCAGGTTATCTCAGGCGGTTGCAGCAGCGGGTGCGGGTAAGCGTATCAAAATAACCGGTGATGATCCGATTTTTGAGCAGGGGGTAAGGGATTTTTGTGACTTAAACCAGCATCAGGTACTACAGATTAATGAAATGCAGGGACGTACTGTAGAAATCCTTATAGAAACAGCTAGAGATGAGGGTGCGTAAAAATTGATTAAGGTATAAGGTGGTTATGAATAGCAAGGATAATATTACAAAGTCAGCGACGGTTTTTCTGGTGAGTGGGGAACTTGATAAGGCGATCGCTGCCTTTGAAGTCGCTACCGGCATGGCGGCCATGGGCGTTAAAGTTAATATGTGGTTTATCCTTTATGGCACCAATAGTATAAAGAAACAGCGTAGTCTGCGATTCCGTTTTAAACGCCTTTTTCAAATAATGCGAGAGTCACCTGGAAGGCGACCTGAGACAGATCTCACAATACAACGTTTAATTCCTTTTTTAAATCGTTCAGCTGCGACCTCTTTACCACTGAGTCAGCTAAATGTATTAGGTATAGGCAAGCTTCTGGTTAATCATGTAATGCAAAAAAAAGGCTCACCTCTTTTACTTGATATGATTGAGCAGGCAAAAGATCTGGGTGTTGAGTTTAAGATTTGTCAGCCCTGTGTTGATATTTTAATGCTGGATGTAGAAAACGATCTACTGGTTGATGCTGAGGTTGCTGGTGTCAGTCGCTATGTGATGGATGTGATGAAATCACACTATAACGCAACTTTTTAAATAACAATATAATGAAAGTCGTCTTGCCAACAGCTGAAGATCTAGAGAAGAAATTACAGCAAACACGTCTGCAGCTTGATGTGCTTAAAATGATTTCTGACGAACTATCGACAGAGCTGGACCTGGATAAACTACTCGATTTGGTTGCCGTTAAAGCCCGTGGTCTAATCGATGCTGAGTCGATGGTTGTGCCGATTATAAATTCCGATAGAAAAAGTTATACCTACCGAGCTGCATCAGGAATGAATGCAGGTGAAATTATTGCTATGAAATTCCCGGTATCCGTGGGGATGTGTGGCTGGGTTCTGAGTAAAAAACAGCCGTTGATATTTGGTAAAGATTTGCCCTGGATGATGGACCGGAAAACGCGCTGGGAAGAAGGTATGGAATCAGCGCTTCTGGTGCCTTTGATTGCCAGGGGGGAAATAGTTGGTGGGCTTTCAGGTTTAGGGAAAAAAGGTGGAGGGAGCTTTACTAGTGATGATATGGATTTGCTGAAAATTTTTGCTTCTCAAGTTGGTATAGCAATAGATAACGCTCGAATTTTTAGAGAAATGACAGATGAAAAGGAGTTGTCTGAAACCACCTTGAATTCTATTGGTGATGCTGTGGTTGTAACTGATGTTGAAGAGCGTGTGCTGAGTGCAAACCCTGTAGCCTGTAAATTACTGAATATAACCCAACAGGATATGATGGGGCAGCCATTAAAATCTATCTTTCAAATATACAGTTTAAATACAGATAAGCCGGCAGCTGATCCTGTGGAACAGGTTTTACAGGATGGTAAAGGTTTTTCTATTGGTGAGTATCAAGAACTAAGGAGTAGCTCCGGAAATATTTTGCCTATCAGTATCAATGTTTCGCCAATTTATCATGATGGGCAACTAGAAGGTGTGGTGCTGGTTTTTCGCGATGTCAGTGTTGAAAATGCACTTATAGATGAAGTTCGCATAAACGAACGAAAATATCGTTATCTGATTGAGCATCTGGGTGATGAATTTTTTATGTATTCGCAAAGTGTGAGTGGCAAGCTAACTTATGTAAGCCCAACGATTAGTAATTGCCTGGGGTATTCGCAACAGGATTTTATAACTAACTGCTCGAATTACCTATCCGATACAAAAATCGATGAAGCATTTCAACAGGCTTTGGCTGGTAAGACGCCATTGCCATATGAGGTGGAAGCACTTAATTCATCAGGTGAAAAGTGCAAGTTGCGAATTTCTAAAAATCCTGTGATTGATGAAAATGGTGATGTCATTGCTATAGAGGGCCTGGTTCAGGATGTTACAAAACTAAAAGCATTCGAAGAGTCAGTGCGTCATTCACAAAAGCTTGAAGCTATAGGGCGTTTGTCGGGTGGTATTGCGCATGATTTTAATAATCAACTGGGTGTGATTCAGGGATATCTGGAAATGCTTAGGGATAACCTGCCTGAGTCAGAAATCTATAAGCGCTGGATTGATACATCTATGAAATCTACTGAACGCTGTATAGAGCTTACTCGAAGTCTGGTGGACTTTTCAAGGCAGCGTTTGTCTAGTCAATCTATCATCAATGTCAATGAATGTCTGGAGTCGATGCTGTCGATACTTGAGCATACGTTGACTTCGTCAATTGATTTTCATCTGCAACTGACTGATGCAATGACGAATGTAATCGCAGATAAGGGTGAATTTCAGGATGCGATTCTTAATCTGGTAATTAATTCAAGAGATGCTATGCCGACAGGTGGGCGGCTTGATATTACGACTGAGGTGATTCGGCTTGAAGCGGCTAAGCGTTGTTTTATCAATCAGCTATCACAGGGTCGTTATGTTCGTATACAGGTGAAAGATGCAGGTCACGGTATAGAAAAAACTATATTCGAAAGAATTTTTGAACCATTTTTCACAACAAAGCCAATGGGGCAGGGAACTGGCCTGGGGATGGCGATGGTGTTTGGTTTTATTAATCGAGTTAATGGTGGCATTGATCTTGATTCTGAATTAGGTGAAGGCACTAAAATTGAGCTATATATACCACAGGTGCGTAAATCAAGTGTTCTTAAGGTCAGTGATAGTCATAGCGATGATTTACCAACCGGTAATGAACGTATCCTGTTAGTTGAAGATGAACCGGCTTTAAGAGAATTGGCCGCAACTTATCTTGAAAGTCTGGGGTATAAAGTTACAGCTGCAGAAGACGGGGTAAAGGCACTTGATGTTTTGAGTAAGTCTGGTCAATTTGATATGTTATTTAGTGATGTGGTAATGCCGGGTGGAATGGATGGTTTTGAACTGGCTTATCAAGTAAGGCAGCAACTACCTGATATAAAAGTCTTGATGGCTACGGGCTATGCTTCACGTAAGGCACGTGAAGATTCTGAAGCAGATCATCATGACGAAATGCTATATAAGCCTTATAGCCGATCAATTTTAGCGCAAAGAGTGCGACGGGTTCTGGATAATAAAAACGATGAAAGTATTACTGGTTGATGATACAAAAACTGAACGATTGATTTTAACAGCTTATCTAGAAAAACTGGATCATGAAGTTTTGCACGCAGAGAATGGGCAACAGGCTATTGAGTTAGTTAAAGCTGAGTCACCTGAACTTATCCTGCTAGACGTTATTATGCCTGAAATGGATGGTCATGAAGCTGCGCGTATTATTCGGCAGGATGAGAATGACTGGGTGCCAATTATCTTTCTTAGTGGTCGTGTTGCCACAGAGGATATTGTTGCTGGCATCGAGGCCGGTGGCGATGATTATCTTACCAAGCCTGTCGACTACCGTATTCTTGAAGCAAAAATGATTGCAATGCAGCGTATTGCAAGGATGCGTCGTAAGTTGCTTGATGTATCTGAAGAATTAAAACAGCTGGCTAATAAAGATGGTTTGACGGGGTTGGCCAATCGACGTTATCTCGACGAGTACCTGGCTATGGAAATATCCAGAAGTATGCGTAACAAGGCAGAGCTGTCAGTCATTTTGCTCGATATCGACTTTTTTAAAAAATATAATGACTCAAATGGCCATCTGGCGGGCGATGATTGTCTAAAGAGTGTCGCCACCGTATTAAGTAAAGCCTGTAAACGTTCTATTGATCTTGTTGCGAGATATGGTGGTGAAGAGTTCTGTGCAATTTTACCGGATACACCTGCCATAAATGCGGTTAAGGTTGCTGAAGCAATGCGCCGATTTGTTGAAGATTTACAAATCTCACACCCTGAATCAGATAATAAAGTGGTTACCATTAGTGTAGGGGTATGTGGTGGTG
>JBFHVQ010000131.1:0-4702 GCA_041589455.1 Gammaproteobacteria bacterium | reverse complement strand
GAATTATCAGTTGCATCTTGAAAATGTGGAAAAACTGCCATCTCTGAATGTGTCCCTGTCAATAGCGGGTGGTGATGCGCAGGAATGTTCATCAACGGGTGGCAGTGATATTAATGCAGTCGCTAGCGTAGAATTACTTAACGGTGCCGTAGTTGACACAATAGAGTGGACGCTGGATGGACAACCCGCTGGAACGGGGACATCGTTCTCTTCATTTCTTGCTTTAGGTGCGCATAATCTCTCAGTAACGGCAACAGCAGTGACAGGTCAGCAGGACACTGCATCGACAACAGTAACAGTTTATGACAGTACAGCACCATCTATAATATCTGCTTTTTATGATAATCGAACTGGAGAAGAAATTACTTCAATCGAAACCAGAAGCAGTTCTTATGTGGGTGTTAAGTTGAGTTCAACTGATGTATGTGATCCAGCACCAGTTGTAAGTGCAGTCGGTGGTTTTTCGCTGGTAGATGGTGATACTCTTAAGATTCAGGGTAATCTGGATAAAGTTGAGTTAACTACTTCAGTACTGACTATGTCAGCAAAAGCAACGGATTCATCTGGAAACAGTGCAGTTGCAGATAATACACTGACCATCACACCGTAGCGTTAATCTACTAAGTCGCAAGTCTGGAATTATATATTCCAGGCTTGCGACTTCATTGGGAATGGCGTGGTGATTTATGTTGTTGGTCTTCTAGCTAGTATTGAAGGGGCTTTATGATGCTTTTGAAATAAAATTTAAAAGCAATATTCAACATTATGGAAATTCTGTAGTGCTAATAGCTTGTGTCTTATCTTTCTGCGATAACTAACATTTCGTAGTCCTCGCTAGAAAGTGTATCAGACCTCGAAAATTTACCCAGTTTGGCTCCATAAATATCTACTTTGTTAAAACCGGCAGATTTGACTAGCCAGCTAATTTCTGAAGGTACATAGTAGCGCTCGTTACATTCCAGTTTTAATTTATTGCCAGAATCATCTTCTGTTTCATATACCGAATAATCACGAAATGTCATCAAATCGAATGTATTATTGGTAACCTGGTCTTTATCAGTAGCTGAATTTATAAAGTTACCGATAGAGTGGAACAGTGGAAATAGACCATTTAATGCAGTGAAAATAAATTTCCCGTTTGATTTTAGCGCCTGGGATGCATTTTTCAGAATCTGGTAATTCATTTCATCTGTTTCCATCAGGGAAAATCCACCTTCACATATCATAATGACAAGGTTAAATTCGGAATGAAAATCTAGTTTGCGCGCATCAGCTACACTAAAGTTAATACTAACGCCTATTTCCTTTGATTTTTTAATGGCACGATCTATCTGCGACTGGGATAAATCTATGCCAGTCACCGAATAACCTCTTTTTGACAGTTCAATAGCATGCCTGCCGGTGCCACAACCTATATCGAGTATTTGAATTGATTTATTGTATCCTGATTCACTTTCTATAAAATCACATTCACCCGTTGTGCCCTGTGTAAACGGTTCTTCGTCATATTTTTTACTGTAATTCTCGAAAAGCTTTTCATACCATTGCTTCATAACGCTGCCCCTTTTGCTTTTTATATGTGAAGTGGTTGCCTGGCGTACTACATGGAGGGAAAAATATCACATCTTGATTTCGTCAGGCAAAAAAATCGCTCATATGAGCGACTTTTTAAGTTTGTGTCGGCATGAATCGAGCTTCCATTACCGCTCGAATTTGCTTTGTGGTATTTCTTAAGCTGGCGTATGCGTTCTGCGGGTGCGCTATATTTGTCTACTAGTCTGTCTAGTATTTCTTGTTTGTATCGTCTTATAGCGAGAGATATATAATATCATCATTACATTTATAGAGTACTACTGATGCTTTACTTAATGTCTGTATGTGCTGCCCCCAGCCGGTCGACTTTTTATTCAGGTTGTCGCATCAGGACAGCTGATGTGCACCTTGTTTTTATGCTGAAAAAATAGTCATAGGGTGTGGTCTAACATCGTTAAAAAATATGGGGTTTGAGATGGTTGAGCGAATGTAATGTAAAGATAAAGAGTAGAGAAATTTAAGAATACTATTTGGTAAAGTAGTTGGCTCGTTGAAATTGGACTGGCCAGTATATGCTGACCAGTCAAAGGGGTTTTGTCTAACTTTTTTTATTATTGTGATTAGTTGCTTATCGGAAGTACAGCCGTATCAATTTGCTTGTTATTACTTCTGTCTGTAGAAATGGCGGTAACTTCAATTGCAGTAGTAGGCATGTCAACAGTCTGGTTGTTTCCCTGAATTTTAATAATCTCACTACCCATTATTGCGTACACAGGTTTAGCGACGCCACTAGTGTTTAAGTTATCATCACAGATGTCAGTACTGTTGAGTTGTATTTCTATAAAACTAACTCCATTCCCATCTATTGACGCAACAGAAAGACCAGTGCGAGTGTCTACAAAATCGATAGATAAATCAGGTTTGTGTGTATCGCTTATTGATACGCTGGTCGATGCAGTATCACTTATGCCGCTTATTCCGGTTGCTGTTACGGTAATATTATGAGTGCCAAGAGATAAAAATGGGGATATGGATGCTTCTGTACCAGCAAGAGCGCCGTCAACTGTCCAGCTGATAGATGCGAGCTCAGCCCCGTTTAGTAGCTCAATATTGGCATTAAGTTGTACTGTATTACCACCAGTTGAATTACATTCCTGTTTGCTGCCACCAGTGACATCAAGCTCAACGTTGATGGTTGGTGAAGGCTCGCCAATGTCTAGCTCATACACAAACGTAAAGCCAGGGAATGGTCCAGAAATCATTGCGTGACCTGGTACTCCATCTCCGTCGCTATCGACTGGGGCCAGGTGTTGTCCTCCAGGGTGGTTAACTACATCCCACACAATTCCATGAGGAATATTATTGACTGACCACATGGTAGTGATAAAGCCTCCAAGTTGTCCGGCGCCTACTTCTAGTGTGCCTACACCAGGATGAAAGTAGCTTCCAGGACTCAGTAAATCAATCTGGCTGTTTGTAGTCGAGCCAAAAAAATACCATGGGTCAATAGTTATTTTATTTGCAGTGGTGTCATACTGCCCTGTTACTGGCTGGTTGAAGAGTAGCGGAAATGATGAAATAGAAATGGATGCTGTACCTGTTACTGGCTTAACTTCGGCCTGTAAAGCTCCAGTAAAAGTTGATAGTGCAACTCCCATTGCAAAAATATAAAGACGGTTCATGATTTCTCCTTGTGAACATTTTTTATTTTATTAGAGCTGAATGTGGGTGCAATTTATACGCCATAAATATAAACAATTGATTTATATGGCTATTATGAATGACTCTAACCATTAGTATGATAAGAAGTGTAATGATCTTTTTACAGAATTGACGGGCTGGTTGACTATGAATGATGCTTGATGATTCAGAGAAAGCTATGTCGTAATACCGCTTTATTTAATGAAAATATGTACCTTTATCTGTGCCGTCTTCAATCGCTCTCTATTCCAAAATATATAACAACCATATCCGTTTCCCCACTATTGACTAGCTCATGACTCTCGCCGGGCTCAACGGTGATACAGTTGCCGGTAGTAAGCGAATAGTTTTTTTGATTGATTCTGATTTCACCGCTGCCAGATACGATAAAAAAAACTTCTGTCATATCGTTATGTGAATGTGCAGGCGCGCATTCGCCAGGTGGAAAAGTGGCGCGGGAGAAATTAGTGATCTTATTAATTTCAGCGGATTGAATCATAACCTGTTTTTTGATGTTCTGATTGTGCGAGACTTCGCTGAAAGGAATGTCGTTGAGTGATGTTATTTTCATGTTTTAGATTTATACATAAAAAAGGCGCTCATTTGAGCGCCTTTTTGTTTTATAGCGTTGAGCCTTATGCTTCAAGCACCGCACGAATTTTTTTCATGGCATTTTTTTCAAGCTGGCGAATACGTTCTGCGGATACGCCGTACCTGTCTGCCAGTTCATGCAGGGTTGCCTTGTTTTCATCGTCCATCCAGCGAGACATTAGAATGTCACGGCTGCGATCATCGAGGCCTTCGAGTGATTTACTCAACGCTTCGGTGCGTTGCTCCTGCCAGTCGTCTGATTCCAGCAATTGTGCCGGGTCAGCGGTTGGGCTGGCGAGGTAGGTTGATGGTGCAACCATGCTCTCTTCGTCATCATCGGAAGGAGCATCGAAAGCCATGTCGTAGTTGCTCAGGCGAGATTCCATTTCTAGCACGGTTTCCGGCTTTACGCCGAGATCCTGTGCAACGCTTTCTACTTCTTCCTTACTAAACCAGCCCAGGCGTTTCTTGGCGCTGCGCAGGTTAAAGAACAGTTTACGCTGTGCTTTGGTGGTGGCGATTTTAACGATGCGCCAGTTCTTCAGTACATATTCATGAATTTCTGCACGGATCCAGTGAACCGCGAAGGAAACGAGGCGAACATTATGTTCGGGGCTGAAGCGTTTTACCGCTTTCATCAGGCCAACATTACCTTCCTGGATCAGGTCGGCAAGGGGCAGGCCATAGCCCTGATAGCCGCGGGCAATACGAATTACAAACCGCAGGTGCGACATAATCAGTTTTTGCGCGGCTTCGAGATCGCCGTTTTCTACCAGGCGACGGCCGTACTCACGCTCTTCCTCTTCGGTCAGCATGGGTATGATCTGGGCATTCTGGATGTATTGATCCAGACTGCCGCTCGCCAGGGGCAAATGAT
>JBFHVQ010000130.1:0-4712 GCA_041589455.1 Gammaproteobacteria bacterium | reverse complement strand
GGTGCATGTCAATTGAAGCTGATAATTCCGTAGTCGATTCACAGTCGAGCCAGTATCTAACCTTCATTCTAGGCAATGAAGAGTATGCTGTGGATATTCTTAAAGTGCAGGAGATTCGTAGCTGGGAGCCCGCTACTCATATCCCTAATGCGCCTGACTATGTTCTGGGTGTGGTCAATTTACGCGGTCTTGTTGTGCCGATAGTTGATATGCGTATGCGTTTTAAGCTGGAGAACTCAGAGTATGGGCCTACAACAGTGGTGGTTATTGTTAAAGTGAATAAAGAAGGTACTGAGAGAACAGTTGGTCTTGTTGTAGATGCCGTATCCGATGTGTATGTTGTGAAAGACGATGATATGAAAGATGCGCCTGATTTTGGTGGTTCATTGTCTACAGAGTTTTTTAAAGGTCTGGTCACTGTAGATGAGCAAATGGTGGTTGTGCTTGATGTTGATCTACTGGTGAATAACGGTGTTTTGGGTGTGCAGGTTAATGAAGATACTGGATTCGTAGAGAATGCGGGAAACGTTAATTAATGGGGTGTCTCATATGAAGTTGATTACTAAGATAGCGAGCATGGTTTCCATGATGATACTGGTCGCTATGATACTGGCAGGTCTTGGTATAGTAAGCATGGGCAAGATAGGTGACAATCTCAGAAGTATCTCCAGAGCTGATATCCCGCTATTAAGTTCGATTACTGAAATTACACTGACACAGTTAAAACAATCCGTCTGGCTTGAGCGAGGCCTGATGGCAGCAGAAACAGATAACTGGGATGAGTTTGAGCATGCAGATGCCAGACTGTTAAAGCTGGAGGAAGCTGCATTTGACCAGTTTAAATTAACTAAAGATATAGTCGATGAGTTTATAAGAGATGGTTCAGCATCCGGCGATCTCAAGAAATTTGCCCGTTTAAAAAGCAGACTAGAAGAAATAGAAAAAAAGTATATAGAATTTGTTGCTGGTACTCGAGAATTATTAGCCCTTATGCTTAATGGAGATATATCAGGGGCTGATGTCAATCTACCGCTAGTAAAAAAACAAGTTGAAGATATGAGTGCAGAACTTCATATGCTAACTGCTGAAATAAGTTCTTCTACCCGATCAATTGCCGAACAGACCAAGGAGCAGGAGGCATCTGCAATCAATACCATGATTGTGGTGTCACTTGTTTCACTGGCTATGGCGATTGCTTTTGCAGTATGGCTATTAAGAGGAATTGGTAACCAGTTAGGAGGTGATCCTGCGGAGCTTGTCGAAATTAGTGAGTCGATGGCAAACGGTGATCTTAAAATGGAGCGGAATAAAAACGCAGTTGGCATATATGGCTCAATCAATTCCACAATAGATCGACTGATTGAAATCATTAGTGGTATCAAGGCAGGTTCTAATCAGGTACATGAGGCAGCAGAGCAGGTGTCTCAGGGGAATGCTAATTTAAGTCAGCGTACTCAGGAGCAGGCATCCAGTCTCGAAGAGGTGGCTTCCAGTATGGAAGAGATGACTGGCACTATTAATCAGAATGCACAGAACGCTGGTCTTACTAATGAACTCACCAAGGCGGCAAGAGCACAGGCTGAAAAAGGCGTTGATATTGTTCAGCAAGCAGTTAGTGCAATGCGCGAGATTGATGTCTCAAGTAAAAAAATTGCAGAGATTATAAAGGTTATTGATGATATTGCCTTTCAAACTAACTTGCTGGCATTAAACGCGGCTGTTGAGGCCGCACGTGCTGGAGATCAGGGTAGAGGCTTTGCTGTGGTTGCAAGTGAAGTCAGGAATTTGGCTGGAAGAAGTGCAACAGCCGCAAAAGAAATAAAAGTTCTGATTGAAGATAGTGTGGAAAAAGTCGCGGAAGGTTCGAGGCTGGTAGATGAGTCAGGAAAGTCATTAACAGATATATCCACCTCTGTTAAGAAAGCTAGTGTGATGGTAACCGAGATTGCTGCAGCTAGTAAAGAACAGTCAGAGGGTATTGAGCAGGTTAATCGTGCATTGTTGCAAATGGATGAGATGACGCAACAAAATGCATCGCTAGTTGAGGAAGCCGCTGCTTCAAGTGAAGCAATGGGGGCGCAGGCGCAGGAGCTTAGTGATCTGGTAAGTTACTTTAATCTTGGTAGTGTAAATAAAAAGGCAGAAATTGGGCGTATGCCACACTTGCCTGAAGATACTGTTACCGTAGAAGTCAAGTCAAAAGTTCACAATAAGCCTGAAAAAACACCTGTTACAGATGCTCGGCATGATGATGGTGAATGGAAAGACTTTTGATGTGCAGGCTCCTGGTTCAATGTAACTGTAACAATCAATGTAGAAAAATAATATGACCGAACAGGTTAGCGATAAAGTTGCGACATTAGTGGTAGGTGATTCAGCGACTATTTTAGCCACTGCTAAAAAAATGCTGGATAGTGAATTTGTTGTGTTTACAGCAAAAGATGGCGAAGAAGCATGGCAGATAATATGTGACAACGAACAGATAAAAATTGTATTCTCAGATATGCAGATGCCAGTATTAAATGGCATGCAGCTGTTATTAAGGATTCGAGAATCTGACGACCTGCGTATCTCCAAATTGCCAGTGATTATGATTACTGGCCAGTCTGACTCACCTGCTGGTAAGCGTGCCGTATTTGATATAGGAGCAACAGACTTTATTGGTAAACCGTTTGATGCTATGGATTTGCTGAGTCGCGCGCGCACTAATACGCTGCCGCAGAGAAGAGAGTCTGATCGCAAGGATGTTGATGCAATGCTTACTCCTAGTGCATTTCAGAGTATCGGTAATCAGTCTCTAGTTAAGGCGCTTAATATCAATGAAGAATTCACGGTTGTTAATGTAGAATTCTGTAATATTGATGAGCTTAAGCAACTACTCGATAGTAAGTCAGTCCGACAGGTTATTCTTTCAATAATAAAGCGTTTAACAGGTGCTTTGCGTGAAGACGATATTGCTACGCGTATTGGTGAAAATAAATTTTCAATTTTACTAAACAGTAATCAATTTAATGCTGAATCTGCAGTTGAGAGAATAAGTGCATACATGTCTAAGCTTGTTTTTGAGCTTAAAGGAAGTACTTTAAAAACAATATTGGCATACGGTTATTCAACGCTGAATTGTGATGATAAAGATATTAAATTTATCGATTTATGTGCACAGGCTGATGAGGCTTTAAAAATTGCTAAAACTATAAAATTAGGACACCGTGTGTCTGGTTATAGTGCTGCAGGGGGAGGTGAGCTTAACCGAATACAGGGGAATTCGGTTGACTTAACCTCAGCAATGAAGCATGTCTTTAACGGTGATTATTATCGAATAGATAAAAGTGAAGCAGCAGAATTGAAAGTTCATATGGAGAAGTTTTTAGATTATTTATCTAATTAAATAATTTGCTGTGAATTTATATGCCGATTGAAAAATTTTCTACCACGAGAAGAATGATAAATTAAAAAACTGTTCTATACTATGCTGAGCTAAAGTTTCATTAGAGTTGTACCAGGTAGCATGCAAAGAGAAGATAGTAGAAACCCAGTAGAGGGTTATTGTATTCAGATACTATTCATCAACGGCAAAGTTTGTGATGATCTTTCACAAAAGTCCTTTTATATTGAAAATATCAGTAAAGGTGGTTTCCGTTTTATTTCCAGCATTGAGTTAGAAGAAGAAGATCGTATTCAGGTTTTGTTAAGATTTCCTGATGGGCGATCCCAGGAAGTTTATGGTCGAATCTGTTACTGTGATGAATCAGTAGCAGGGCCGTCAAATGCTTATGGTTTTTGTATTATAGATGGCTTTTATTCATTATTCCCAAGGCAGACAGGTAAAGCTTAACCAGCACGAAGCTGGCTCCGATTCCGTTTAATGTATCAGGCCAGCTTTTTGTACTTGATGCGATGTGGGTTAATGGCATCTTCACCAAGTCGTTCAATGCGATCGGCTTCATACTCTGTATAATTGCCTTCAAACCAGGTGGCAACACTGTCACCTTCAAATGCCAGTATATGTGTAGCAATTCTGTCGAGAAACCAGCGGTCATGCGAGATGACTACGACGCAGCCCGGAAAGTCGAGAATGGCTTCTTCAAGTGCACGTAATGTTTCTACATCAAGGTCATTGGTGGGCTCATCTAGCAGTAATAAATTGCCACCACTTTTTAATAATTTGGCCAGATGAACACGGTTACGTTCTCCACCTGATAGATCTTTGATGAATTTCTGCTGGTCCTCGCCCTTGAAGTTAAAGCGACTCACATAGCCTCGAGAAGGTACGGTGTAATTACCAATAGTAATATTGTCGGACTCATCGGAGATTTCTGCCCACACTGTATTGTTGCCTTCGAGACTGTCTCTAGACTGGTCGACATAGCCGATCTGAACAGTCTCACCGGTTCTGAAACTGCCGTTATCTGGTGTTTCTTCACCAGTTATCATTCTGAAGAGTGTGGTTTTGCCTGCCCCGTTAGCACCAATAATTCCGACGATACCGCCGCGTGGTAGGCTGAAGCTTAGATTTTCGTAGAGTAATTTATCGCCGAATTTCTTGCTGATGTCATTGGCTTCGATGACAAGATCGCCGAGACGAGGACCAGGTGGTATGTAGAGTGATTTGGTTTCGCTACGTGTCTGGTATTCGCTGGAAGCCAGTTCTTCAAAACGTTGCATGCGCGCCTTGCTTTTTGCCTGCCGTGCTTTGGGGTTGGAGCGCACCC
>JBFHVQ010000129.1:0-4950 GCA_041589455.1 Gammaproteobacteria bacterium | reverse complement strand
GGCCTGAACAGGATGAAACATTCTATGCCAATAGAGCATATTTCAGATAATTACTTAATAAACAATAACTAAGAGTAAATAGCAGAACTACCGACCAGGTATTTATTATTAGACGACAAATAAATGGGTAAAACCCAGATAACTTGCTTTTGGTAAATAACTAGTCTAATTTATATGGATATAGTACAAATTCGTGATTAAACTCACAAAATTCACCGCTTTGAGGGATTACTATTCAACAACGTGGTGTTAAGCTGTAAGTCAATTGCAAATCACCAAATGTTAAAAGCACCTGCAGGTAAAACTGCAATAAGAAGTGCACGACAACATGCCCTTGATGGTTCTAGTGGTTAATTCCCTATCTGTTTTAGTGCACAAACTGGACTTGGTTTCGAAATAGTTTTCGAATGGGAATAACACATGAGTGCTGACAACAATGCCTTTGGTAATACATTGAAGATGTCAAATGCAGACATCAATGACAGAGAATTCGTCTCTAAAGTCATCAATGAATATGTTAAAGACAGTAAAGATGGCTCCAATGCTGTTAGAGCTTCAGCATCTGGTAAAAACTACTTCAATCGTGAAGACGTTCTCAAAGCACTCACCAATATACAGCTTACCTACAAATCTAAATATGTTCCTGGCCAGCAGGTCAATATAAATACAGAAGCATTTAAAACCTCGCTGCTCAACAGCATGGCTAAACTGAACAATGTTTCTGCTCCAAAATCTATTAATCAAATTGATGGAAGAACGGTAGATTTTGTTGAGATGATATTTGGTGCATTCCTTCGTGACCAGAATATTTCAGACGTAATTAAGAGCTTGATGCTGCGTTTGCAGATACCGGTCATCAAAACATCATTAATTGATACGAATTTCTTCTATGACAGCAATCATCCAGCTCGTACTTTACTAGATAAGATTGCACATCTTGGCATTGGCATAGAAAACGAAAGCAATACTGTATACCAGACAATGAACCTGATTCTGGATCAGTTATTAAGAAGTTATGATAAGAATGCAGTCAGCTTCAGAACTGCTTTAACTGCTCTACATCGTCTTGAAACAATAGAACACCAGAAACTCAAGCAGAACGAAGATACTACGCGTAAACAGATTATACAGGAGCATGCACGCCAGTTAATCCTCTCCGAATTGCAGTATCATACAATGAACATAAAGCTGCCAAAGCCAGTTCAGCCTCTCCTGCTTAATAACTGGTCTACATACATGTTCGGTTGCTATCTAAAGTTTGGAAAGAGCAGCTATGAATGGCAGGAATCAATTGATATTTTAAAAATTGTAACTAAATCTCTTTCTCCAGTTACAAGTGAAAAACAGTGGACTTCCCTGAAAAACAATTATCAGGAAATTGTGCATACAGTAGAAGAAAAAATATCTACTACAAAACAGAATAAGGAAAAGGCATTTCTTGCTATTTCTAACCTGAAGCGTCACTACGAGAAAACAATCAGGGAATCTGATTTTTTCCACGAAGATAAAGTTGAAGTAGAAGAAGATGCTACCCTGAAAGATTCAATCTATGCTGATAAGAGCAAAGACACACCTAGCCCAGTTGAGAAACTTGAGAAAACAGCGGGTGAGAAAATTGCAGAATTACCTTCATTTGTTAAACCTGGCGTATGGTTCAAGATTTATACAGATGAGTCACATCCTCCACGTCGACTAAAACTGTCTTTAATCACTATGGAAAATGCCATGCTGGTGTTTGTCGACAGGAAGGGTGATCGTATTATCGAAAAATCTGCAGATATTTTTGCAAGGGAGCTTCTCAATGGAAAATCCCAGATGCTGGAAGATCATTCAGTATTCGACCATGCGTTAAGCCAGGTCATTGCCCAGATCGCGAATAGTCACAAGTAGGATATTCAGCAAGCTGGCCAGTAATCTGTGCCTATGCCATCACCCAGATCGGCATCTATCAGGCGCCTTCTAACTTCCAGTAGTTTATCAATGAGTTCTGGCTCGCTTTCTTCATAGGCCTGCGCATCAGGCATGCGTTTCACTACAACGCCTAGTAATTCAGTAATTGCATTGCCTATTGAATTCTGGCTTATCGTGACAATCAAATCACCCTGGTCATTACGATATATCAACTGTTTAAATGCTGGCTGCCAGCGTATGGCATTGGCATATTTAGGATTTGATATACACAGCTCGCGTACTTTCTTTGCTGCACCCATGAAGTCATTGTTAAACAACAGGATAGATTCAATTCTATCAGGATAGTTAGAATCTTTAGGTACAGGAGAGTTTCTTGAAGACACCTGCGAGAAAAATGCTCGATAGAAATCGATAAAACCCTTGAGAATTTCATCGTATTCGTACCAGAAACGTATGTCTTTCAAAGCAGAAGATCCACCTGTGATTTTCCAGCATGGCAAACCCTGTGGATAACCGGTCAGGTTGATTGTTGATTCGTCGCTCTCAACCAGCTTAAGTATTTTCAGGTCAAGCACAGAGAGAAAGTTCCTGTATACATCATGCATATATGACTGGAATAAACTGTGCTGTCCTCCATCCGTCAGATTCGGGTTAGCCGGATCTGCTAATTCAGCAGATGCAAGCTGCTGTTTATCAAACACCATGAAATGATTATGCAGCATACGAATGCTTGGTACACCCGGAGATGTTAATGGCCATGTTGCATCAAGGCTCGCTTCTCCTGCCAGAACCAGGTATTCATCTGTATCATGGAATGTTTCCAGCATATAATCGATTATGATCTGGTTCATCCGGTTCCAGTCATGTTTTACATTTTCAGGCACCTGTGTTCTTCTTACCGGACGTCCCAGGGGGTTGAGTATTGATTTTGAAGTATTGTAAATTATGGATGTATCAAAAATATTTGAATGACCGAGCGCTTTACGATACATCAACAGGCCTTCAGGGTTAATCAAAAGACCATTATTATTTACAAGGTCGCTGAGGTTCTCAGCACTATTGAAGAATTCATTTGGCGCCATTCCCTCAGGCACTTCCAGTGGTATTTGTCTGAAAGGAGTGATGATTTGACGAGGACCTGTTTTCATTTATCTATATCAGCAGTGTAATTATGACTGAATATATCACGCTCGACAGACAGGTCTAGATAATATTTTTGATGACTCTATAAGCAATCAGGATATATAGGGGTTATGTGTACGCTCATAACCAATTGTTGACTCAGGCCCATGGCCAGGTATGAAGCAGTAATCATCTTCAAGCGTGAGTAACTGGCTGTTTATCGACGATATAAGCTGTTCATGATTGCCACGTGGAAAATCAGTTCTACCGATTGAATTATGAAAAAGTACATCACCGACCCACAACAACTTATGTTTTCTATTATTCAGAACCACATGGCCAGGGGTATGGCCTGGAGTATGTAAGACTTCAAACTCATCTTCATCTAGCCGCAGGATCTGACCATGTTCTAACCAGGCATCCGGTTCGAAGGGCTCAATCATTTTAAAGCCGAACATCTCACACTGTACCGGGATTGCATCAAATAGGAATTTATCATCTTTATGTGGTCCGATGATGGGCACATCCAACTGGCAACGTAATTCGTGTGCTGCACCTATATGATCGAGGTGTCCATGTGTCAGCCATATCGCTTTGATTGTAATATTTTCTTTATGAAGTATTTCAATCAGTTTTTCTGCTTCTCCACCTGGATCTATCAAAATACCTTCCCTGGATTTAGTATTCCATAACAGTGAACAGTTCTGCTGGAAGCTCGTCACCGGTATCACCTGATAACTCAACACGAGTTACATTCCGTTGCCGAATTTTTCAGTTTGAGTTACACCACTTTCCCTGACCTGCTTAAGTGCAATTGCATACTGAACAAGAATGTTTAGCGACCATTCAATTCTTTCCTTAAAGTAGCTATCAGCAGATTCGTTATTATCATCGGGGTTTTCATTGAGCACAGACTCAACATTGCGAATAATTACATGATCAGGGATATAGCACAGGCGACTGTTCTTGTAACTGCTCATACGTAACTCAGCAACTGGATAGGCTCCACCATCTGCAGATGAAACAGCAACAATTTTTGCCGGTTTATGTGCAAACTCATTCTTACCAAATATAAGGAAAAAGTTTTTAAGCCCTGCAGGTGCCTGACCATGCCATTCAGGTGATATCACTACGAAAGCATCACTTGATGCTAGTGTATCGCGGTAGGGTTTCAGTAGCTCTGTCCACTTCTCATCACCATCCCATATTCCCTGATCCCATAAAGGAAGTGGGTTATTTGCAAGGTCGATGATTGGTGCTTCATCACACATTCCATTAAGCAGAACTTTCTGGTAATGCCTGGCCACTTTGCTACTCTGAGAGTTTTCTCTGTGGCTTCCGGAAATAATTGTTATTTTCATATTTACTTCTCTTTAAATTTTTATATCAGTTATTAATCAGGGAAAAGCTATAAAAATCTCCCGAGCTTGTGGCCCTGATTTCGCCTAAATTGGTATATCGAGAAACAAGATAAGCAGATAACAATTTAACTAGATTGGTATCCTGCTTATCCAGTGCATTCAGTAGAACCATTGCAATGTATTGCTGCTTTTGAAAAGCATCAGGTTGATCAACCCAGTTATCACCCAGTTGAATACCTTCACTGATATCAGTCTCAATCTCGTCGAGATGACGCCGAAGTCTGGCAGGAAATCGAGTATCATTACACTCATAAACTATCTGGGTATTGACTGATACTATAAAACCATCACGCATAATTAATTATACCTGCTAAATATCCAGATCAGTATACCGCATTATATAATCTGTTTCGTACACAAAAAATGGCCGATCCAGGACCGGCCATCATTAATAAATATGTTTATAAATTACTGCTAGTAGACGCTATCTGTCTCGTACTCCCAGTCCCTGATGCCTCCTTCGAGACTGACAACATCAAACTGATGCTGGCTAAGT
>JBFHVQ010000128.1:0-4975 GCA_041589455.1 Gammaproteobacteria bacterium | reverse complement strand
GAGCCTGGCATCGGTGTGGTAGATATCTGCATGTGCTATACCAAGGTCAACGAGTAGATGGGCGATCAGTATTCTGTGGGATTGGGTATCTTCGTTCAGTAGTCTTGCCGCAAGTTTCCAGCTGTGTATGGCCTGGCGAACCTCGTTCTGTTTTTTCAGGTCATGACCCTGTATATCAGCTGCTTTAGCACGTGACAAAGCATCGTCCTGAGATTCCTCTGGATAGGCTTCGCCGGTGATTAATACCAGTAAAACAGCACTAATGAGCCAGAGATACGTTTGATGTTTCATGTTTTTGTACCAGCTTTAAGTCATTTATCAACGTAAAAGGCCCCCAGAATGTTGGGTGTTGATTATAGTTAAGTTCTTTGTTGTCGCGTAACCAGATTGCTGCTTGTCTTAAGGCATCTGCGTAACTCGATGCCTTGCCTGTACTGAGTATGTCAAACATCCGGGAAATCACCAGGGTTGCTACTGTACTATCTACGCTCCACATTGAGACAAGCACCGATTGTGCGCCAGCATCAAGAAATGACTCTGCTAGCTGCGACATACTCGCTGCAGCGTAAAACTCGTCAATTGCGCCTGTATTACAGGCGGCTAGCATGACAAGCCTGGCTCTTAGTTGCAGATCTCGAATCGTAGAGGCCGTGATATATCCACTTCCAAGACGCGAGGCATCTACCGTGCTGGCTAATATTCCTGCATCTGTACCGAGTTGCAGCCTGGATGCCTGTTCGGCCGTCAATGCGTGTGTTGAGAATGACAGTATATCGTAGGCGCTCAGGTCAATTTTCAGTAAATTTTCACGTGTAAACTGCTCGCCGATTCTGACCTCGTCAAAACTGGTTTCAAGCTGTTCAGCGACCGCCAGAAGCTCTGTAACTGTGTTAGGCAGGCTGCTGAAGTATGTATCTTCTCCTTTAAACTGTGGGTGACCAAAGCCTGCAAAACGATTTGTACCTGACCAGATGGCTTCTTTTGTACTGCGTAGATATGCCATATCGGGTATTTCGACAAATACGTAATTATCTATCAGCCATTGCTTATTATCAGCATCTATCTGTTTTTGAGAAGGGGAGTTGCGCAGCATCAAGCCCATCGGTACACGTTGTAAGGCACCTGACCTTACCGTGAATATTTTATTCGTGTTAT
Source organism: Gammaproteobacteria bacterium (assembly GCA_041589455.1). Classification (GTDB taxonomy): domain Bacteria; phylum Pseudomonadota; class Gammaproteobacteria; order SZUA-229; family SZUA-229; genus SZUA-229. Next base: position 3,820 of record JBFHVQ010000128.1, on the reverse strand, counting down.
TAAGCCATTTCTCTGCAGGCTGAAAGGCAATTTTATATAATTCCCATGCGGCATCGGCATCAAAGCTTAACAACTCACTTCGCTTTTTGACGTTTCTTTGGTCTAGTGTGCGCATGATGCGTTCTACCAGTACTTTTACCCGCTTCATATTTCCTGGGCTTGGGACCAGCCGGATGCCATCGTTTTTTACCAGTACAATCGTCATTTGTTCATCGTCTAGCTGGTAAGCAAGCAGGGCTTCATCATCTTCTAATTTACTCTGGTAGTTTGCGAAATTTTCAGCGAGATTCTGTTGCGGAATTGCCGATTTCAAAGACTCATAGAGTTGTTCAGACTGAATCAACAATTGCTCTTTTCTTTGTAGCAGGCCCCGTTCTCGATTCTGGTCTCTTTTTGATGCTTCTGTCGTCAGCTCACGTTTTAAAAGTGCTTTTATATTCTCCAGTTCCTGACTAAGTCCTTCCCAGCGCTCATAGTTTTTGCCCAGGTCACTGTCTGCAGCGAGTGTGATTTTAAAGAGTCCGCCAGGGTTGAGTGTTAACAGATCGTTGGGTGTGTAGACATGTCTGGCTCCATGTTTTGCATTCAGTATCGCCATCATGCGTGACTGAATCTCCTTTCGACGCGGGTTAGAGGCTTTGCTTAAGACAGTATCCAGCAGAGTCAGACTGTCTGCTTCAAGGGTTAAAGCCTTTGCGTTGTCGAGCTCACCCATTTGTGTGCGAATCATGGCCTCTGACAGTAAAAAGGGCACAAGCCGTTCATCCTTTTCTGGCAATACCATCTCTGCGATCATTTTGCCTGCTGTGAGTGTGATAAGTGCAAAATCAAACTCCTTATTACCCGCATAGACTAAGGCAAGGTTTTTCAAGGTCGATGCATAAGGGTAACTTTCTCTACCTGTGTTGATTCGATGCATCATCAGTAAACCATCATAAAGCAGCTCCGCCTTGTCATAGTCACCAGTGGCATAGGCGACTCTAGCCTGCGGTTCAGCAATGCTTATCATCCAGGGTGAATCGAATAATTCGTATATCGGTAGAACCTTAGCGGCTTTTAAGTAATAGGTGTTAGCGCTTGAAAGGTCTCCCAGGTTTTCATAGTAATTCCCGCCAGCCAGATACAGGTCCCACCAGTCGATATCACTCTTACTAAAAACTTTAAGCCCCAGGCCGGTTGCACGCTCCATAAACTCCTTGCTTTCAGTAAACCGGCCCTGACGTGAATACAGACGTGAAATATCAGCTAGTACCAACGGCATATGCTGTGTACCTTCGATCGAAATAACCCCAGCCATAGGGTCATTACCAACGATATCTTCAAATAGCCCCAGTGTTTCGAGCAGGAGTTCCTCGGCCTGGTTGTCAAATTGTGACTGCAAAGCAATTTTTCCTAGCATCCATCTTCCGTAGGCATGCACTTCTTTGCCAATAATTTTTTCCAGTTGTTCATTGTATTTAGTACGTAAGTGGCTGTATGAGCTGTATATGTCCCAGGCGGCATTCGTATCGCCGCGGCGTAATTCGCATTCGACTGCATTAAGCGTCGACCACATAAATGCTTTAGATAACACGCCTATGGTTTCATGACCTGTTTTCAAAAAATCATGATTTTCAATACAGGCATCGAAATCCTGCTTCTTAAGATAAAAGTTCGTTAACCGGGCAAGCGTACGAAAATATAATGGTTTGTCATCACTAGAGATTTTCCGTTGAGCCCGATAGATGGATCTAAGAACGCGTTCTGCACGTCTAAAATCCCCACTTGAAATATAAGAGCGTGCTAATTGTTCTAGTGGTGGGCCCCAGAAATCAACGTCTGAGGGATTCCTCTCAATCCGTTCGATCAAGTCCATAATCATAGAATTACTTAAGGTGACTTGATCCTGAATGTCTCCAGTATGTTCCTGAACGCCAGGATTCGTAATATTGAAATCATCGGAGGCGTGTAGGGGCGAAGCAAAAATCAGGGAGACAAGCGAAAGAAAAACGACAAGGTAAAGAAGGCGCAAGAATTTAAACTGGAGGTTTGGTACTGTATCCATGCTATAGGCCCTTCACCTGATAAGGAGAAATGCTTCATTCCTGAATTTAAATAATAATAGACAGCCAGATCTTAGACAAGGCCTCAAAGCTTGATATATGTCGTGGAATGGGGGTTACGTGTTGATCGAGATCATCTAAGTGATGATTATATAGTCCTGGGTTACTGGCTTGAGAAAGTTGTGATTGTAGATTCGTGACAATACAGGAAGTTTTCCTTGTCTATTTAATCTGACTATCTGAGAAGGGTATTCACATCTTACACACTATTTTACACATTGTTATTTAACTGCTGTTATCTGGGTAAATTATGTTTCGATAGTTAGGTTTGAGTAAATGTCCAGGGTATATCAAATACTGTGAAATAAAACAAAAAATATGGCATGGATCTACTTATAACTTATTTCTATATACACAATAATTAACTGAATATGAATCTTTAGGTCTAGATCTAATGTCTGGACCATTATAAATAATACTATTGGTCTAGATATTTATTAAACCCATATTGATGCGTTTGATATATTTTCGTTATAGAGAAATAAGTGCAAATTGTATCGGGATTAAAATATGGCATGGCGTGGTTTTATATTAATAATGTCTTCGGGTGATATATGAAGGATCTGTTGAATAATAATGACCAGGAGAAGCTCGTGAAAGTCAAGCTTGATAATACATGTGGGAATATGATTTTTGTGACTCTGTCAAGTGGTGTGACTTGTGAGTTATCTCCACAAGTATGCCCGGTTATTGTTTCAAAAACTGAGGTGGAGTCTAATCATGATCTTAAAAAACTGATAGATCGTAGAATGATTAGCGTCGTCGATATCAAGGATAGTGAAAAAAAAGACAATAAAAGTGATTCGAAAATGAATGATCGTGTTGGTAAAGGTAATAAAAAAAGAAGAAGACCATTAAAAGAAAGAACAAAAGATACAGATAGTAAGTCTTCTGATAAAGATAAAAAGAACACATGATATGTGTTTGTCTACATCGAAGGGTCTGGCTTAAGAAGCATATCCAGAATAATGCGCGTGATTAATCAGTAAGTTAATACTCTTACAAATAAGGAGCAATCTAATGGCGAGTGTTTCATATCCAGGCGTCTATGTTGAGGAAGTGGCCGGCGGGGCCAGGCCAATAGAGGCGGCGAGTACATCAACAGCAGCGTTTGTAGGATTGACAGAGAAAGGTCCGTCTGATGATGCGTTGCGTATTACTAGCTGGGATCAATACCTCAAATATTACGGGGGATTCGTTCAGGGAACATATCTTTCGCAGAGTGTATATCAATATTTTAATAACGGTGGACGCCAGTGTTATATATCGAGAGTGCTGAGAAGCGGTGCGGCTACCTCGACTGTCTCTGTAAAAAATCGTGCAGAAGTCCAGGTTGACAACGCAGTAAAGTTCAGTGCGAAGAATGAGGGGGAGTGGGGGAATTACGTATATCTCGAGGTTGCTGATGGTTCGATTGATCCTGGAAATACATTCAAAGTAACTGTTAGAAAACAGGAGCTGGTATCTGTAGTACCCGCTATAGAGGATGAAGATGAACCTGTTGAGGTTTTTGATAATCTAAGCATGGAACCCGATTCAGACATGTTCTGTAAAAAAGTAATAAACCGAGACTCAGACTATATAAATATAAGTGTTGAGACTGTGAATACGAGTCTGCAGCAAGCAATATTAACAGGGCAATATATAAGTAATAATTTTAACGGAATAGCAGGCAGGAAGTTTGAGATTAATATTGATCAGGATGGGTATCAGGAAGT
>JBFHVQ010000127.1:0-5067 GCA_041589455.1 Gammaproteobacteria bacterium | reverse complement strand
CTAGGCGCGTAATAAACATATCTGGTTTAAGAAAGAGCACAGATACTCTGCGAATATATTTGTTCTTTGTTAAAGCTTCTGCATCAGACATAGGAGCTCAATTGTGCATCGATTAAGTAATATAATGGCTTATACGGAATTGTTGTGTTTAATTATGGCTGAAAATATAGATTTTATACAGTTTATCGATAATTATGAACCCGCTTTTTATTAGTCAGCTTACTTGCACAGGTAAACATCATATCGTGTAGATTTACTCTCATAATTTAGATCTGGATGGCGACTAGCTTCAAGTTGTGGAGCACCTTTTGGGCGTTTAACAACAACCCGCTGGCGTGCCTTCTGCAGTGCCAGCTCCAGTGTCTTCTCGGTGTCCAGATCATGTCCCAGCAAGTGTTGCAGGATCTGCATATTCTTTTTTACAGAGGCAGATTTCTTACGTTCCGGGTACATTGGATCCAGGTAGACCACATCAGGGTATTGATCCTCGTCTAGCCGCTGCAGGTAAAGATACGCATCACCCTGGTGCAGGGTAAAGCCCTGTTGGAGTATCGGTTCGAATTCCTGGCTAAGGCTGGCGCGCTGGATGCCATCTTCAACCAGTGCGGCAACGACAGGGGAGCGCTCAAGCATAGTGACGCTACATCCCAGATTGGCGAATACATAACTATCACGTGCCAGGCCGGCAGTGGCATCGAGTACACTGGGTAACGGTTTGCCCTGTTTAATCCCGATCGCCCTCGCGACAGTCTGTCCTTTGCCACCACCAAATTTTTTTCGATGTCCCATGCTGCCGCCGAGGAAATCTACCTGCAGACTCATGTTCTGCTTAAGGTCGATAATTTCCAGCTTAAGTTCATCGTAATTAAGAGTAAGTTCTGATCTGGCTTTGGCTAGAGGCTGACAGCCCAATTGGTGCTCTGTGGCAAAAGCCATGGCGCGGGATTTTTGTGATGGCTGAGCATAGCTTACGCTGATTAGTTCACTTGAAGATGTTTTCATGGGTAAAGTGTAATAAGATTCGGCATTCATTTCAGCAATTAACTGAAAAACAGATTATGCCGGGCCCCAGCATGAGTGAAAAAAACCTATATTATTGGTAAAGACCGAGACCTTGAATCAACCATCGAGTCGATGCAGCAAAAGCTAGGTAACCTTGGTATTGTGGTAGAAGAAGCATCCTGCTTAAACCCGGTGCCGAATGTCTACTCGGTACATATTCGTGATGAAGACTGTGGCCTGATGTTTACCAATGATAAAGGGGTCAGTGCTAAAGCCTGTCTAGCAAGTGCACTTGGTGAATATTTTGAGCGCTTAAGCTGCAACTACTTCTTCGCTGATTTCTATCTGGGTGAAGAATTTGCCAACGGTGAATTTGTTCATTACCCCAATGAAAAATGGTTTCCTTACGAAGTTGAAGAGATGCCAGCTGGTTTAATGGATGAAAAACTCTAGGATTATTATGACCCTGACCGAATACTTAAACTTCATTAGCTGGTAGATACTAACTCAGGAAATCATGCTCGGGGCATTTGCGCCTTACCTTATGAGCGACAGCGCGATGGTGAAAGCATTTATCTGCCGGTGAATGTCATTGGTAATTTATATGTTAGTAATGGTATGTCTGCTGGTAACACGGCAAATGAGGCCAGGGTGCAGGGCCAGTCAGAAGTTTTTGAACGCTATGTTAAAAACCGGATTATTGCAGAGGGTATCTGTTTATCTGAAGTACCGCAGTCAGTGCTTGATCGGTTTCCAGGTATCAAGAAATCTATCGAAGAACTGGAATCCCATGGCTATCATCTAAGAGTTGCCGATGCGTCGCTTGGTGGTCACTATCCAGTGATGAGTGTCACCTTGATTAATCCAAAAGATGGCTCGGTGTTTTCCTCATTTGGTGCGCACCCCTGTTTTGAAGTCGCACTGGAAAGGACGGTAACTGAGTTATTACAGGGGCGAGGTCTGGATCAGCTGGATGGCTTTCAACCACCATCATTTGATTTTGAAGAAGTTGCTGATCACCATAATCTTGAAACACATTTTATCGATTCAAGCGGTCTTATTGCCTATGACTTTTTCAAGAATAAAGCTGATTATGAATTTGTCGACTGGGATCATAACAGTACCACCGAACAGGAATTTGATTATTGCTGCAAAATCATTCATGAATTAGATCACGATATTTATATTTCTGATTACAACCATCTGGGTGTTTATTCCTGACGTATTATTGTGCCCGGAATGTCTGATAGCTATCCGGTAGATGACCTTGAATGGAGTAATAATAACGAAGGCTTGCAGTTCCGCGAAGCAATACTGTCATTAAAGCAACTGGATAATAATGACTGCTTGTCTTTATTAGAAGCACTTGACGAAGGTGGCTATAACGAAGTGCAGCGTGTTGCTGAGTTTATCGGTGTTGCACCTGATCCAGGTACTGCCTGGTCCAGTTTACGTATTGGTGAACTCAAGGTCATGTTAAGTCTTGCCGCAGAGGATTATGATCAGGCGGCAGAGTGGAATGACTGGTGTTTGCATATGGACCAGCTTAGTGATGAACGAATTCGATATTATCGTGCATTACAGGTCTTGCTAGAAATAAAACGTGATGAATCACGTGATTATGCTGATTACACCGATAGTTTAAAGTTAATGTACGGTAGAGAGACGGTTGATACGGTGATCAATGTTCTGGAAGGCAAGGAAAACTTCCATGGTTTACATAGTCCCGGGTTAAGTCTGAATGGATTTGAGGTACATAATAAACTACTCGATGGTTATCGAAAACTGCACCGGGCAAAAGTTGAAAACTGGTGAGTTATTTAGACGTCGCAAAGCCTGATAGCATATCCAGACCTAACAGGCAGCGCACTCTTTCCTGGGTTGATGGGTGCGACCTCAGTAGTGATGGGGTTGTCGAGCGACGATGAGAGTGCAGAACATCATTTATCCAGTGATGATTCTGTGTTTCAATTTTTTTTAATGCAGAGACCATGGCAGTTACGTCATGGGTCAGTTGTACTGCAATAATGTCTGCATAAAATTCCCGTGTCCTTGATAGTGAGAGCTGAAGCAGGGCGGTAATGTAATGCCCAAGTAATAAGCTGATAATAATATTCCAGGGTATAGTGATATCTTGTAGGCTCATCATAGGAGTTAGCGCGAGCATAACAAGTCCAATCATCGTCAGGCACTGAGTGAATTGGCTCAGTCGGTCAGCTATTAGCATGACATTAATGTCATCGTGATAGATGTGCGATATTTCATGGGCCAGTACGGCGAGTACTTCATTTTGTTTAAGCTTTTCTACTAAAGCCTGACTAATCACTATGACATACTGGTTATTTATTTTCATTGTAAAGGCATTGATATTATTTTGCTGGCTGCAAAATAACAGTGGTGTTTCAACAAGACCCGCACTACGAGAGAGCCGACTAACTAACTGGATTAGTTCTGGGTGTGAATTAGCATCGACAGGGCTGGCCTGATAACGATTCAGCATATACTGAGGGCTGAAGCGACAAAAACTGATGAATAAAATCAGGCCCGCAAGTAATAGCAGGGCAACACCCTGGTGTTCGGCCATTAACCAGCCAATGGCCCCCAGAAGAATAGCCATGCTGAGAATCAGAAACAGGCTATGTAAATTATTCCTTAATTTATAATGGGCAACGATAGGACTATCTTCTGCCATTATTATCTCCACAGAGAATACATATAATTATTAATAGCAGAGATTTCACTAAATAATTTCCAGAATGTGATTATTATTTTAAATTGTTGATTTTTCAGTAAATTGCCCTGCATATAGAAGGCGAAATTTTAAGTTTCTGGAGTAAGTTGTTGATAAAGATGCTATAAAAAATAGAGTAAATAAGCATGTTTTAATGGTTAATTGATTTACCTTATTGAGGTAAACAGCGTATTCAAACATAGTTAACTGGTGACTATGAAAATCATGGATTTTAAACATATAAAGAGTCTATACCTGATATTTTTTGTCTCACTATCAGTCGAGGCCGACCCTCAGGCTACTCAGATTGTTAAGTCGGCAATTGATAACTGGCGGGGCATCAGCTCAAGTGCAGATATGGAGCTGATAATACATCGCGCTAACTGGCAACGTAGTTTACGAATTAACAGCTGGACTAAAGGTAATGACCATTCATTGGTAAGAGTCACAGAGCCAAGAAAAGACGCGGGTAGTGCAACCCTGATTATTGATTCCCAGATGTGGAGTTATACACCGAAGATAAATCGGATTATAAAAATCCCATCGTCAATGATGAACCAGAGCTGGATGGGCTCAGATTTTTCCAATAAGGATATTTCTCGAGAAGACGATATCCTGACCCAGTACCAACATCGTTTACTGAATACAGTCGAGGATGGGATGCATAAAGTTTACTGGATTGAATCAATACCTCATGAAGATGCCGCAGTCGTCTGGGGCAAAGAAATTTTAAAAATAAGAGATGATCATGTATTGATCAGTCATGATTTTTTTGATCAAGATGGAGAAATTGTTAAATCGATGACAACCCAGGAAATCAAAACAGTTTCTGGCCGATCTGTTGCCACCAAGCAACGTATGATTCAGGTTGATGACCAACAAAAATGGACGGATATTATTATTCATCATATTGAATTTGAAGTTGAGATTTCGGATAACACATTTACATTGGCAAATTTGAGAAATCCAAGGCGATAAAAATGCTAATGCTACGCTTAGCCTGGCGAAATATCTGGAGACAACCTCGTCGAACCCAGTTGACGGTTTCGGCAATGGTGTTTTCGAATATGTTGCTGGTCTTTATGATTGCTATGCAAACAGGAATGTATAGCATGATGATTGATAATACACTGCGGTTGACCAGTGGTTATTATCAGCTTCAGGCAGTGGACTATCTTGATCATCCGACAATCTATAAAACCATTGCCAATGGTCAGCAGTTGGCATCGAACATCAGGAAAGAAATCGGTGATCATGTTTCCGCACGTGCACTGGGCTTCGCATTGTTCTCATCTGAACAGCGTTCATATGCTGCACAAATTATCGGCGTCGAT
>JBFHVQ010000126.1:0-5067 GCA_041589455.1 Gammaproteobacteria bacterium | reverse complement strand
AATGAATCTATAAGTCTAATGCTAGTGACATCTATATAACATCTCAAACACCTACGTTCATATATTATTGATTCAAATATATTTAAATGTTAAGGCACTACGTTTTAAGCCCTCTTCTCTGCTGCATTTAAAATATTCCCTGAACTTATGCTTTTCGCTGTATCATAAATAGCATTGTAATCGATACTTAAATTAATAGATCAGTTCAAAAGTATATGCTAAGTCATAGACTGAAGCTCTGTTTAAACGATTGATATGAGTCAATGCATCTATCCGCGTGCGTTCTAATATATTCCCATGTGTATTGCGATACCCGTTTCCAGTTCTGCGCCCAGACACCCTCCTGAACCAGATGACCTGCCTGGTGATCTGGCAATCTGGTTCTTTATCTATGCGGAATTGCTCGTATTTGGGGTATTTTTTATTACCTACATGGTAGTAAGGAGCCAGAACCTTGAGTTATTTAATGACTCACAACTCCTGCTAAATAAGCCATTGGGTTTAATCAACACACTGGTGCTAATTACCAGTAGCTTTTTTGTTGTCAAAGCCGTTAATGCAATAAAGCGTGATGAACAGGACCGATCTGCATTCTGGCTACTGGCTTCAGTTCTAACCGGGCTGGTATTTGTGCTGATCAAGTCTCACGAATTCAATAGCCTGTTTAGCCAGGGCATCGGCCTGGGCTTCAACCGTTTTTATACCTTTTATATCGCGATGACTTTCTTTCATTATATGCATGTGATTCTGGGGCTGGTTATTTTAAGTTTTGTACTATTCAAAACACATAAAGGGGGATACAGCTCAAACGATTTCGTGGGTATGGAAACCGGTGCCGTTTACTGGCATATGGTCGATCTGGTGTGGATTGTTTTATTCCCGTTAGTGTATTTAATTCGGTGATATATGAATGACATCAGGGCAACATTTGTCTGGTTACTGATGATTAGCATCAGCCTTGCTATGGCCATACTGGCGAGCAATGGATATACCAGGCAGGTGCTAACAGTTGTTTTGCTGGTAGCTGCCTGGTTTAAGGGCCAGATGATTATAGATCATTTTATGGGCTTAAGGCATGTAGAGCGTAAATGGCGACTTATCGTATCTTTGTGGTTGCTGTTTGTTATTGGCACCATCCTTTCCGTCTACTTTCTTACTTAGGAATCATTACTCATTAGCGGCCTTATTATATCGATATAGTCGAGGGCATGTGCACTCAGCTCCTGTGCCGTTAACATTACAGATTCATCTTCTGCTGTTTCTACCACCGAATCATAGAATGAAAAAGCATGGTCGCAATAAGCAAGTAAGCGCTTTATCAATAATTCTTCCGTTGATAAATCCCCTGAAGCAGACTGGTTGAAGGATAGTAGCTGCTGCAGGTTTGTCTGTAAATCTTCAGATATTTCTGCTGGTTCCTGTGAATTCATCATTGAAAGCGTTTCGTTATGATAAGTTAGAGCCTGCTGTAATTTATCAGCGAGCGCATCAACTGGCTGGATATCGAATGCATTATTGCTAATCAGTTCAAAGCTGAGTTTCTCAAACGTTATTGCCACGGTTAACAGGTCGGCAATGGTACGCACGTATAATGGATTGATTCTGGATTCTAATAAAATGTCTTTTTCATGGTGATACGCACGACGACGCTCTGCTCTTAATAATGCCGCATGGCCAAGCTCTTCACGAGCCAGGGTTTCTGCGTATTCACGAATTTCCTGTGTTTTCGCATTGGCTGCCACATGCGTGTAAAAACGAAAGGCGATTTCTTCATTGTGCACTGCGAAAGCAAGCGCCTTATAGGGCGTGCTGTATGATGGGTCTCGTGCTTCATCATTATAAGTGGTGGGAATATTGGGGTCCTGCCATTTCACAGGAGCTATTTCACTATTCTCCTGTATATTATTCTTTGCCATCCAGGCAAGCAGTAGTGTTTCGTGTTCTTCTTCCTCAGCAATTAAACGTTTGAACAGATTTGCAGCTGACTGGTTATTCGCCACCTTCATATTTTCGCTGAGTTCGGCATAGCGTCGAATAGCTTCACGCTCTGCCTGTAGTGCAATGGAAAGCAGGTCCTGTGTGGTTTTAACATTGGCAGGTAACACGATGGATACTACCTCGATTTAATTTAGTGTTTGATTATTTAATGATCGTTTATAAATCTGTTTGACTTTTGTCAAGGCCCGGGTCGCAATCTGCAAAGAGAATGTGTGTCATATGACTCACATTATCACTATAATAACCCCTTCGGCTGGTTTTCTTTTGCTTTTTTGCATTAGCAATCATTGAGATACTTAAATGCTATGAAGCGTTATCTTGTAATTATATGGTTACTATCAGCTCTATCCACTCACTTATTCTTCATAAGCACTGCTCACTCGAGCCCATTATTAACACGCTTCATTGATCAAATTAATGCAGAGGATATTTTTCCGGGTGCAGATAAACTGGGAAGTGTCCTGGATGACCCTGCTGTTGCGCCTGCGTATCACAATAACACACAGCTGGGCTTTGTCTTTCTGACATCTGATTTTGTGAATACCACCGGTTACTCGGGCAAGCCAATTCATCAACTGGTTGCGATCGATATGCAGGGGGTTATCAGGCAGGTCCTGCTGGTTGAGCACCACGAACCCATTGTCCTGATCGGCATACCCGAAGCACGCATCAAGGCCATACTGAAGGACTATGAAGGTATCAACGTAGGCGCGCTGGTCGCGGGTACACTGGACCACAAGGTTGATGTAGTAACCGGTGCGACCGTTACTGTCATGGTTATGGATGACAATATCCTGTTATCCAGTATCAAGGTGGCGCGTAAATTCGGCCTGGCAGGCTTAAAAGCAGAACGTAAGACAACAGGTCCCATCGCTTCAGTCAATATGGAGCTAAGCGAAATCATTCGCTGGCAGCGTTTGCTGGAAGAAGGCTCGGTCAGACGTTTAAGCATCAGTATTGGTGAGATTAATAAAGCGTTCGAAAACACAGGAAACGCCCTGGTTCTCGATTATGCAGAAGAAGGTAGCGATGATGAGGTTTTTATTGACCTTTATGCAGCCGCCGTATCAGTCCCCAGCATTGGCCGAAGCCTGTTGGGGGAAAACGAGTACCGTAACCTGACTAAAATACTTAAACCCGGTGAGCAGGCGATTTTACTGGCAGGTAATGGTCGATTCTCTTTCAAGGGTTCAGGCTATGTACGTGGAGGAATTTTTGATCGCTTTGTAGTGAATCAGGGTGATACCTCTATCCGCTTCCACGATCGCAATCATAAGCGCTTACGTAAAGTATATGCTGAGGGTGCACCTGAATTTAAAGACGTCGATATTTTCAGGAGTCCTGCCGAGCTTAAGTTTAATGTCGCTGAAGACTGGAAAATACAATTACTTATTGGCAGGGAAACAGGCCCCACCAAAAAAGAATTCCTGACTTTCGATTTAGCATATAAAACGCCTGACAAATATCTGACCATCAGCCAACCTGAAATTAAAAAAGTCTCTTCCAGTGAGTCAACTACACCATCAGGTAGCACGCCTATTTGGAAGAAGATGTGGCAATTGAAGTTACCTGAGGTCATCGTACTGGCGATTGCCCTGCTCGCACTCACCGCTATTTTCTTTTTCCAGGACTGGCTGGTAAAACACCCTGTGCTTACAGACCGGATTAGGCTGGTTTATCTGACATTTACTTTATTTGTCATTGGCTGGTATTTCAATGCCCAGCTTTCCGTCGTCAATATACTGGCCATGTTTAATGCACTGGTGAGTGGTTTTGACTGGAATTACTTCCTCATGGAGCCACTCATATTTATTCTCTGGGGATCGGTCGCTGCGGCGCTATTATTCTGGGGGCGCGGCCCCTATTGTGGCTGGTTATGCCCATTCGGCGCTTTGCAGGAATTATTGAATCGTATTGCAAAAAAACTAAAGATAAGACAGATTAAAGTTCCATGGAGCATACATGAGCGCATATGGACATTTAAATACATCATATTCCTCGGTCTCTTTGGACTTTCTCTTTATTCACTAGGCACTGCCGAAATATTCGCTGAAGTGGAACCCTTTAAAACAGCAATTATTCTGAAATTTATGCGTGAATGGCCGTATGTACTGTTTGCACTGGCTGTTTTAATTCCGGGTCTTTTTATTGAACGATTTTACTGCCGATATTTATGTCCGTTAGGGGCAGCATTAGCAATCCCTGGCAGGATGAGAATGTTTGCCTGGCTAAAACGCTATACGGAATGCGGGTCACCCTGTCAGCGCTGTGCAAATGAATGTATGGTACAGGCAATTCACCGAGAAGGTCACATTAATGTGAATGAATGTCTCTACTGCCTGCATTGCCAGGTTGTATATTCGGATGATCATGCCTGCCCAGTAGTGATACAGAAACGCTTAAAAAATGAACGACGACAGAAAACGTCGCAGAATATGCTGGATACATCCGCTATTCGTAAGGAATTAGATGCACATGAACGATAGCGTGTGTTTATTAGCCGAGATTGGTATGAGTTGTAGTAGTTCGTTGTAAGAGGTTGTGTAGTAGATAGTGCTCTAATTACCCGGACAGGATTGAGTCAGTTTCTGCGGTTAAATTGGGGTGAAGTCATTTATCCTGCGGAGCGCAGGTATATATTAGGAGAACATGAATGAATAACGAAAACGATAAATATGACACGCCTGATGATATTGCAGATCCATCAAGGCGAAAACTGTTCAGCGGCTCTTTAAAAGTCGCTTCGATTGCCAGCTTTGGAGCAATGGCTGGATTAACAGGTATGGGGGTACTCACACCAGAAACCGCCGTTGCATCTTCCGGCAATAAGGCTTCGGTAGAACCGGGTGACCTGGATGAATACTACGGTTTCTGGAGTAGCGGACAATCTGGTGAATTACGTATTCTGGGTATGCCCTCTATGCGTGAACTAATGCGCGTGCCCGTATTCAATCGTTGTAGTGCCAGTGGCTGGGGCCAGACCAATGAAAGTCGAAAAGTACTCCGTGATGGACTACTACCAGAGACAAAAAAATTCCTCGACTCTGAAGGTCGTGGTGGTGTCTGGTT
>JBFHVQ010000125.1:0-5189 GCA_041589455.1 Gammaproteobacteria bacterium | reverse complement strand
TATTAAGAGAGCGTCATGGCGAGGCTCCAGAAGAATAAGCCACTCTGGCCTTGAATTTGTGAGGCATGCCCCCATCTTGTTAGTGAGCACTCAAAAAACCGCTTTTATGGCGGTTTTTTTATGAAAATTGGGCTATCTTCAAGTTAAAGTAGCGGCAGCCATAAAAGTGCTGTTGTTTGTGTGTTTGTTGTCCAATGTGTTTAAAAAACAACCAACTCCCTGAATTTATGAAGGTTTTTTGTTGTTTTTTTTAAAAACCATGCAAATTATACCCTTGCATCTTAAGTGTAGAATTGGCAAGGTATGGGGTAAGTGCCTGAAATCCTTATTCAGGTTAATAATTGATCAGCTTCGGGCTAGCATGAGGAAACGTCATGAGTGACGAGAAAAATAATGATGAAGATTCGGGCAAACTACTGTATTGCTCGTTTTGTGGCAAAAGCCAGCACGAAGTTAAAAAGCTGATAGCAGGGCCATCAGTCTTTATCTGTGATGAATGTGTCGAACTTTGTAATGATATCATCAGTGAAGAATTACAGGAGCAGGCTGCATCCTCAGTACATAAATTACCAAAACCTAGAGAAATCAAAGAGATACTTGACGATTATGTAATTGGTCAGAAGCAGGCCAAGAAAGTCTTGTCAGTGGCTGTCTATAACCACTACAAGCGTCTGGAAGTTAAACATAAGAAAGACGACGTTGAGCTATCGAAAAGCAATATTATGCTGATTGGTCCGACTGGTTCGGGTAAAACCCTGCTGGCACAGACTCTGGCGCGTCTATTGAATGTTCCCTTCACAATTGCTGATGCTACCACCTTGACTGAGGCGGGTTATGTTGGTGAAGACGTAGAGAATATTATTCAGAAGTTATTGCAGAAATGTGATTACGATGTCGAAAAAGCACAAACGGGCATTGTCTATATCGATGAGATCGACAAAATTTCCCGTAAATCAGATAATCCATCTATCACCCGTGATGTGTCTGGTGAAGGTGTTCAGCAGGCACTGCTTAAGTTAATCGAAGGTACCGTTGCCTCTGTTCCTCCGCAGGGTGGTCGTAAGCACCCACAGCAGGAGTTTTTACAGGTTGATACATCTAACATACTGTTTATCTGTGGTGGTGCATTTGCAGGCCTTGATCAGGTGATTCGTGATCGCTCTGAAAAGAGTGGTATCGGCTTTGGTGCCCAGGTGCACAGCAAGGAAAACACCCGTTCTACCGGTGAGGTATTACGCGATATGGAGTCTGATGACCTGATTCGTTATGGCCTGATTCCTGAATTTGTTGGTCGTCTACCGGTTGTAGCAACTCTGGAAGAGCTGGATGAGGATGCCCTGATCACGATTCTGACACAACCTAAGAATGCACTGACCAAGCAGTACTCCAAGATGTTTGAAATGGAAGACTGTGAACTCGAATTCCGTGAAGATGCGCTGTCAGCGGTTGCTAAAAAGGCAATGGAGCGCAAAACCGGTGCTCGTGGTCTGCGCACAATTCTGGAAAATATTCTTCTGGAAACCATGTATGAACTGCCATCACTCGACAATGTTAGTAAGGTTGTACTAGATGAGAGTGTGATAAACGGTGAGTCAAAACCATACATGGTTTATGAAAATAACGAGACTCAGAAGTCAGCAAACAACGCTGAATAAAGTCCTGAAATGCTTGCCTGCTGGCTTCACCGCTAGCAGGTGATATGTATAGTCACACACGAATGAAACCGATGCGGTGCTTCCGGTTTCGCTTCTCTGCAAGGCCGTTTTTTAGCCTGAACTGAAATAAAGTTTTCACGGCCGTGCTTGAAGCTTCACATTCTGCCCCAATGTGAAATAAACAACAGAATAAGACGGGCAAAATACTTACCCCTCCATCTATCGAGGTAATGACTGTGTCAGATATCGAAAACAACGAAGTAGAATCAAACGTGGAAGCCTATGAGGGCAAAACGCCTGTACTGCCTTTAAGGGATGTGGTGGTTTATCCCCATATGGTTATCCCGTTATTTGTAGGGCGTGATAAATCGATCCAGGCGCTGGATGCGGCGATGTCCAAAGACAAGCAGATTCTGCTGGTAGCGCAGAAAAGCGCAGAAATTGATGATCCTTCAATGAAGGATATTCACAACATTGGCACGCTATCAACTATCCTGCAATTACTTAAATTACCTGATGGAACCATTAAGGTACTGGTAGAAGGTTCTACCCGTGCCAAAGTTGATGAAGTTTTTGATGATGAAGAGTTCTTTACCGCTGATTACACCCTTTTAGAAGATACTGGGAGCAAAAAACCACGCGAACTAGAAGTGTTGTCTCGTTCGATACTCGGTGTTTTTGATCAGTATGTAAAACTGAATAAAAAAGTCCCGCCCGAAATTCTTACCTCACTGAGTGGAATTGATGACCCTGCGCGTCTTTCTGACACGATTGCGGCACATATGTCACTGAAGGTTGAAGAAAAACAGAACATTCTTGCTATTTCAGATGTGAAAGAGCGCATGGAATATTTGCTGAGCATGATCGAAGCAGAAATTGATCTGTTGCAGATCGAGAAGCGTATTCGTGGTCGTGTAAAACAGCAGATGGAAAAAAGCCAGCGTGAGTATTATCTGAATGAGCAGATGAAGGCGATTCAGAAAGAGCTGGGTGAGCTCGACGAAGCGCCGAATGAAATTGAAGATCTTGAGAATAAGATCGAAAAAGCCGGCATGAGTAAAGAGGCGAAGAAGAAAGCTACATCTGAAATCAACAAGTTGAAGATGATGTCTCCTATGTCGGCAGAAGCGACTGTGGTTCGAAATTATATCGATGCACTGGTGGGCTGTCCATGGAAGAAGCGCAGTAAGATTTCGCAAGATCTGAGTAAGGCGCAAATGGTACTGGATGAAGACCATTATGGTCTGGAAAAAGTTAAAGAACGTATCCTGGAATACCTCGCAGTTCAGCAACGTGTAAAAAAACTGAAAGGGCCGATTCTGTGTCTGGTTGGTCCTCCAGGTGTCGGTAAAACCTCACTGGGGCAGTCAATTGCCAAAGCAACCAATCGTAAATTCACACGTATGGCACTGGGTGGTGTGCGTGACGAAGCCGAAATTCGCGGCCATCGACGAACTTATATTGGTTCATTGCCCGGTAAAGTGATTCAGAATTTGAGTAAGGTTGGTACACGTAACCCACTGTTCCTACTGGATGAAATCGATAAGATGGCTCAGGATTTCCGTGGTGACCCGGCTTCTGCGTTATTAGAAGTGCTTGATCCTGAACAGAACCATACTTTTGGTGATCATTATCTGGAGGTCGACTTTGATCTTTCAGATGTGATGTTTATCGCTACCTCGAATAGCATGAATATTCCAGGTCCTCTGCTGGATCGTATGGAGGTTATTCGTATTCCAGGTTATACCGAAGACGAAAAGATGAACATTGTGAAAAACTATCTTCTGCCCAAGCAGATGGAAAACAATGGTCTTAATGCTGATGAGCTGGAAGTGACTAAAGAGGCGATTATGGATACGGTTCGCTACTACACGCGAGAAGCGGGTGTGCGTAGTCTTGAACGTGAAATGTCCAAAGTTTGCCGCAAGGTCGTGAAGGATGTATTGCTGACCTCGTCTAAAGAAAAGGTAGTCGTGACACCAGAGAATCTTGAGAAATATCTAGGTGTTAAACGTTTCCGCTATGGAAAAGCAGAAGATAGTGATCAGATTGGTCAGGTAACAGGTCTGGCATGGACTGAAGTAGGTGGTGAGTTATTAAGCATTGAAGCCGCGGTTATGGCGGGTAAGGGTAAGCAGACCTTTACTGGGCAGCTGGGTGATGTCATGCAGGAATCTATTCATGCAGCAATGACAGTGGTGCGTAATCGAGCTGCATCACTGGGACTTGAAGATGATTTCTATGAGAATAAGGATATTCATATTCACGTACCAGAGGGTGCGACACCTAAAGATGGGCCTAGTGCTGGTATTGGTATGTGTACAGCCATCGTGTCGACTATGACAGGCAACCCTGTGAAGTCCAGTGTGGCGATGACAGGTGAGATTACCCTGCGTGGTGAAGTGCTACCGATTGGTGGACTTAAAGAGAAATTACTGGCAGCTCATCGAGGTGGTATTGAGACTGTAATTATTCCTTATGAAAATGAGAAAGATCTGGCGGATATACCGAAAACAGTACTTGAAAAACTGGATATTAAACCGGTTCGCTGGATTGATGATGTACTCGCTATTGCGCTCACAAATGAACCGACGCCATTAGATAAATCAAAGGGTAGTACTGCGGAGAGCGGAAAGTCAAAAAAGAGTAAAAAAGAAGATACATTGCGCCATCATTAGGTAATTTCAGGTACAATCAAACAGTCACTTAAGTATATTAGTGACTGTTTTTTTGGGGTAGTGATACACAAGAAAGTATCTTATTAAAAAAATGATGAATTGAATTGAAGGTTTCAACTGGACGTTTTTAATTGTAATTTTTCTTAAAATTATCAGATAAAAGTCTACATTTGCTACTTGACACAAGAATTATCAATAATAAATACCCCTAAAACCAGTAATACCCATTGACACGGCGCTTTCAGGGCTGGTATAAATTTGCCGCAAGAAAGATGTGAAGTTTCTTCCTGCTGCATGACTCATTCGATAAAGTCATTAGATTGGTGGATACGGGCTTTTACAATAATTAATTTCTTTAGAAACGAGAGTTTCTTTTTTTTTCTACAAAATACAACAAATATTAGGATTTCTAATGAACAAATCAGAATTGATTGACGCTATCGCTGAAAACTCAGGTTTATCAAAAGCAGACTCAAGTCGTGCACTGGATGCTATGATCTCGTCAGTATCAGGTGCATTAAAAGATAATGACCAGGTAACTATCGTTGGTTTCGGTACTTTCCTTGTGCGTCAGCGTTCAGCTCGTACTGGCCGTAACCCACAGACAGGTGCAGAAATTCAAATCGCAGCAGCAAATGTTCCTGCATTTAAGCCTGGCAAAGCGTTAAAAGATGCAGTAAACTAGCGCCCCTTAAATGGCGGGTGGTTAGCTCAGCTGGTAGAGCGTCGCCCTTACAAGGCGAATGTCGGGGGTTCGACTCCCTCACCACCCACCACTGGACCGGTAGTTCAGCTGGTTAGAATGCCGGCCTGTCACGCCGGAGGTCGCGGGTTCGAGTCCCGTCCGGTCCGCCAT
>JBFHVQ010000124.1:0-5194 GCA_041589455.1 Gammaproteobacteria bacterium | reverse complement strand
AAGGCGTTAGTTGTCCTCCAGAAGAAAGTGCACAATACTCAGGCCTGACATCTGGACACAGCTGCCTATTACTCAGTATAACAGATGGTGGCCCTAATGATGATGACGGGACTGAGAATGGCACTGTTGTAGACCCAGGCGGTTTAGCTGAAATCACTCGCACAACCGGTACCGATGGATGCAGCATGTCAGGTTCAACAAGCCGCTCAACAAACCATATGGACTGGCTACTAGTGATTGCATTTATTGCCACACTGGGCTTGCTTGGTCGTCGTAAGCAGGTTTAAATACGACCAATGAGCAGCGGACTACTGCTCGCATTGAACGGCGCAATTCTTATGGGTTGCGCCGTTTTCATTACGGCAGAATATATTTATATATTGACCGGGCTGATGTTGTTTTTGCCTTTTCTGGATAAGAGCCTGGATCTCAGGGCATTATTCAAATATGAATATGCCTGGCTATCTATCCTGTTACTGTTATTTACGATAGGTATCACAATAAACAGACAAACAGAAATAGAAGTCGCATTGAGCACGTTGATACTAACGGCACTACCAGAGGAATGGTTTTTCCGAAATTATGCACTTGTTAAAGTGAATGCGTTTTTAAGAAGCAGGCTAACATATGTTGGGACACACTGGAGCGAATGGTTAGCAAACATCTCTGTGTCTACAGTCTTTGCTTTAATGCATTTACCAACACAGGGTTTTTTCGGTTTGATGACATTTTTTCCATCACTACTATTTGGCTGGATATTCATACGGAGTAGAGATATCTGGCTAGTGATAATAATTCATTTTTTATCGAATATCGTATATATAAGTTACCTGAAAGATATTTTCAGGGGATAATCAGGACAACTGTAGTTCCACTGACTACAAGTCTCGCCAGTAATTTTCAGATTTTCCCATGCATTTAAGAAACTGGGTCGTATCTTCCCTGATCTGTTTTTTAACCCATTTGAGTACACTTTTATCCCATTTTGTCTGTAATTTGATGTGATCACGACCAAGGGCAGAAATACGGCTTTTTGCATCATCCCGTGTATTCTGATTAACCTGCTTCATCTCATCGCTGTAAAAATATTCAATACCAAGAAAGTCGCATATATCTGCAAAACTCTTCTCAATATCAGCAATGAATTCTTCGAAAAAGACAATTTTGATATTTTCTTCTGGAAAATTATTACGATATGCATCGTATACTTCAAAGTAACGACTGGAATCAATTATCATAGGCTGACGCTGCACGGCATCATTAACAGACGTAAACATCTGATTAAGCCCTGCAGTAGCTAAGCGCTCAACATAAGCTGATACCATACGTTCTACAGGGTGCCTTACCATGTAAATAATTTTAACATCAGGAACATGGGATTTTATTCTGGAAATAGTATCAGGACAGTAGCGGATTCTTGAGTATGAAGTTGAACCATCACCACATATCTGATTATTTTCACAGTGGGTATACAGCTGTTGGTATCCCTGCCAGCCTAGGTTATAATACTGGTCGGTCGAGAAAAAATGCGGTTCTTTGCCCTTTACCATACATGCTTCCGGGTGCATGGCGAGTAAATTACTCAACGTGGTTGTTGCTGCCTTAGCCGCACCTATAATAAGAAAATTCGGCTTGGTATTATTCATAATAAAACCATATTTAGTTAAACTTAAAATATAATTGATATTGCTGAAGATACAGATCTAAGTCAACTGAATAATCAACCCATTATAGAGATTTTGCATTGAGCTCCAACGAAGTACTTACTGCCTCGCTAGATAGCGTTGAACAGCTTATTAACAGTAATAACTGGCCAGGCGCTCAAATGGTGTTACAGAAACTATGCGACACCTATTCGGAGGATGCATCTATAAGTGATGCAATCGGGCGTTTTTTTCAAAGCCGAAAAATGCCTGTTAAAGCCGAGTTCTATTATCTTAAATCTCTCGAAATTGATGAAGACCAACCGGCTATTTACTATAATCTTGGCCTGATTTATCAAACACTAAATAAAACTGACTTTGCGATAGACGCATATAATCGAGCGGTTGATCTCAACCCTCAGCATGTTAAAGCACACGCGAATCTTGGGTATATTTATCATCAGAAAGGTCTCACCGATAAGTGTAAAAAGTCTTTTAACATAGCTGCCGGTATCGATCCTGAAAATGCCCAGTTAAAACACATGATGGCATCCTTAGGATTAGTTGATATACCTAAAACAGCGGATGCAGAATATGTAAAAAATACTTTTGATAGTTATGCAGATCACTATGATGAGCATCTTTTACAAAAACTCAAAACACGAACACCACAACTTGTTATTGACGATGTAATTAAATTTTTTCAGCCACAACACTATAATAAACCTTCCCTGCTCGACCTTGGCTGTGGCACAGGACTTTGTGGAGAAGACCTACATAATTATTTTGAAACCCTGGTAGGCGTTGATCTATCTCCAAAAATGATTGAAATAGCCGACTCTAAAAATATATATAACTCCACATATATCGATGACATAACAGGATTTTTACAGAAAGACAACGAGAAGTACGATGTGATCATTGCTTCCGACGTATTTGTATATATCGGAGACCTTAAACCTGTCTTCACATTGATTCATCAACATCTGAAATATAATGGTATCTTTTCATTCACTACGGAAACATTACTGGACGCTGAAAAACAATATATATTATGTGAAACAGGACGATATAAACATAATATCGATCACATAAAATCACTCATTGAATCTTGTCAATTTGAAGCATTATCTATGCGAAACGAGCCTATAAGAACTCATAATGGTGAGTTCATCGAAGGGAATATTTATACCATCCAGAAACTCGCATTATAAGCAGGAAATTTAAATGAAATCTAATGCAATTATTAAGATGAAATTAAAGAAAGCTCAGGCTTTTCTGGATCAGGGTGACCTTTCGCAAGCCAGAGATGCCTATCAGGCAATCTTAAAAAAGGCGCCTAAGAACCCAGACATCGCGCTAGCACTAGCTGTAATAAATAGAAAACTGGGCAATTTCACAGAAACTGAGAATATAGCCAAAAACACCATAAAGACAGCTCCAAATAATGCATATGCCTATCATGTATTAGCCTCTGCGCAACAATGCATGTCTCAGTATGATAATGCTGTAGAAAACTATAATAAAGCTTTAACGCTGGATCAGAAAGCGCCCGAAACCCATTACTTTCTGGGAAACTTGTACAGGGAAATAAATTCACTCGAAAAATCTGCTCATCATTTCCGCGAAGCCTTAACATTAAATCCGAATTATTTTGAAGCCATGAACAATCTCGGTGCTGTTTTAATTTCGTTGCATAAAGTATCCGAAGCAATTGAAGTACTGACAAAAGCTTATGAATTAAACCCTAATTCCATACAGGTATTATGCAATCTTGGTGAATTATACCTACTGGAAAACAACCTTACATCTGCGAAGGAATTTGCAAAAAAATCATTGCGTATAAAACCAGACTTTCTGGACGCCCATCGCCTGCTTGGTAGCATCTACACAAAAACAGGTGAGTATACCCTGGCAATTAATCACTTCCAGTCCGCGTTAAAAACTAATCCTGATGATATAAATCTGATAGGCTCTATTGCCAGCCTTTTAGAAAAGCGTGGAGAATTTGATGAAGCTTTGAAAATGATTCAGCCGCACCTGAATAATGAAACTACTGATTCAGCAATACTACTAACATATTCTGCCATCAGCCGTACAAATAATACCCAGAAAGAAGCCATTGATTTAATAGAGAAAGCTCTTCTAACTGATAAAATTAACGATATATCAAAGATTATTCTTCATTCTGATTTAGGCAAACAATATGATGCAATGAAAGAGTTTTCGAACGCATTTAATCATTACAAAGCGGCTAATAATATCGAGCGAAAGCTGAATACAGAATATCTTGAAAAAATCAGCAGCACAACAACTACTCAAGCGATCATTGATAAATGGAAAACCAGCTTCAATAAGAGCTTCTGGTCTGAACTTGATGGTTCTGGCGTTGATAGTGAACAACCTATTTTTATAGTCGGCTTACCACGCTCAGGTACCACTCTGGTAGAACAGATATTGGCTAGTCATCCGGATGTCTATGGGGCTGGCGAGTTACCAGATATCTCAGAAATAGCCAATAGCTTAAAATTTAACTCATATATGAGTGCTAGCCCGGAACTTCTTAAAAAAATTAGTCGAAATGACTTAGCCAGATCAGCCAGCAAATACCTTCAACACATTTCAAGCCTGTCTGATAATGCACGCAAAGTTGTGAATAAGATGCCAACTGACTTCTGGCATCTTGGGCTGATCTCCCAGCTATTCCCTAAGGCCCATATAATTCATATGATTCGTGACCCACGGGACATATGTCTTTCTATTTACTTTCAGCGATTTGGCTCTCACATGACTTTCACTACAGACCTGAAAGAACTCGGTGAGTACTACCTCTCATATAAAGCGATAATGAGCTACTGGCATAGTGCACTAACAACTAAAATATTAGATGTTAGGTATGAAGACCTTGTGGACGATCAGGAAGCAATTACAAGAAAGATACTAGATTACTGCAATCTTGAATGGAATGAAGATTGCCTTAATTTCCATCAAACAAAACGCGATGTTAATACACCAAGTTATGACCAGGTAAGAAAACCGATCTATAAACGCTCCGTGGCCCGTTGGAAGAACTACGAATCACAAATACAGCCACTGCTTGAGGTTCTCGAAGCACATATCGAGTAGTGCTAGATCAGGCAAGTTTTTAAGTTTCCAGTTTAAGTTTTTGCATAAGATCATACAGTGTTGGCCGACTCACACCTAACAACTCTGCCGCTGGTGAAACTTTACCATTAGTATGATTTAATGCCTTACTAATTACAGCTCTTTCAGCGGCTTCTCTGACCGCACGAAGATTAAAAGAATCTGGTTCGTCTGTATCTTCTCTGGGCCTTAATTCAAGATCTTCAGCTGTTATCTGTTTACCATCAGCCATGATAACAGCTCGCTTAACCCTGTTCTTCAGCTCCCTCACATTACCAGGCCAGCTGTGTGCTTCAATCGCTTTAAGCGCGTCCTTGGTGAAGCCTTTAAGTTTTTTGCCCTGCTCCTTATTCATCTGATCAAGAAATGCCCTTGCAAGCAGAAGCACGTCGCCTTCCCGGTCTTTT
>JBFHVQ010000123.1:0-5202 GCA_041589455.1 Gammaproteobacteria bacterium | reverse complement strand
TATCAAGCATGCCGCATATGTAACATTAATCACACATACGGCATGTATTAGATATACCAACCGGTAAATTATGAAGATACGGTTAAATATTCTTCAATAATTCAATAGCATTATCTTTACCAGCAAAGTTTTGCTCGCTAGCAGTTGCTATCTCCAGATGAGATTTAGCTGCTGCTTTATCACCAGACTGGTATAGCGCATAGCCCAAATGATAACGAAAAACTGCAACATCTGGCGCTTTCTCAACAATTGGCTTCAGTAAATCTATCGCCTTGATATTGTCACCTGACTTAGCATATGCCCAGCCGAGAGTATCTAACAAGGCAGGCTGGCGTAGTAGTTCGAAATCCTTGGCGATTGATAGAGCCTTTGGTATATCTGACGTCTGGCCATAATCGAGTAGTAATGAAGCATAATTATTCGCAGCTAATTTGTTTGTAGGCTGATCTTCAATAATCTCAGCATAGAGTGAAATAGCATCTGCAAATTTCTCCTGGCGCTCATAAATCGAAGCTATCTGCATTTTAGCTGGCGTACCATTCTTAAGTTTTGATTGAGCATCTTTTAAAACAGAAACAGCTTTGTCGTAATCCTTCTCATAAAGATAGGTAGCGGACAGGCTAGAATATGGTTTAAACCAGCCATTAGCGTTTTCTGCTGCTATATTAAAGTGCTTACGCGCTGTTTCTATTTCTTTCAGTAGTAGATGAAGCTGGCCTTTTACCTGGTTAGCAACAGGTTCGTTATTATTGGCCGAAAGTATTTTATCTAGTCGCTCTTTGGCCTTATCAACCTGATTAGTTTTAACATATGTCTGCACGATCAAGTCCAGAGGTTTGTACTTTGATGCAGCTTTATCGTACGCTAACTCAAACTGTTCTATGCCTTTATCAATCTGGTTTTTAGACAGGTAGTACTGCCCACGAGTGATATTAACACTGTCTTTGCGGGACTCAGCCTGTTCCATCCTGTCTAAAATTGAAACAATCTGAGAATCATCACCACTATTTGCGACTGTACGCAGTTTCAATTCTAACAATGGATAACTATCTTTGAAGTAAGTCAACGCTTTATCAAGTACGGCAACTGCCTCATCAACTCTACCCTTACTCATAAGATAGTTAGCGTAATTCAAATGCGTTTGGTCATTTGCTGGATTAGCTGCAATCGCTTTTTTTAGTACATCTTCAGCAAGACCGCTATCATTGTTCAGTACATGTGATTTTGCTAACAGCAATGCTGCTTCAGCATTTTTAGGGTCATTATTAACAACCGTGCGTAAACCATTAATTGCAGAGACAGCATCTAAATCAGCAAGCGCCAGTTTACTTTGCACTAACAAAGCATCATTATTATTTGGATACTCAGCCAACACCTGATCCACATAGACTTTAGCAGATTTATGGTCGCCCTCATCAAATAAATATTTAGCCAGTTCAGTACGAGCAGTAATGCCTTCAAGGTCATACGACTTATCCGAAATGATCTGCTTTAAAATCTCTTTAGCCTCATCACGGTTACCAATTTTGTCATAAAATTTAACCTGAGAAAATTTAAGATCATACATATCGGGATTATTTTTAATAGCAAGATTTAATTCTTCTTCAGCTTTTTTTATGCTTACTCTGGCCGATAAAAACTCGAGCAGTACGAGATAACGCTGCGCATCTTCTGGATCCTGCTTGATAGAGTTTCTTAATATAGCCTCTGCTTTTTCCAACTGATTAGTTGTTGTATAAAAAGACGACATTGTCTGTTGTAATGGGAAAGCTTCAGGCTCCAGCTCCAAAGCACTATTCATATATTGCTCTGCCAGATCATACTTTCCCTGCTTAGTTAATAATTTAGCTAGCGTTACCATTAATGACACATTATCTGGATTATCTTTAGTGCTTCTCGTTAATAACTCAATAGCTTTATTGTCTTCATCGTCAACGATATAAATAGTTGCGAGCAGACTAACTGCTTCTATTAACTTTGGCTCTCGGTCAACAATAGAAACCAACTCTTTAGTCGCCTGAGATTTAGAGCCTGTTTTATATTTTATAGTTATACTAACTAACTCACCTTCAACATTATCTGGCTGTTCATTTTTTATCTGGGCTAATAAAGCCTGGGCTTCTTTAATAAGCTCGTCTGTGCCTGCTAAAACATAAATCCGAGCTAATTTAATCTTCGCTTCTGTATGATTTGGATCCAGTTCCAAAGCTTTTTTATAATTACCAATAGCTTTCCGAAGCTCCTTGTTCGCTTCTTCAATCTGCCCCATCAGATAATAAGCCTCTGCGAATTTAGGATCTATTTGGAGGACATTCTTCAGTTCAATCCTGGCTTTATCATAATTTTTTTCTGTCAGGTATGCTTTACCCTTCTCTAAATATTTAACTTTACGCTCATCTGCACCGCCACATGCAGCTAAAGTTACAACTAAAATTGACGCTGTAGTCAATTTTGTCAGCCCTGTTACAAGATGTTTCATCAACAGTCTCCTGTCATTTAAAATTTATAAAATTCTGTAATTATCTGTCATCATTTTTGATAACAATTCATGTAATTGCTTTTACTACTAGATTCCGCGCACTATATTTAAAGTAAGCACCAACATAACACCCAGTTTCATTAGATCCCAGTTTTTTCGAGACGCCCCCAGAATGGCCTCACTGGCATAAAATAGAAGTACTAACTTTATCGCCATTTCACCCATATTACTATCCTCAAGATGCACTTCTGGGAGGTTTGGCACAACAATAATGAGAATTATGACTAGATAGTCAAGCGGTGTAACCTGAAATGTTTTATCCGTTGAAAATCGTATGCGTAGAACAAATGCTACTAGCAACAAAATAAATAAGCTATTAATTATATAGTTAATTTCTGAGTCTGCGTCTATGGATGTCATCATGTATACAGACATGACAGATACTACATATACAACCATCTTTTCCGTCAGAATTCCTCGATCTTTTTTAACTACTGATGAAACGATAAGCATAGCCAGGAGCAGTGTAGCTAATATCGACATATCGAAGCTGACCTGACGTGTAAACAGAACACCACATAAAAAGATTGATATCAGGCTTATCCCGAGTACACGCGTTGGTACTGTAGTAAGTAACCCCCTGGTGCGTAAAATTTCGACGAAAGATGACAAAACAGAATTTTTGACTTCTGGTTTATCATGAAACCGCCATGTGGATACCCTGGCAAGTTGAAATGACCCAAGTACAATGAAGGCAACAAGTAAATAAATAACGCTTAGAAGACTATCAGACTCATATAAAAGAAAATAAGCCAGAGCCAGCATGCTGCTCTGTACAAGATATATTATAAAAACAGCTTCATACTGGTCAAATCCAAGCTCCAGCAACTTATGATGTATGTGGTTTTTATCTGGTGAAAATGGTGACCTGTTCTCGTAGATACGCTGACTCATGACCGCTATTGTATCTAATATAGGTAAGCCGAGGATAAACAAAGCAATAACTGGACTCATAGCAGAGTTAACATTCTGAGATAGAACAATCACCAGTATACCAAGACTGAACCCAAGAAATTGACTTCCGGTATCCCCCATAAATAGCCTGGCTGGATAAGTATTATGCCTCAAAAATCCAAGGATGGATCCTGCTACAGCCATACAGATTAATACAACCAGGTCACCACCGGCATCATAGGCTAGCAGTGCTATCATACTTATTGAAATAAGCGACGTACCGCCAGCCAGTCCATCCAGACCATCTGAAAGATTAATGGCATTTGTTATACCGATTAAGGCAAAAATAGTAAAAGGTATCGCCAGATAATCCGGAATGTCTTCATCGAGAAACGGAACAGTACGGACTATTACATCACCCCAGGCAACAACAATAACAACCGCAAGTAGTTGACCCAGGAATTTAATTTTATAATTCAGGTCACACTTGTCATCCCACAGACCAAACCCCCAAATCACTGCAAATCCGATAAGAATTGATATGAGTTGTTGATCAAATTCTGCAAATAAAGCTATTGAGACAAATGTTCCGGCTACCATAGCAATTCCACCTACTCTGGGGATTGCCTCCTTATGTACTTTACGTGCATCAGGAATATCAATAGCACCAATTTTATCCGCCCATTTCATAATAGGCGGAATCAATATCATCGTTGCAACAAGTGATATGATGAAAGCAAATATAAACAGCATTAACTAATGCTCTTATTTGCCAGGAACATATTCAGGTATCAATGGTGTAATCTGCTTACTAAAAGACTCAAGCCGTTCGTCAGCAATTGATATATCCTGACCAGGTTTTAAGAGAGTCGTTAACCTGACAAGCGCTCCATCTGTCCTTTGTGCGTTCATTGAGTCCCAGAACAACCACCATTTCATCATATACTCATTCGTAACCACTCGACCTCGTTGCTGGAACCAGTAATAAACCAGCTGTTTCGCTTCACCTTTCTGAATCACCAATCTGTTAACAACCAGAGGCACTCCTGCAATGGACACGCCTTCAATCGCATGCTGGTCGAGGCTTGCTATACGCCAGCCACCTCCTGGAATACATGAACGAGGTGAATGTGCAGATGCACCTTTCTTTTGAGATGCATAGTAGGCTGAATAAAAATTAACTGTACCGCCATCATCGCCCATATAGTCATTCATCACATAATCAGTAAACTTGAGAGCATCAATATATATTTGTTCTAAATATCCAGACTTCCCATGCCAACCATCAAACTCTAATGGGAATTCAACAAAATGTTTTCTCTCAGGCTCTATTTCAACCCTTTCTGGCAATGCAAATACACTAATTGCAACAAGTGCAACGACTGCAAGTGATGCATAAAATGGTTTTGGAATTTCACGATAACTAACTTCAGCTTCTTTAGGTGTAGGCGCTGGAAAATCCAGCCCAAATGCTTCACGTAGTGGTAATTTATCTTTACCTATACTGGCAAGCACCCACATTTCCAAAACCAGAATAGCGATGCAGCTCATGAATACTGCCCAGCCTTCGAAATCATGAAGGAATCCTTCTGCCATTTCTGGGCCCCAGTACTCGACAGTTACTCCAATAGCACCAATTCTAAAACTATTCATTAGTATAGTGATTGGTATGGATGAAAGAAATATGATTGCCTTTTTCCATAAGGCTCCAGTGAAAAAGTAGGCCGAAATGAATGCAAGTGTCATCAAGGGAAAAAGGTAATTCAGAC
>JBFHVQ010000122.1:0-5247 GCA_041589455.1 Gammaproteobacteria bacterium | reverse complement strand
GGTCAATGTAGTTGTGTTTATTGCCAGAAATAAACAACAGCTGATAATACATTTCAGCGCAACGTTAAGGATATACGTATGACTGATGCAATGACTAATGCACGTACACTGTTGAAACAACATGCAAATGAATTACTTGGCCGCGCTAATGTGGTTGCAACTGGTGTCGGGTATAAAATCTCGGGTAATACACAAACAGATATACCAAGTATTATCTGTTCCGTGGAGAAAAAACTGAATCGTTCCGATCTTTCACCAGGTGATATCATCCCACCTAAAATAAATGATATCTCCACAGATGTGATAGAAACGGGTGTAATTCGTGCCCTGCAGGAACCAACCGAAAAATTCAGGCCAGCACCCGGAGGCATCAGTATCGGGCATAAAGACATTACCGCCGGAACACTGGGTTGCTGGGTGCGCAAAAAAGGTGAATGGATGATATTATCCAATAACCATGTGATAGCTAACAGTAACCTTGCTAATATTGGCGATGCAATATTGCAACCTGGCCCTCATGATGGGGGCACAAACCCCGCTGACAAGATTGCCACGCTCGAGGATTTCGTGCCCATTAATATTACAGGTTTGCCAAGTGAGTGTAATATCGCAGGAAACATAGCCTCATTTTTGAATCAGCTGGCAGGTTTAGCGGGTAGCAATACCCGCTTACAGGCAATTAAAATACAGGCGGAAGGCAACCTGGTGGATGCCGCGATTGCAAGGCCGCTTGATGATAAGGATGTGCTGGCAGAAATTCTAAACATCGGTAAAGTTCAGGGCAGTAGTTCGGCTGAACTCGGTATGGCAATTAAGAAAATGGGACGCACAACCGGCTTTACCGAGGGCGTAATTCAACAGGTTGATGTGACTGTAAATGTGCAGTATGGAGCCGGACAGATAGCCCAGTTTACCGACCAGTTAATGGCAGGGGCTATGAGTGCGGGTGGTGACAGTGGTTCTGCCGTCCTCAATGACCAGGATAACATTGTCGGTTTGCTATTTGCAGGCAGTGAACAAACTACGATTATAAACAGAATCGAAAATGTATTTAGCGCACTTGATATAACATTGTGAAGCTATTTATCGGCCTATTGCTGTTATTGTGCAGCAGCATGTACCACAACATCGAAGCGGATACCATGCAAGCAAGCATCCAGGAAGTGAAGAACAGGCATCAGGCAGAATTACTGGCACTGCCCGGTGTGGTGTCCATTGGTATTGGCCTGGATGCGGATAAAAAAAGTGTCATTATCATTGGTATAGAAGCAGATAATGTAGAACTTAAAGCCAGCCTGCCAGAACAGCTTGAAGGTTATCGGGTGATTGTGCAAACTACAGGCACCGTACGCAGTCAATAGATGCATGCCCAATAGATACAATAATGGCTAGCTGGCAAATGCCAATAACTCTCAGTTGTCACCGCCCCTGTTACGGGCGATAATTTCAGCCGCTTACCAGCACATCAGGTGAAAAACAGGTGATGAAAAAAGGCTTTGTATTACTGGCATCAGTAATGTTCCTGATAGCAGGAGCAGCGCTTATATTTATAGCTCCGAGCTTTTCTACTCCCCGATTTATTGTATCAAATAATACTGCGGACAAGGTTTCCGTGATGGCCAGATGGCGCCAGGAAGAGAAAGATCTAGGTGTGCTTTTATCCGGTGAGAAAAAAGAGTTTAAGGTAAAAGACGAAGCCGCTATGGAAATAATAGCCATATTCCCTGATGGTCACTCAGTTTCAAACGATCCCGTATATTTTACCGCTGGTATGGTTTATAAGATTGAAATAACAGAGAACAAAATTAAGGCGACATTTGAGTGATGCAGCGAGTGAATGCACCAGCAAAAGTATGTGTTAAAACTGGAAGGATGCCTTTATCCAGTTATATGGGCGCTAATGGAGAAGGAATATGAAAACATATAACGGAAGCTGCCATTGTGGACGAGTCAGGTTTTCTGTGACGACTGTCATTGATAAAGTTGTTTCGTGTAACTGTTCTATTTGTTCTAAAAAAGGGGTGTTGCATCACAGGGTCGAATCAGAACAATTCAAATTACTAGAAGGAAAGGAATATCTGTCGCTATATCAGTTTGATACGAAACAAGCAAGGCACTATTTTTGTAAAGAATGCGGTATACATTCATTTAGTAACCCACGTTCCGCACCAGGTAGTTTCAGTATCAATATAAGATGCCTGGATGATTTTGATCATGAACATGAAAAATATGAACTGATTAAATTTGATGGTCTAAACTGGGATGACGCTGTAGCAAAACTGAATGATCAACTAAAACAAGATAAATAGCCTGGATGAACTGAAAATATCTCAGCTAAACTATTCCTGGCTCATCAGAATAATATCAGATGCTGTATAGTTTGTCGGTTTTACTGATCATAATTAACGCGTTTCCAGTTTTCCTCATCGCGTGTTACCTGGTATTTTGCCCAGTTTGCAAACTCTGTTCGTGATATGTAGCCGGATGTTCTTCTGTTTTTACCGGCAACAACTTTATAGATGAGCATGTCTCCATCACCGGAATCTGAAGCATCAACCAGCTGCCTTACAGACCAGTT
Source organism: Gammaproteobacteria bacterium (assembly GCA_041589455.1). Taxonomy (GTDB): domain Bacteria; phylum Pseudomonadota; class Gammaproteobacteria; order SZUA-229; family SZUA-229; genus SZUA-229. The sequence goes on along the minus strand of JBFHVQ010000122.1, from coordinate 2,669 downwards.
ATCTCCATATTCACCATTACTGTAGTAAAGCCCCAGCTTGATGTCAGCCGGGTCTATTTCTGATTGCCTTGAGCGTTTTGTGGCAAGCTCATACATACGTAACAGATCATATTCTGTGACGTCTATGAATGAGTCTAGCTGGCTAAGGGCATAAACAAAGTCGCCATGTGAAATATCAGATGTTCCACCATCGCTGGCTGGTAGTTGACGCTCCTGGTAGCGCTTGTAAAGATAGATGGGATAACGACGCCAGGGGAGCAGGTAATTAAACGCGACGGCGATAGCAAGAATGACAAGAACATTAAGTAGTACGGGAGATATGACAAACTGGTAACCCAGGGAATGAATGGCATCGCCACCAATAACCGCGGTGAGTGCGGTTGCGCCGCCGGGAGGGTGAATACAGCGTAGATAGTACATCGTTGCAATTGACAGAGCGACGGCAATGCTGGCAGCAAGTGCGGTGGATGAAATCAGGTCTGCACAGGTGACACCAATCAGGGCAGATACTATATGGCCACCAAAAACCGACCAGGGTTGTGATAGCTGGCCGTGGGGTACGGCAAAAAGCAGTACTGCAGAAGCGCCCATCGAGCCCACAATCAGATGGCTTTGATCCAAAGGCAGTGATATCTGGCTGACCAGAAAAACACCAGCAATAGCAATAAAACCACCCGCCGCGGAAACTAGTTTTTCCAGATGACTCGTGTCTGTCGTACGGATGCCGAGAATTTCACGAAGATCTATCATGTCTGGTTGGCGCCCTTGCCATACCTCGATATTGTCATAATCTGTCAGATTCTATCATCGACAAAGTAGATTGTCGCCCGAGCAATGCCATATGTTCAATACATACTGATATCCAGGTTAACAACAAAGCATGTTGTTAATGTTCATCAATAACTTGAGGATAATCATTATGAATTCGTTAAGCAAATTTTCAGTTTATTCCGTAGCGCTCATTAGTAGCATGTCACTGTTGATGGTGGTTGGCTGTAGCGGAAATGAGAATGTTAAACACTCTCTCGATGCGGGTATTACGGACGTTGTGCCTGAGGAAAATAAAACATCTGCGCATGCAGATGAAATTTCTGTGGAGTCTAAAGATACACCAGATCTTGAAATTCTGATGGCAGATGTTATGCCGGATGTTAAACAGCCCAAAGAGATAAACGCTGGTAATGAAGAGCAGATGAGTGAGCAGGTTGTGGTTGATGAGTCAAACATCGAGCCTGAAAAGAAAATTGTCAGTTTTGCATTTGATCAGTCGGCGGTCATTTCAGATTACGGTGACATGCTATGGCAGCATGCACAGTATCTCCGACAGAATAGCGACCTGGTACTGCATGTGTCGGGTCATACGGATGAATCCGGTGCAAGGCTTTATAACGAAAGCCTGAGTAAGAAGCGAGCAGAGGAAGTTGCGCAGGTGCTGATTGACTTTGGAGCGCCCAAAGAGCAGATAAAAATTATCGGACTGGCAAGTGACCAGCCACTGGTGGGTGCAAAAACACATCGTGAACATCGTCGTGTTGAACTTGACTACCAGCAACAGCAAATTGTGAGTAACTAAAAAAGGGGGTGATGCCAGTTTGGGCTTGCTAGTTCGGGTTGGGTTAGCAAGCTTTTTTTGTCTCAAATATATTAAATATAGTGATATTATGTACAGAGTATCTGCTGAAATAAATAATAGAGACTGAAATGAAAAAGTTACTGGAAGTCATGCAGGCCCTTAGAGACCCCGAGAAAGGTTGCCCATGGGATCTGGCGCAAACATTCGAAACCATCGTTCCCTATACCATTGAAGAAGCATATGAAGTGGCTGATGCAATTGAGCAAGGTGATATGCATGAACTTAAGATGGAGCTCGGGGATCTGCTTTTTCAGGTTGTCTTTTATGCGCAAATGGCAAAGGAACGAGATGAGTTCGGCTTTGATGAAGTTGTCGATGCGGTGTGTGAAAAACTAATCCGGCGCCACCCACATGTATTTGAAAATGCAGGCTATGAAAGTGAAGAAAGCCTGCACGAGGCCTGGGAGAAAGAAAAAGAAAGTGAGCGTAATAAACGAGTAGATGACGAGCGCGCCTCTATACTACATGGAGTTGCGAAAGCCCTGCCTTCACTGAAACGTGCGCAGAAATTGCAGAAACGCGCAGCAAGAGCTGGGTTTGACTGGCCAGATAGCCGTCCGGTAATTGATAAAATTGAAGAAGAAGTTAAAGAATTACACGAGGCAATAGCATCTGGTGTGCAGATAGATATTGCAGAAGAAATGGGGGATTTACTCTTCAGTTGTGTGAATCTTTCACGACACCTGGATGTAGATGCCGAAGAAGCATTGCGTCAGTGCAATGAGAAATTTACACGACGCTTCGGTCATATCGAAAAGCATCTTGCACAGAATAACAGAACAGTAGAGAGCGCTACGCTTGATGATCTGGAAAAGTTATGGCAGCAGGCAAAAAAAGTTACTGAGTAGGTCAACTTACCCGAAACTTATGGTTAAATGCAAAAGCTGTTTTCCGCAAATGCACGCCAATAAACGCAAATCATAGCTTTGGAGCATCTATGCACTCGCTAAATTAGCGTATCCATGCTCATTAACGCAAAAAACTAAAACCCTGTCACAGTGTAATGCGCCGTAGGCGCATAAACAAAACATTAGCG
>JBFHVQ010000121.1:0-5283 GCA_041589455.1 Gammaproteobacteria bacterium | reverse complement strand
TTTCTTGTTCATATTTGCCTCTCTCCAGTCGATGAAAAAGTCATTGCACGTATATGCTAGTAGTGACTAAAAGCTATTCGCCTTGATATTAATCAATCGTAAATGACCGTTAAAAAATCAAAAAACCATCAGTAAAGTTCTGTTAAGAAGGCTTTTTGATTGACAGTTGTATTTATATACTTGTCATGTCAATTAACCTTGACGTTTATCAAGATTGAGGCATTGAATTACGTGTTTTTAAATAATATGGAATGATATAGCTGTATAGAACGCATAATGAGATAAAACAGAAAGCTACCAAGTATGATCCAGTTGAACATGGCCAGGTAAAAAACGACAGGCGATGTATAAATCGATAAGACAAGCAAAAGAAAGCTGGAAATGTAAATACGATATGACCATAGACTCATGTAATGGCTAATAATATCTGTAGTTAAGGGGATACTCGAAATGCCAGGGCCATTTTGTCCGTGATTACGGTGTAAATGATACCAGATCAGGAAAGGGACTATTTTATTTAACATGCCGATAATAATTGGTATTGAAACACCAGCGAAGAATAAGACACCCAGTAGTATGCTGTCATTAGTATCAAAAAACAGAGAGTATAGGTATATAAAAATTGTTAATAGTAAGTTGGATAGTCCCGTGACCCAGAACCAAAGGCTGATATCAGGCATTCTTTTTTTACGATTTAATAGATGCTTGATACTGTAATATATAAAAACACTAATGAATAAAGATATGGTTACTTTAAGTATAATGGACAACTGGAAATTAAGTAGTTGCTTATGTGAATCATCAATATATATTAAACTGAGTAATATTAAGAAAATAAATATTGCTGGAACCAGTAGTTTTTTAATCCAGGTAGGTAGTTCCGTCGTTATCTGAAACATTGGGATAACCTGGTAAGAAATGGCAATTATTGAAGTGAGTACCCAGCCTATACTGGCCCATGCAATATGCATGTCAGTATATTGTCTTAATAATCCGTATTCTTTCCAGGCATATCCGGAAGCAAGAATAAAACCGAAAATGATCGAAACTAGAAAAGATAATAATGTAAATCGCAAACTTCTGGTTGAAGCAACGATAGAGTGAGAGGTGTATAAAGCATAAAATACAATAAAACTAAAATAGAGTAATGAAGGTATTAGTATATAAATTGATAATCTAAAAAATAACTCCAGTTGGCTCATAAACCCGAATATTAATAAGAGTGTCCCACTCGTTATCGAAATATAAGTATACCAGCTTGTACTATTTAATGCGGGTATTTGACAACTGGCTAATACAGGTAAGATCTGAAACAGTGCACCAAGTATGCACATGCTAATGAAACCAAGCGTAATACTATGTGTAGCAGCTAGTATATGATTGTCCCAACGATTTGATAACACGTCTGGACCAGCTGCAATTAGAATTAAAGCTGCAATGACTAAAAATATTGGGGCTGTAGCAAAAAAACGCAGTGGTGTGCTTATAGATGGCGCGTTTTCTAATGCCAGATTGGCGTGATTCATTTATGTGCATCCCAATCTATTTATTTCAGTTTATTGACGCTATCTGGAATTAATAGAATCCTTGATTATCTGGCCTGCCTCATTGTCAGATGCTTTCCATATATAAATGTTAATCAGCGCTTCTGACGTGTCGACTTTATAGCGATATCCACTATCAAGTAGAATGTTATATAGAGGGTGGGGTTGCATGCGATGAATCATTTTAATGTACTGACCAGGTATTAACCTGTCGAGTGACTCGAGTACGATTTCCATAGGTTTTGGAGGAGGTAACTCACTGACATCAATGATGATTTCTGTTTCGTTAGTCATTGTATTAAGCAACATTCCTCTGTGTCATTCGTTGCAGCATTTTCTCGAGTAAAATGGATTTGTTTTTGCTCATCGTATCAATCATCGGGTAAAGAATGTTTTCTTCTTTCATATTGTGTTGCTGTATGAAAATGTTTAGCGTGTCAAATAATGCGTAGTAGTGATTAATGTCATTATCTGATAGTGCAGTTTTTATTTGAGAAAGCATACTCCTTATTTCAGTATGTTCGTGTCGCATGACACTTGATGGTCCATTAGTGCTGCCAGACTCTTCTTCAAAAAAAGGAAATAATGTATCTTCTTCATAGTCAAAATGAAAATTAATATCATTAATCAATAATTCTAACTTCAACTGGGCGGTATTCCAGTCGTTTGATTGTACTGCCTCCGTTATCGGTATGAATAATTCATCGCAATATCTATGATCATTGCTCATGATTTCGTGAATTGATAAAGACATCATCGATTTCCATTATATTGAGTATGTATAACAGTAAATTAAATAACTGGTAAATACTTTAACAAATGTCAAGATGATAATGTTATTTTCACTTAATTAATCATCAAATTTGTGTCAATCTTGCATAAAGCATAGGAAGCTTGTATGGTAGCTCAGTTGCTTTTCGGATGACTATATAGCTGCCTTCACCAAACAGATAGGGAAGGTAGTCGCCAGCTTTTGTGTCTATCGTGACGCAAAAGGGCTGTAAACCCATCTTTCGTGCTTCCATAATTGACATGCGTGTATCTTCAATGCCATATCGACCTTCGTATATGTCAAGATCGTTTGGCTTTCCATCAGTTAATATAAGCAATAGTTTTTGTTCGCTTGGTTGTTCCATAAGCTTTTTAGAAGCATGTCTTATAGCTGCTCCCATACGGGTATAGAAACCGGGTTTTATCGCATTAATTCGATTTTTTGTCTCACTATTATATGTTTCGTTAAAGTTTTTAATTAAATGATAGCGAATATGATTTCTATTGCGTGATGAAAAGCCGTGCAGTGCTAACCTGTCACCACTGTTTGCCAGTGTTTCAGAAAACAGATATAAACTGTCACGTATAATGTCAATGACTCTTGAGTCGTTGTTTACCCATGAATCCGTTGATAGAGACAGGTCGGCTAATAACAGGCAGGCCATATCTCTATGATGTGTTCGTAAATCACTATATACATTGGCAGACATCTCACCACTGCCTCGTAAACGTTCACTCATAAAAACATGATAGGAATCGATGTCTAATTCTCTTCCATCAGGTTGTGCTTTGTGCCATATTCTATTCGGCGTAATTGCTTCGAACTGAGAACGGAGTTTACGAGCCGTCTTAAGCAGGTGTTCAGGTAGCTCTGTATTGTCGCCGTTTATAGCCTGCATTTCCTGTAGGCAGCAATAGTTTTTGAGATAAATCTGCTTTTTAAAATTCCATTCATTTAACAGGATGCCATCGCCTATTGGCAGATCGTCATTGGCCGCGGAAGGCAAATCGAGGTCAAATTTTAGTGCGCTTGATACGGGGTTTTCATCTTGTGTAATATTGATGGTGTCCATGTCTTTTGCAGCATCAGCTGCATCATCCAGATCGTCTTCTTCTTCGCTTGCTCTATCCAGATTGATAAAGTCCCCCCATGAAAAAATATTTTCATAGCGCATAGAAAGTAGCCCCTGATCTTTCTTGCTGCTGGTTTCCTCATTCTTGGCCTGGCGTTTACGTTGTTCATCATCATCTTTACGCTTAACCGATTGCTCGTTTGTTTCTGATACATTATCGTGTGTTGTGGTATAGCTATGTGGTGGTGAAGGGTGTAACCATAAATAGACAGGCTCAGGAGGTGTACTTGCTGGTGTAAGTTGTAAACTTAGGTGAGGGTTGTTAAGTGCCTGTTGTATAATTGCTTCTTGACTGGCTTCATCTTCTGGCAGCGAATGATAATCAGGTCTCAGTTTAAGTTGAGCTTCAAGTAAATCTTCATAGTAACTTTTAAGACCGGGGAATGATTTTAGTGCGAGATGACTTAATTTCTGATTACGCTCTAACCAGGGTAAAGTCTCAAAATTGTCTACGGCAGATATGGCTGCAAGCCAGATATAGAGTTTATGATTTAACTGGCGATCATTAAATAGTTCAATCTTATATGGCAGGTACAGTGAATTATCATCTTGCCAGCATAATTCAACTTTGTTTTGTTGGCCTGAAATCTTCTGTAGCAAGCCCTTTCTGGCATGGTGTTCAGTTGCGTTTGATGCTTCGATGCTGGTTGCGCAATTGCCACCAAGTGCACGGAATATAATGCCAATAGACTTTCTTATGTCATCAAGATGGACGGCCTGATCCGGATAAGTAGTAATTGATGCGCGATTAATTATTTTATCCCATAACTGACCAACATGTTCCTCCATTTCCCAAAAATCATATTTCATCTAGTGAGTTCCTCTGTTGGTCATGTTTTTTAGTTATTTTCTTATCTGCAAAACAATGTTCTGAAACTTTGGGGTATTTCCCAAAACCACGATCAGATACAGGTATGGCACATTCGTCCTGAACCCATTGCAAAATAGCTGGGCGATTGCGTTGCTGCTGTGAGGTTTCACAGGCATCAAGACATTGTCCGCATGTCGTGCATGTAAACATATTGCGTTTGACGGTTCTGGGTTTTAATCGCATTGGACAGATGTTGTCACAAGCATTGTTGCAATCGCTACAGTCATTAGCACGTTTTTCATTGTAACCAACTACCATGGCCTTTTTATTGCTCATCCATGCAAGGCTCTGGAACACACCAACCGCGCAGGCATATCGACAAAATAGATGTCTTGCAAATAGAAACTCTATGCTTAGAACAAAGGTTGCTACGGTAATGAATATCAACTGGTTAGTAGTTAGTGTAAATGTCAGTAAATTGTAATATATAACTTTGGGCGGCAATAAATAGGTCAAAAAAACCACTGCCCATAAAAATGAAAAGCTGACTACAGCTGTTGCCACTATAAACCAGTACCGTTTATCAATTACTAGATGACTGCCGTCAGGCTGTAGATCGGGTTGTTTCTTTGGATCCCAGATACTTTGTTTTCCAGAGGCTTTTAACATCAAACGATTAATTGTTTCAACGACTGAGAAGTGAGGGCACAACCATCCACAATATAGTCGGCCATATTTCCAGGCACTGCCGATTAGTACTAATGCAACTAGTCCGAGTGGAATAAATACTCGCAACAGGAGATTGGTTGCAGCCTCTATAGCGGACATTTCTCCCTGTTGAAACTTATCAAGTCCAAGGGTCCAGTCTTGTCCAAATATAATAAAATGTCCCAGATATAAATCCAATCTAAAAATATCAAATACAGGTGCAACAACAAACAGGACAAAAAATCCTGCTTGAGTTAATACACGTTTGTTCTGTAATGATTTCATTCAACAAAATCCGGGTCTTTACAGGTGATAC
>JBFHVQ010000120.1:0-5363 GCA_041589455.1 Gammaproteobacteria bacterium | reverse complement strand
GGTCTCGGTGGCTGGGATGACCATAATGATGCAGTGAATCGTTATGAGACACGCATGCGTCAACTCATGGATACCATGCGAGCCGCGATGAAGCATATCCGTTATGCGACTCGCCCGGCTCCATATGCGGGTGTTTAAACAGATAATATTATTATCAATATTCACGGTGATTTTGGTCGAAATGTTAACCTGAATAATTCCATGGGCTGGGATCATGGTAATAATCAGAACCTCTATACCTTTGGTGGAGCAGGTATACGTCAGGGTGGCATCAATGCCCTGGGTAAAATTGTCGGTAGTACAGAGCGTTTTGGTAGCTCAGGTGAGAACCGTCAGTTTACACGTCCGACCAGTAGTAGTTATGAAGCTGAGCCAATGTCAATTGCATCTTCAGTCTATTCGTACTTTGGTGTAACTAACCCGGAAGTGCTAACAGCTGACGACCAGATGAACCCTGGTGGTGATGCTCCGATTGATGAGAACCAGGCAGTTACTGCACCTGCACCTGTCGCTGTGGCTCAGACAGATGTTTCTATTCCAAAGAGTTTGCAAATGTCTCAGAGATGCAGGAGCCCGCTTTCTAAGCGGGCTTATTTGTTTATACACGGTTATGGTATACACCAGTATTTAACATCCTGGGCCTTAAGAAACGTGATGGCCTCTTTGCCCTGTAGCATGGCAAAAGTGGATAACATACCTGCCTCTATACAGCTATTACTGATTACAGTGACGGACCTTGGAGCATCAGGCACAGGGTAACCGGTTACAGGGTTAAGAATATGGCTATAGCGTTTACCATCTTTCAGTAGAAAACGTCTGGCATCGCCACTTGTAGCAAGCCCACCCTGAAAGAAGGCAATTTTACCTGCTGCACTGTTGCCAGTGTCTTCCGGGTTGTCGACACCAATCATCCAGGGCTGATTGTTTTTTCTGGGATACGGGCAGGCAATGTCACCACCGTAATTGACAAGAAAACTGTGTGTAGTCATTTGTCTGATAAATTTTGTTGAGCTATCGACTGCGTACTCTTTGCCAATACCGCCAAAGTCTATTTCCATATTGGCTGGAAGGGAAAGGTCTGGCTTGTGCCATGAGACTTTTTCCCAGCCAATATTTTTCTTAATAGCGTTGACCTGTTCAGCTTCGGGTATATTGTCACTGCCATCAAAGTGCCAGACTTTTCTAAGTATGCCTGAAGTGATATCGAACTTGCCATCACTTAGCTGGTAACATTGATCTGCAAAATCGAGCATGAGTGCGGTTTCATCGTCAACTTTAACGGTTTTTCCATTAGCGTTGTTAATTTGAAAAACGATATTGTCATCCCGGTAGCGACTGAATTTCTTTTCTATTCGCTTTGCTTCGTCATAGGCTGTTTGTGTTGCTTCTGTAATTAGCTGCCTGTCTGTGGATTCGATTAATACTTCACAGGGGCATGCCATAGCAGTAAATTTGCCTATGCCATAGTCTTCGCGGATTTCTATAGTTGGTTCAGGCACGATACGCTGTTCAGGATTGATAATGAATGACTACCTAACAATACCAGAAAAGGTATATAGATTGCAGTGAGAATTTCTGTAGTGAAATATAAAGCCGAGTTACCCCGGCTTTATAGTTTGCTCAGTCAAATAGCTTCTGATAACTAACCTGAAGTACGAACGCTTTGGTCTCATCGTACTCTGCTTCTTCATATTGCCAGTTGATATAATCAAATCTGACTCTGAAGCGGCCACCACTCAGTTGCGCGCCATATTCAAGGCCAAGCGTCAGGCCTGTGCCATCATCAAGGCGATAGTCAGCGCTGGCATACCTGGGAAGCTCCTGATTAACAGACTCATAGCGAATGCTATGCATAAAAAAGTCTGCAGCACTCTGCTGATAAAACCTGAAATGTGGCTCGATATAACTGGACTCAGAGAGTGGAGTTCTATGGTGCATGTCAAACGTATGTGATTGAATGCCCCAGTCATCAGTGTAAAAACGGTATGTCAGATGCACTGTTTCGCCGCTATCGCCATATTGATGTGCCATAGAGGTGAATAGAGTATGTCTTAAGCGGTCTTCGGGTCTTGACTCAAAAAAGCGTTCTAGTTCAGAAAAGGTGTAGCTGCCATCATCGGTATCACCGACAAGCTGAACCAGTGAAATTACCTTGTATGGATCAGTATGGTAGCCATCAGAGAAAGATATTGTGTAATTTAACTGTGCGACGGTTTTACGATTTAGTACCTGCGAAATGCCAAAAATAGCATCATAGGAATAACGCTCACCATCACTGAATATATTATTGTCTTCTACATTGGACATGGGCTCAGGTGTGCCATCCGTCTTACGGTAAATAATGTCATAGGTCGTTGCAAGACCCATGGTGTATGTTCTCAGGCGATCATCAGTGTCACTGCTGTAGTTGATGCTGGCACCATAAGACTGATAATCTTTTTCTACTGAAATACTGCCGCCATAGCTGATAGTGCTTAAGCGATCCCAACCGTGATTCCATGTGAGTGCAATGCCCAAGCGAGTATCGCTAAACTTGACTCGATCAGTGGATGCGCCACCGGCTATATTTGAGCTGGCTCCTGAGGCCCCGGTGAATGATGATACACCCGATGTTTTACTTCTTACTGCGCCAGTAGGGGTTGCTCCAGACATAGTATCGAGCACCAGATTAACGTTAACGCTATCCTCGGATGATATATCTCCGGTCAGGAAGGCCATCGCTTTCGTTACGCTTACTCGATCATCGGCTTCGCTGTAATACAGTAACGACGAATCAAGGTCCCAGGCATTGTCTACTGCTTCACCCGACTGTGCCTGTTGTGATGCGCCACCTAATAATGTACATGTGGCAATGGAGAGTTTGTTTTTTATATTTTTCATGGGTATTTTAATTACAGCCGCAACCGCCTCCGCCTACACCGCGCCCACCCGTGGAAGCTTCTTTACTAAAATAGATATGTTCATCGGCAAATGTGCGCATTACGTCGGGATCCAGTTGCATATCGTCTCGAGCCAGTATGTCTCTTTGCCAGGGTTCGACGTTTTGCATAGTAAACGCCTCATCGGCTGCATTGTAAAAGGAGCACCCAGATAATGCTGTACAGATACTGGCTACAAGTAAGAGCTGTTTATACATGGTTTTAATACTTTATTTCTTTAATGTTTTTTGTATCAGTGCTTCAATCTTGTTTTTTTCGTTTTCCTTGAAGCCTTTGTGAATGTTCACAAGGTTACCACGTCTGTCAATTAGGTATGACGTCGGCATTACCTTTAGTTTGTATAATCCAGGTGTTTTTCCATCTGGATCATAGGCTATTTTAAATTTTGCCGGATTTTTCTTAAGAAAATTAGTAGCGTCCTTTTTATCCGTGTCCAGGTTGATACCAATAATCTGAAAACCGTTTTTCCCATAACGCTCCTGCATGGCGTTCATAAATGGGAATGATTTCCTACATGGCTTGCACCACGATGCCCAGAAGTCTACATAGACAACTTTGTTTTTATAAGCTGAAAGACTTACTCTACCCTGATCCCCAGCAAGTGAGAAGGCGGGAGCTTTCTGTGCATATGCAGAGCTAGTCAGCGTGATGGCGAGGAGTAATAGAAAAGCAGCCTGCTTTTTAACTGAAATAAACACTCATACATCTCCATAAAACAAATATAAGAAAACCCTGAAATACCTTCTGCGAATTGTTTATAAGCTCAAAGTTAATCAGGGATACATTAAAGAAGCTTAAGGCATTTTAGTTTATTTTTTCTTACAGTTTAATTAAAAACTGCAAATTAACTTAATTCAAATATATTAAACTCGAACTGTGATATTGATCCCAGATATTATGATGTTCTTGCTTAAATATTTTAAGCGTCAGGTACTTTTTTAAGTTATGATTCACTATGACATCGTAAGGAATACTCGGGTTTGTTATTGATATGAAGTTTTATTACAGATTTATTGCCTTGTTTTTTTTATTTTCCTCGTCTGCATTCGCCAGTAATTATTATGTGGGACTCAATCTGGGGTTAAATGAGCAGTCTGGTAAATTGAAGGTAATAGATGAAACAATTAACCCCGCTGTTGATATTGACGCAGTGCTTGATTATAAGCTTCCAGACGATAGTTCGCTCAATTATTCAGTATTCGCTGGATATAAACTGGGTCGAGACCTGATCCTTGAAATTGGCTTTGCAGTAAATGATGATATTGATAGTAGCATTCGACAAACCACGAACGGTATAGACGTTCTTGAGTCATCTTCATCCAGTTACTACTATGCTGCGTTTGTAGGTATGTGGCCCATATCAGGTAACTGGGCATTTAATGCTCGCCTTGGCTTTTCTGTCTGGGATCTGGATTATGATCAAATTGAAGTCGATACCAGTCTGCTTCCCAGTGATGCAGGCTATGTAATTAATGAGCAGTCTTTTTCAGATAGTACATCCGGTATGTTAATCGGGATAGGCGGTAGTTACGGTTACAACGAAAATCTCGAGTTTAAGCTTTCACTCGATAGTCACCTGGTTGATTTTGCTTTCACTAATCTGGATGTGGATTATGATTCTACAGTGTTAACGGTTGGTGTGATTTACCACTTCTGATCAGAGCCTGAAGTACTTCATTCTATATTAGCGATATCCTAACATCTGCCTTCATGGTCGCCACTGGGCTTTTGCCAACCGATGGTGCATTCTCCCCGTTTTGGTGCAATAATCGGCCACTTTCAAGTAAATCAAACCTGATAAATTGTAAGGGCCATTTATGAAACTAGTTACGGCAATTATCAAGCCATTCAAGCTGGATGACGTGCGTGAATCGCTGGCGGATATTGGGGTGCAGGGGGTTACAGTCACCGAAGTTAAGGGATTTGGTCGCCAGAAAGGGCATACCGAGCTCTATCGTGGAGCCGAATACGTGGTAGATTTCCTGCCAAAAATCAAACTCGAAATTGCAACAGCCGACAGCTTGCTGGACAAGGTGGTCGAAACCATCCGCAATGCGGCGAATACCGGCAAAATTGGCGATGGCAAGATCTTTGTTGCCCCGCTGGAACAGGTGATTCGTATTCGTACCGGTGAGTCGGGCGACGAAGCGCTTTAAACCTGCATAATTATAATGTCCTCCCTTTTATCTCATAGGGCTATGACTATATCTGGGGATAATCTGAATATGAAAATAATTGATACAAAAATCCAAATGCTTGCGGGCCTGTTCCTGCTGGCTTTACTACCCGGCCGTGCGTTTGCAGCAGATGCCATCAGTGGTGCGGATACCGCCTGGATTATGGCATCGACCGCGCTGGTGCTGTTTATGACGCTGCCGGGCCTGGCACTGTTCTACGCCGGTCTGGTACGTTCCAAGAACGTGC
>JBFHVQ010000119.1:0-5550 GCA_041589455.1 Gammaproteobacteria bacterium | reverse complement strand
CGCGCCTGTGATGAAATGCATAAAACCTATTCCACGATTATCGAGGAGGCAATCAAATGAAATGCAGGGCCCTGCTATTATTGATGCTTGCTTTCGTTATGACACCGGCGCAGGCGATTATCACCGGTGAGTTGATTATGGTGCGTTCCGATAATGCCTTTGTTGAATCCATGGGTGTGTTACAGGATGCGATCAAGCGACAGGGTTACCGGGTGTCACGCGTGCAATCAGTTGATACCGGCCTTACCCAGAGTGGTTATAAAACCGATAAATACCGAATCGTTTTTTTCGGCAAAACCGAAGAGATCGATAACCTTACCAATAACTACCCCGACCTGATTCCCTATCTGCCTCTAAAGCTGGTGATTTACGCCGAAGCCGGTGAGACTCTGCTGGTTACCATGGATCCGGGAGTTTTTATCGATTTGTTCCCCTACCCACAACTGCAACAAACCTTCAAACAGTGGCAACAGGATGTCATCGTTATCATGAAGACGGTGCAGGATGCAGGCTTCTAAGCCGAGTTCAGCCCCGGTTTTTCGCTAATATTCGTAAACAATTAACATTAGAGGCTGGCTTTTGGATAGTCAGAAATACAGCTTTTCGTAATGAAGGCTTAGTTGATAACTAAGCCTTCGGTGCTTCAGCTACGATCAAAGTTTTGGTTTTATTAGTCTAAATCCTGCCAGGCTCGCTAGACCAGATAGCATTAATATAAAAGATGCTGGTAAAGGAACTGGGCTTGTACCCACAATCCACGCACCTCGCATAGCATCATTATCAAACCGTAGTGCATCAAAATAATTATCTAACACGACTTCGGTTGAGATGGCCGGAGAATTCTGGCTTGAGCTATAATCTAGAATGCTGTAGTTGATTGCTACAAAGCCATCTGCGTCTACCCATCCAGTCTGGCACACGCCTGTATATAGACACTCTAAGCTTCTGTCTTCATAGAAGTATTCCGATACAGTTACTGGAGAGTTTACGATACCTGCCCAGTGCGTTGTTTCGTAAGTTACAGTGGTGTCATTGCAGGGGTTAGAAAAAAAACCTGGTATCACAATTCCACATGTAATGTCTGGATCAGGTATTATTATCGTCTCAGTTGATACATAGGTTGGCGAAAATATATTTTCAATTTCACCATAATAATTATTAAGTAGTGCGTATACATTATCTTCGCTTGCTAGTGACCAGTTATTGATGCCCAATGCCTGTGTTGCGTTGAGTGAGTCAATACTTGACATTACGCTCGTATAATTCAAGCCGAAAGCAGGTGTTTGTGTCGTGTAGAGCTGATACCAGTATAGCCCCGTAGAGTCATCTTCGATGACGTTATAGCCATTAACAGGATCTATATGTTGTATAAGAATTGCTTGTGATGCAGTGCTGAAGATAATTAACAGGGACGTGAGTATTATTGAACGAAAGGTTTTCATCTTTTGATCCTTTGATGGAGTTATCATCCATAATCATACAAACAGAGAATACTCTGTAATAAATCGGTTAATACGTCATTGACCTGACGCAATAGTTAATAGGTTCAAGACGAAAAAAGGTTTTATGTGTTTTGATGTATTACCACGCCTTTTCACCAGTTAGCCGTTAGCACAGTGGCGATACCAGTTGGATATGTGGTTTTATGTAAGAATATGAAATTATTATATTTTGCCAGAGAAAAGCAGTATGCGCTGGGTATGCAGGTGCCGGAATACCGGGAGATAGCTTCTGTCACTGAAACTGTCGATTTGAATACCGGCAGATTCGATTTCGAACTCGGCCGGTGTAATGAATGAGAAAATCGAAATAAGCGGGTGCAGGCACCAGCTCGGTAAATCGTCGATCCTGTTGGGGGGCCTCAGTAAATTCGAGGGGCTACCTCGATTAATATTATTATCCTGATGTAAAAAATACATGTATATTTTATCCACATGAAATAATATAAAGCATATTTAATGCCATAATCAATACACTCAGGGCCTCTTCAATAACATGTTTAAATTCCTGAATATCGACACATTTCACCAGTTCTTCCATCAAAATGTCTGGCAGATAGGCCTTGAGGATATTCCCGTGTGGAGGCAGAAACTGGTTGTTGCCCTGCGTATATTCAATTTGCTTATTCGTGATCTTATCGATGGCATGATTACTCTCCGTGCCATGGGCCTGGTTTACACGACAATACTCGCGCTTGTACCCCTGTTGGCGGTAAGCTTCTCTGTTCTAAAGGGCTTTGGTGTTCATAACCAGATTGAGCCTGCTTTACTTAACCTGTTACAGCCTATGGGCGAAAAATCGGTAGAAATTACCGATAAAATTATCGGCTTTGTAGATAATACCCAGGCTGGTGTTTTAGGCTCGGTCGGCCTTGCATTTCTGATATATACCGTTATTTCACTGTTGCAGAAAATTGAAAAGTCCTTCAATTATACCTGGCGGGTCAAACATCATCGTTCAATCACGCGTCGCTTTAGCGATTACCTGAGTATCATTATTATTGGACCGGTGCTTGTGTTTTCCGCGCTGGGAATGACAGCGTCTTTGTCCAGCACCTCTCTCTACCAGCATTTCATGGAAATTGAAGAGATTGGCAGCCTGGTTAAACAGTTTGTGCGGCTGATACCATACCTGTTTGTAATTTCAGCCTTCACCTTTGTTTATATGCTGATACCCAATACCCGTGTCAAATTTCGCTCGGCGTTAATTGGCGGTATCGTAGCAGGCATATTATGGGAAAGCACCAGCTGGGCATTTGCTGCCTTTGTCGTGAACTCGGCAAACTATACTGCCATTTACTCGGCATTCGCTTCGATGATTATTTTCTTTATCTGGATATATATGAACTGGCTGATCTTGCTTATCGGCTGTAGCATCGTGGCGTATCACCAGTTGCCTTCGCTGCGAACGCTTGACACCAGGATAATTCGCCTGAGCAACCGCATGCGTGAAGTAATGGCGCTGATGATTATGCGACTGGTTGCACTCAACTATCGCCAGCATCATGAAGCCTGGTCTATCGATACGCTTTCCTGTGAAATGAATATCAATCCAGATGCTTGTGAGCTTATTGTAAATCGCCTGTTAGCGGCAGGCTTACTGGTTGCTACTACCGATTCACCTGCACGCTACCTACCTGGGTACGACCCGGCAACCATCTCGCTATCTGATATTGTTAATACAGTAAGAATAGCTGAAGAGCGTGATGGCCTGGCAGTAGATGATCTTCACATGGATACGACCGTTAATGAAATTTATGGTGAAATAAGCCATGCAATCGACTCTTCACTCGAAGGCCGAAACTTGCTGGATCTTATTAATTAAAGAGCTGGGAAAACTGGGGTCTGACCCCGGTTAAGAAGATGGTGCCGAGAAGAGGGCTTGAGCCTGTCTTTTATGAAAATATTATACAATATAATCAATAGTATATAATTTTTTCATTCGCTTGAGTGTTATATGAGTGATATCAAGGTAATGCTATAAAGTATCTGTCATGGGTACATAAAAGTAGTCATTAGAACTTATTCGTAGGTTTCGTTTTTTACCACAGCTACCCCACAGGTGACATATCCCCATTCACCTGTTGCCTGCTGTGAATCACGCTGGAGGTACTATTTATGGAGGAAAGCTCAGGAGGAAGGTCATCACTTATTGTCGAAACTGCTTAAGACTTGATGTTTCGATTGCTCATCAATGTGGCGTTTGGTGTCAATTTCAGCATATCTAATAGCGTCTTTTAGTTGACTGTAGTGATATTGTTTATATGTATAAATATAATTCGTTTTGTAGGTAATGCCGTATTTATTCATTAGTTCAATTTCTGTGTTCTTCATTTCTATTTCCTGATATTGCATAATCATTATGCGTCGATGTATTTAACTTCTATAGACGCTTTGCCATATCTGGTTTGTGTATAAAACCTGGAATATGAATTGTAATTCTATTCAGAAGTTATCGTCTTTATATACTGTTAAATATTCTTCATTGTATTACTAGTAGGCTGTGCCAAATGATGCGTCCACTGCATTTGCAGGTGTGCGTAAACTGGCAAGTCGACAGCCTTGTGTGACTGGTCCGCCTGGAAACAGATTGTGTAGATATTTTTTGCCACCCTGAATCGAGAATTCCTTACATAGTTCTCTTGAAAGTGCGCGAGCATATCGCTTTACACCATTGTTCAGATAATTCTTACGCAAATAACGTATCACGGCCCAGTGTTCATCATTGAATGAGATTCCTTCAGATGATGCTAATTTCTCTGATTTCTTACGGCTCCAATTCTGGTTTATTAATTCTGTACGACGAACATCAATGTCTAGACTGAATGTTTCAGCTTCATAGGCGTAAATTTCAAACTGTTTTATTGTTCCTGTATTTATATGACTTTTTATTGTGTTGCCATTGAAATACTCTAGTGTGGTTTTAAGCCATTGTGTTATTAATGGTGAAACGGGTATTCCTTTGCTCTTGTCTGAATAGATGATTGCGCAATCTCTGGGTTTTACATTTATCCTGTTGCTCATATTCTTTACCTCGTCGATAGGATATAACTTTTGAATTAATTCCTGTGCACTTGGGACTTGTAACAGTGCTTATAACTGATCGTTATATCATGGCAGTGTAATCGCCATGTTATATCTGTTTCAGTTGTTATGGATTTAACTGAATCCAGTAAATCAGGTTCAGGATGCTGTTTCGTGTTACACGATTTATAAAGTAGAAATAGATACTAATGGTATTTCTTTACTGATGCGCTTAGATCATCGAATGCCTGACTCGTTACAGGTGTAACTATTCATCAGGATTCGAATCTAATGCATAATCTGTTCAATACATATGTATCTAACGATTGTCATTGATATTTCTGTTAGCCACCTCGATCATCGTTATATGTTTCCGGAAATGGCAGATGCAGGCAAGGATGGTTGAATTCTATATTCTGATATTCATTACATGTATCTTCTGACTCGAAGTAAATGCACAGGTTTCCATCCATTAAGGAGCAATGATCTTCGTAGTTTATGACGTCATTTCCCGTAATCGGGTCTGTTGTCCATATTCGAAATTTTGGTTCATGTAAGAGGTTACTTTGTTCCTGGTCGCGTTGCAGGGCATCTTTTGCTCGCCAGTCGAAATGTTGTGGATTTGGGTTGCTTGTGGTTTTCAGGGGGGTTGGCATGATTATCTCCGGTGACACATCACCAGCCGCGTATAAGATTAAGCCATATGCAATAATCCCTGCGGAAGCGTCATTCTTTGAGTGGCTTGCCAGAAAGTGGCAAAGAATGTGATGAGGGTTACATACCACTATATACCTAATGTTCTGCAATAGCTCATCATATTAACTGATGGCTGAGAACCGGGGGTGTGGCAGGGCAGGAGTGTAGAGATATGGTGCCGAGAAGAGGGCTTGAACCTCGAAAGTATCAAAATTAATATCAATTTAATCAATACTTTAAAAGCTTTATTGTCAGCTGCGTGTTATTTAGGTGTTATATGTTTCAGTTAAGTTGTATGCCCTATGCGTGGCTGTTCAAGGCCGCGAAGGTG
>JBFHVQ010000118.1:0-5581 GCA_041589455.1 Gammaproteobacteria bacterium | reverse complement strand
GACTGAAAACCCATGATTATATTATGCACAATGATATAGTATTTAAACGCATCACCGGATTTGTGCTGTGCTTGATCAGTAGTCTGGGACTGTTTGTGATGTAATTGAGTGAATTGTAGAAAGAAAGCGTAAATGAGATTAGGCTAAGTAACCATCATTTATTCTCGATAAAAATTAAATACTTTTTCAGTATTCAGATGATATAGATTAATCGCTGCTCTAGTGGTTAATTGTCATCGTTAACAGCAGTTCGAAATTAAGGGTAGTCATCGGGATGGTTATAGCAGAATTGCTTATGTTACGTAAATTAAGTGCGTGAATAGAAAAACACTGTAGTAAATTATCTTAAGTCAAAATTAACCTTAAGGAATATAAGATATGTATCTTATTGATAAAACAGTGATATAAATACAATCTACCAGTGTAGTAATAACTAAGATAATTTTAATTAAGCATTTTTACTGTTATATTGTTCTTATGATATTATTTCTATCGGAGAGTAAATTTATGTTTGTTAGGCCAGCTTTATTTGTTGTAATTGTTACAGTTTTATCCGCCTGTAGTGATAATAATGATGACAATTTAATCTCGGCGCAATCTGATAACCTTAATGATGATTTTTCTTATCCAGATGGACCTGTTCCCGCGCCATGGATTAACGCTTTAGGTTCTCCAGTTATCAGTAACAATATGGTATGTGGTGATACACAGTCAGCAATTATGAATTACACTACAGAGCTTACTGGAAGTGATATAGCCATTAGTTACGCATTCACAGCAGAAGATGCCTCAGGTTTTGAAAGTTATGTGATATTCAATGACGATGATGACTTGAGCAATAGTAGGCTTACAGCTGGTATCGATGGTGGGGCCAACAGACTTAGCATTGACGATGGCACAAAAACACAGAGTGATAATGTGCTCACGCTTTCTACTAATACGACATACAAAATTATTGCTCAGCTTAATAATGGATCTGCAACAGTAACCTTACTGGATGAAAATGATGTACAGATTGATCAACTGGCAGTGCTCTCATCATTCACGGCTCTGTACGCTGGTTTTATTACGGGCCGTACAGATGATGGTTTGCTAACCTGTGTCGATGACTTTTTTGTGACTCAACAATAATTGTTAATAATCAATGGGGTTGGTAAAACCAACCCCATTATTTATTTGCGTTAATTTACGTGCATTTGCGGAAAATGCTTTTAAACAGTCACCCAGTCAATTCCACTCCCTCATCATCCTGGTTAATCACCCGCTTATGATGATCTTTCATGGTCACCAGTTCTTCCGCACTGCTTGGGTGAATTGCGATGGTGTTATCAAAGTCTGCTTTGGTTGCACCCATGTTAATTGCAACTGCAAAACCCTGTAACATTTCATCGACATGATCTCCTATCATATGAAGGCCAACTACGCGCTGGTTATAACCGGCGCAGATAAGTTTCATGGCGGTAGGTGTGCCGTGAGATGCAAGGGCGTGCTGCATGGGTACGAATTCACTTTCAAAAATATGAATATCACCTTTATATTGTGTAAGTGCCTCAGCTTCGGTTAATCCGACAGTGGCCACTGGCGGGTGTGAGAAAACCACGCTGGGGATGTTGTTATAGTCCAGTTTGCTTTTGATATCACCTGCAAATAAACGTTGTGCCAGTTTTCGTCCGGCTTCTATTGCTACTGGTGTTAAGGCAACGCTACCGGTAATATCGCCAATCGCATAAACACCGGGTACATTAGTGTTCTGATATTCGTCCACCGGGATGACACCATTTTGCAGGTAATTAATACCTGCTGAATCCAGTTTTAATCCCGAGGTATTTGCACGACGACCGACTGCCCAGATGACAGTATCGAAACCTGTTAAAATACTACCGTTACCTGAGATAACATTTATACCTTGTCTGGTTTCAGATAATTCACTCACAGCAAAACCCATTTGTGAATTAATGCCAGTATCTTCATAGTGTTTCATTAACACTCGACCGACCATAGGGTCGAAGACTTCAAGCAAACGTTGTTCCAGTGCAATCAGCGTTACATCAGAGCCCATGGCATGTAACATGCCGGATAATTCCACACCAATATACCCACCTCCAATTACTGCTACTTTTTTGGGCATTTCCGCTAGTTGAAAAAAACCATCGGAGGTAATGCCAAGATCTGCACCCGGTAAGTTAGGTACAATCGGCTGACCACCGGTAGCAATAACAATGTGATTTGCTTGCAGGATTTTATCATTCACCTTTATAGTGTTGGAGTCGACGAAATGTGCAAATCCATTAATGTGTGCAATGCCATTACTATCAACGTAATCATTCCAGTAATTATTAATGTTTTCGATATAACCCTGGCGAGCACCCACCAGTTTTTGCCAATGCGTTGACTGCCGTTGAGAAGGGATACCAAAATCATTGGCCTGGTCAACCGCGTGTGCCAAGTTGGCGGCATACCACATGACTTTTTTAGGAACACAGCCATTATTAACACAGGTGCCACCGATTTTTGCAGCCTCAATAATGGCTACTTTCTGGCCAAGTTTTGCAGCGGTTTCTGCAACCGCCAGGCCGCCGCTGCCACCGCCAATGGTAATTAAATCGTATTGATTGTTCATATCTGTATCCCCCAGAAGAATTTTCTACAAATGGCGGGACGATCGCCCCGCCTGCCAATGTTTATGCAGCGGATGATTGCTGCCCGTTTAAGTAGTCTTCAAGTTCTTCCGAACCACCAATGTGCTGGCCATTAATGAAAACTTGCGGTACCGTGTCGCGACCTGTGATGGCGCGAACAGAACGCAGGTTTGCATCCTGGCCCACACTGATCTCGTCATAAGCAATGCCATTCGATTTCAGTGATGTCTTGGCCTTGTCACAGTAAGGGCAACCTGGTTTGGTCATAATGCTTACCGCATCGGGCGCCTTGGCCTGTGGGTTAATGTATTGCAGCATGGTATCTGCATCAGAAACCTCAAACGGGTCACCGGGTAGCTCTGGCTCAATGAACATCTTTTCAATTACGCGGTTTTTCACCAGCATCGAATAGCGCCATGAACGTTTGCCGAAACCGAGATCTGATTTATCCACCAGCATGCCCATACCTTCAGAGAACTCACCATTACCATCCGGAATCAGCGTGACATTATCGGCTTCCTGATGTTCCTTCCAGGCATCCATCACAAAAGCGTCGTTAACTGAAAGGCAAACAATGTCATCTACACCATTCGCTTTGAATACATCCGCCAGCTCGTTAAAGCGAGGCAGATGAGTGGATGAACAAGTAGGGGTGAATGCACCGGGCAGTGAAAAAACGATCACAGTCTTATTGGTAAAGATGTCATCTGTGCTGACATCAACAAACGTGTTGTTGTGGCGTGTCTTGAAGATAACGCTGGGAACATTCTGGTTTTGACGATTTTCTAACATGGTCTCTAATCTCCGGTATCAATAAAAACGTTAAAAGTGGTTTTAGCTGTCTTGCATTGCAGTCAAGCCTGAAGTGCATGGGTGTAGTATGGAGAAGAGAAACTAATAGTTGAAATCGTTTGATTCGAATAGTTTAATAGACTAAACCGATTAATTGGTAAGCATTATGAATCTACGAGAATTAGAATATCTGGTGGCAATAGAAGAAGAAGGGCACTTCCACCGCGCAGCAGAACGCTGCTTTGTCAGCCAGCCCACTCTGAGTGGACAATTGAAAAAGCTGGAACAGGAGCTAGATATCCAGCTGGTAGAGCGCAGCACCCGCCAGGTAGTGATGACAGATGCCGGACGAGAAATCACCAGTCTGGCACGTAGGGTATTGAATGAAGTAAGAAATATCCACGATGTAGCACAAAGCTACAGCGACCCCATGGTAGGTGAATTACAGGTTGGGCTAATACCTACACTGGCTCCCTACCTGTTACCCCATATTATTCCTTTAATGAAAAAGCACTACCCTCAACTTAAACTCTGGTTACACGAATACCAGACCTCGGTGCTATTACAAAAACTAAAACGCGCCGAACTCGACTTGCTAATTCTCGCCCTGCCAGTAGATACAGACGAATTTAGCGAACTCACATTATTCGAAGAAGCCTTTCAGCTAGCCGTAGCCGCTAGCCACGAGCTGGCCAGTAAACAACAGGTAAACCTTGATGATCTAGTCGGACGAGAAATGCTACTCCTCGAAGAAGGCCATTGCCTGCGAGGCCAGGCACTGGATGTCTGCTTTATGGCAGGCGCAACAGAAAACGCCGGATTTCAGGCATCGAGCCTGGAAACCCTACGCCATATGGTCGGTGAAGATATGGGCATTACCCTGATACCCGAACTAGCCGTACCTAATAAAATAGAGCAGAGTGATATTTGCTATTTAATATTTGAAGAACCGAAACCGACACGAAGAATTGGCATGTTATATAGGCGGGGTAGTTATCGTCAAGAGGCGTTTGAGAAGATTTGTGAGTTGGTTAAGAAGTGTATAGGATAAGTGGATGAGACATAGGTTTATGAATTTTTGATAGCATGTTTAACAAAATCAATTGGTAGATTTAGAAACATGTAGGATCTGTGAAGATGATAGTTAATAAGTGACGTATGAGTAAATATTTAATAAATAATTATGCATCATCAGATCCTAGTACATGTTTCAGATCATCGATATATGATTCATAGTTTTTCCATCGATTAACTGCGTGTGTATAAAGAGGTTGTCGAACTTGATCATAGCTAGATGTGTGTAAATTGCGTTGTGATTTATGGAAGTTAAGACAGTTATCATGCCACTCCAGATTACAGAAATTAAGTAATTGTTTTGTTACGCTTTCTTGATTAGATACTAGACTTTCATAACTTACATCTAGTATTGGTAATGTAATGACATGTTTCCAATGTTTCATCAAGCGTTTGTAGTCAAGATAGTGTCTTCCAATATCGATAAAATTGTTTGAATAATAATGTCCATGTGAAAAATTCTGCATATAAATTGAAACACAATTATCGAGGGCTTTTCTACTAACATGTATTATTTTTGAATTTTTAAATAATAACTGAATTATGCCAAGATAATAGAAGTTATGGGGCATCTTATCGGTTATACATAGTGATTGAGAACAAAGATTTTCTGTATGACGCAAATATTGTTTTTGTATACATTCTATATTTTGCTGAGTCAGTTTGTTAATTTGATTGATAAAGCCTTTGTCGTATAGAGTTTTTCCAGTTTGTTCTCTAATAGCAAGGTCTAATGTTTTTAATTCACCTGCACCGTAGACACTAGGGTGAGACGATAAGATTTGTTCTGTCAGGCTAGTGCCAGATCTTGGCATGCCAATAATGAAAATTGGTTGTGAGTCATTGTTAGTAATAGGTGTGAAATTATTGAAAAAATCAGGTGTGAAAGTATTAATAAGACTAGAAATCATATCACTATGTTCTGTGCTATTATAATGTCCTGATCGTGATAGTTCATTGCCAGCTTTAAAGTGATTAAAAGCAATATCGAAACGATTCAATTTATCAAGTAAGTTTGCAGTTGTAAAATGTAGATTACTGCGTATGCGTTTGTTTAGTAAATCAGAAGATAGTGT
>JBFHVQ010000117.1:0-5822 GCA_041589455.1 Gammaproteobacteria bacterium | reverse complement strand
GGTAAGATTCCAGGAAGCTTCTTTAAGCGTGAGGGTCGACCATCAGAAAAAGAAACTCTGACCAGCCGCCTCATCGACCGCCCAATTCGCCCTCTATTCCCCAAAGGGTTCACAAACGAAGTTCAGGTAATTGCGACCGTTATGTCCCTGAATCCAGACATTGATCCGGATATCGCGGCAATGATTGGTACTTCGGCTGCACTGGCTATTTCCGGTGCGCCTTTCGCGGGCCCTATCGGTGCGGCCCGTGTTGGTTATAAAGACGGTAACTACTTATTAAACCCCACCTTCAGCCAGCTGAAAGATTCTCAGCTTGACCTGGTGGTTGCGGGTACAACCGACGCGGTATTAATGGTTGAATCTGAAGCGGATCAGCTTTCAGAAGACGTTATGCTGGGTGCGGTTATGTTTGGTCATGACGCTTTCCAGGTAGTGATCAACACTATCAAGGAACTGGCTGCAGAAGTGGGCACCCCAGCGATGGAGTGGACACCGCCTGAAGTTAATGAAGACCTGATCAAGCAGGTGACTGATGCGGTAACTGCTGATTTAACAGCGGCATACCAGATTGCTGAAAAACTGGATCGTTATGCAGCGGTTGATAAAGTCCGTGATGCAGCAGTTGAAAAGCTTGCGTCTGATGACGGCTTTAGCGCTGATGAAATCAAGGGTGCATTCAGCAAAGTTGAAAAGAGTATTGTACGTGGCCGCATCGTAGCCGGTGAAAAGCGTATCGATGGTCGTAACCTGGATGATGTTCGTCCTATTACGGTTCGCACAGGCGTTTTACCGCGTACTCACGGTTCAGCTCTCTTTACACGTGGTGAAACACAGGCAGTTGTCGTAACGACACTGGGTACTTCACGTGATGCACAGAAGATCGACGCGCTGGAAGGCGAAATGGTCGATAGCTTCATGCTGCACTATAACTTCCCTCCATTCTCGGTAGGTGAAGCGGGTCGTGTTGGTACACCGGGTCGTCGTGAGATTGGTCACGGTCGTTTAGCCAAACGTGGTGTTCTGGCATGTATGCCAACCACTGATGAATTCCCATATTCAATTCGTGTGGTTTCTGAAATCACTGAATCAAATGGTTCAAGCTCGATGGCTTCTGTTTGTGGTACGTCTCTGGCACTGATGGATGCGGGTGTACCGGTTAAGGCGCCAATCGCAGGTATCGCGATGGGTCTGGTAAAAGAAGGTGATGACTACGCAGTATTAAGTGATATCCTGGGCGATGAAGATCACCTTGGCGATATGGACTTTAAAGTTGCGGGTACAGCTAACGGTGTAAACGCGCTGCAGATGGATATCAAGATTACCGGTATCACCAAAGAAATCATGGAAAAAGCATTAGAGCAGGCGAAAGCAGGCCGTATGTTTATTCTGGGTGAGATGAACAAGGTGATTTCAGAGCCTAGCACTGAAATGTCACATTACGCGCCTCGCTATCTGAAGATGAAGATTAACCCTGAGAAGATTCGTGATGTAATCGGTAAGGGTGGCGCAGTGATCAAGTCAATCACTGAAGAAACCGGCGTTACTATCGATATCGATGATGATGGAAATGTGAAAATTGCGTCAAATGACTTTGATGCAGCAGAAGCCGCCAAGATTCGTATTGAGCAGATCACAGCTGAGGCCGAAGTCGGTAAAATCTACGAAGGTACAGTTATCAAGATCATGGATTTTGGTGCCTTTGTACGTATTCTGCCTAACAAAGAAGGTCTGGTACACATCTCTCAGATATCTGAAGAGCGTGTTGAGAAGGTTAGTGATAAGCTTTCTGAAGGTGAAACAGTATCGGTTAAGGTGCTTGAAATTGACCGTCAGGGCCGTATTCGTCTAAGCATGAAAGCGGTTAACGAAGAAGCAACAGAAGCTTAAACCTGATAATAGTGCTTTGACGACAGGCTTGGAGTTTCGTCTCTGATAAGGCGTGATCTGAGTAATGAAAGCCCCTCTCCGTAAGGAGAGGGGTTTTTTTTTGATCTTTTGATGGTGATAAGGTTGTGCAGTGTGAGAGTTAGTTGTAATGCGTGAGTTGACAGCGTGGGTTTGTACAGGTGGAACTTATCTTTTTAAACTATATAAGAATATGCAAAATCTTTAGTTTTGGCTAGAGGAAGAGTGAATCAGGATATTAACTAATGCTAATTTATGTGGTGTTATTCATATTATATGTGAATAATGCAATATAAATGATTGATTTTTAATGATAAAGTAATAGAATAAGTTAGAATGTATGTGTGAATCGTTCGAGTGTTTTTTTTGTCATAGTAGTTAATACTAGGCAAATAAGGCGACATGGAAACAGGTAGTGATTATGCGTAAATTTCTTATTTCGGTACTTTCAGCGTTACTCATGGTATTGCCGCTCAATGTAACTGCTGTAGATGTAACTCAAGAGCAGGTAAAAGGGCTGGATGAGCAGGTCCAGGATATTAAAAAAGATGTCATAGACCTGGCAGCAGATTTACTGCAGCTTGAAGAGAAGCTGTTGTATCCATCTAACAGTCAGTTTGCTGTGTTTGTATCCCTTGCAGAAACAGAGGGGTTACGCCTGGATGCAGTGCAGATTAAATTAGAGAATAAAGTATTAGCTCATCACCTATATACGTTTCGAGAACTTGAAGCCTTGCAAAAAGGAGGCGTTCAAAAAATCTATATAGGTAATATAAAGACAGGTGAGCATCAACTTGTCGTAAGTTATGTTGCGCAGAACTCGAGTGGTTCAGACATAAGAAGAAGTAGCACTTATTCTGTTAATAAATCAGTAGGTCCAAAATTTGTAGAGATTAAAATTGGCGGTACGGAAGCTGGTGACGAGGGCATGGTTTTTAAAGACTGGTAGTACTCTATGGTAAGACGACTACACATCATACTTCTATTTGTTCTGAGCTCAACAGTCTATGCAGAGAACACAATAGATAGCGCACCAGAGCTGAAGGATATTTTCTACGGTGAAGCTATATATCACGCATTACAGGACCAGCACTTTGATGCCGTAAGTAAGCTTGATGCTGAACTGGGCCAGTACTATGGTCTTGACGACCCATCTCTAGATCCATTCAGTCAGCACATAAATCACGCAGAATTTGCTATTGGCAGCTTTGAGCTAGCATATCGTATGCATCAGCAAGCAGGTCGTGCGATTAAATCGGTTATGGAATCTAATGTCAGTCAGACGATTCGTAACGAAGCTGCTTTCAGACTGGCAAAAATTTATTATCAAAAAGATCAGCCGCATAATGCTCTGGATATTTTGCTGAAAATTGAAGGCGAGATGGCTGAGGACTTACGTGTAGATGAAATCTATTTGAGATCACAGGTGTATATTTCAACTGGTAAGTTTTCTGAGGCCGTTGAATTACTAAAAAGTATTGAGAACGATGAGAAATTTTCAGGATTTATCGCTTACAACTTGGGTATAGCCTATATCCAGAGTGGTGATGAAAAATCCGGTATTCAAACGCTAGATAAGCTAGGAAAAATAAACAGTGATGATCGAGCAGTTTTAGCGATAAAAGATAGAGCTAATCTGATGTTAGCAAATCGCATGCTAGAAAATGGTTCGCCTGAACTAGCTAAACAGTACTTTAATCGTGTGCGGATTAAAGGTCCGTATGCCAATCGCGCTTTGTTAGGAGCTGGTTGGGTCAATGTTTCTATGGGTAATTACAAGAAGGCATTAGTACCCTGGCGCATTTTGCATGAAAGAAATATTACCAATGAAGCAGTCCAGGAATCGATGCTTGCTGTGCCATATGCATATAGTCAGCTAAATTATTATGGGCAAGCAGCATTGTCATATGGTGAAGCGATGGAAAACTTCGGTAGTGAAGTTGATCGACTCACTGCTTCGATTAAAAGTGTGAGGGAAGGAAAGTTCCTAAATGCAGTAATAGATAAAGAGTCTGAAAGAGATAAACATTGGTTACATAATTTAAGAGACAGGCCAGAAACACCTGAAACACGTTATATTATGACGCTTATGGCATCAAATACCTTTCAGGAGTCACTGAAAAATTATAGAGATCTGGCAGAGCTTAAAATGAGACTGAGTTACTGGCTGACTAGTCTAGATGTGTTTATGGAGTTAATTCTATTAAGACGCAGTTATTATGAGCCATTATTACCTGTGGTTGAAAAGCAGTTTAAAAAGCTGGATGCCAGGATTAGATTGCGGCTTGAGCAAAGAGATAGACTAGAGTCGCGTCTTAAATCAATAGTTATTGCACGTCGTACTGATTATCTGGCAACAGGTGAGGAACGAGGAACTAAAGAATATCTGGATAAAATTGTAACCTATTTGAGTACTAACCCTAAACTGGACAATGAAGAAACGCAACAGAGGGTCTCACGCTTAAGGGGAATTGTCGACTGGCAAATTATGCAGAATTATCATGCGCGTCTGACAAATGCGTATAAACAGATGAAATCACTGGATATCTATATTGAAAAGCTAAATGAGAAGTATCAGTCTTTTGTTAGAACACGTCAGGCAGCGACTCAAAGTTATGAAGGTTATGAAGTTCCAATCAGGCATTTGAAAACAAAAATACAGGCTATGCAATTTAAAGTAGATGGTGTAATGGCGCGCCAGGGCAGGATACTGGAGGAGATGGCTGTTAATGAGTTAGAACGAAGACGAAATCTATTAGAAGACTTCCAGATAAAAGCCAGATTTGCATTGGCAGAAAGCTATGATCGTGCAACCAAGAAACAGCAGAAAGCAGAAGAGTTAAAAATACTCGAGGAAATTGAGAAAAAAACAGATCAAGAAAGCCAGCAACAGCCTGATCAAATTAAGGAAGTACAATAGTGAGGCTGTTTATCTTCCTAAATATTATTCATGTTGCATCAATACTGATGTTAATCAGCGGCTGTGCATTAACCTCAGACAGAGATACATTAGCGAGTCTCGAAAAAGTCGATCCAGTCATTGAAGAGGCGAAAATCGAAGGTAGCCTTGAGAAGGCAATGGAGAGTTATCAGCAGTTTTTACAGGAAACGCCAGAAACAGCGATGACACCAGAAGCGCTCAGGCGCCTTGCAGATCTTAAAATCGAAAAAGAATATAGTGCAAGGGATGAATCAGAAAAGAGCATAACGCAGAAAGATCAAATTGAAGCACCAATAAGTCAAGCTGAAACAAAAGATACACTTGCTGATAATACGCAAGAAAAAGTTCAAACACGTGATAAATCAATTGCTGATATTAGTGAGTCACAGAAAGAATTTGAGAAAAGAGCTGCAGCTAAAACTGACATAGAAGGTGGTAAGGTAGATAAAAGTGGTGTTGCAGATGCAGCTGTCGCAGAAGACCTTCAAACGGCAGGGGCGAAAGAAGCAATAGAGCTGTATAAAGGATTGCTTGTTAAATATCCACATTTCGAACGTAATGATCAAGTGTTGTATCAGCTGTCACGAGCATATGAAGAAACTGGAGATGTTGAGCAGGCGATGGTGGTATTGAATCGCCTGGTAAAACAGTACCCTAACTCTAGACATATCGATGAAGCTCAGTTTAGACGGGCGGAGTATTTCTTTACGCGAAAGAAATACCTTGATGCAGAAGAAGCCTATAAGGCAGTTATTGATTTTGGTATTAGCTCAGCATTTTATGATCTGGCATTGTATAAGCAAGGGTGGGCATTTTTTAAACAGGATCTCTATGAAGAAGCTTTGAATGACTTTATTGCATTGCTAGATTATAAGATATCAATTGGATATGACTTTGATCAGGTGGATGATAAAATAGAACGGAAACGCATGGATGACACCTTTAGGGTTATTAGTTTAAGTTTTTCGTATCTAGG
>JBFHVQ010000116.1:0-5895 GCA_041589455.1 Gammaproteobacteria bacterium | reverse complement strand
GCTTGTATCTGGCGCATGTTTTGCTGAATTTGGAGCAAATGTAATATGTGTAGATAAAGACGAGTCAAAGATAGGTTCCTTACTGCAAGGTGAAATCCCTATCTATGAGCCGGGTCTCGAAGATCTGGTGAGGAAAAATGTCGAAGCTGGCAGGTTGAAGTTTTCTCTTGAATTGAAAGAATCAGTAGCAGATGCTGATCTTGTATTCATCGCTGTGGGTACCCCAACTCGACGTGGTGATGGCCACGCAGATCTTAAATATGTTTATGCAGCAGCTGAAGAAGTTGCTGGTTATTTGCGTGGGTATACTGTCATAGTTGATAAATCAACTGTTCCTGTTGGAACTGCTCGAGAAGTTTCCAGAATTATTCAGAAAACCAATCCGTCTGCAGAATTCGATGTTGCTTCTAATCCTGAATTTTTGCGTGAAGGCTCAGCAATTGGAGATTTCATGCGCCCTGACCGTGTGGTGCTAGGTGTTGAATCTGATAAAGCAGAGGCTTTATTACGTGAGCTATACAGGCCGCTAAACTTAATAGAAGCACCAATACATGTTACCAACCTTGAAAGTGCTGAAATAATTAAGTATGCATCTAATGCATTTCTAGCAACAAAAATAAGTTTTATCAATGAGATTTCACAGTTGTGCGAGAAAGTTGGTGCAGATGTACACTCTGTAGCGAAAGGTATGGGGCTGGATGGTCGTATAGGCAAGAAGTTCTTACATGCCGGGCCTGGCTATGGGGGATCGTGCTTCCCTAAAGACACTCTGGCATTAATACGTATTGCGCAGGAAAATGGTGTTTCTAGCCGAATTGTTGAATCAGTTGTTGAAGTCAATGCTTCACAAAAAGCCAGAATGGTCTCAAAAATAAGGCAAGCATTAGGTGGGTCTGAAGCAGATAAGACAATTGCGGTACTTGGATTGACGTTTAAGCCTGAAACAGATGATAT
This sequence comes from Gammaproteobacteria bacterium, assembly GCA_041589455.1. Taxonomy (GTDB): domain Bacteria; phylum Pseudomonadota; class Gammaproteobacteria; order SZUA-229; family SZUA-229; genus SZUA-229. Next base: position 4,941 of record JBFHVQ010000116.1, on the reverse strand, counting down.
GCGAGATTCACCCTCACTTGCCATATTACCTGCAATCATTGATAAAGGTGCAATCGTAAAGGCACATGATCCTGAAGGCATGGATGAAGCCAGAAAATTACTACCAGATAGTATTCAGTATATGAACACTATTGACGAAGCTATTAATGAAGCTGATGCGATAGTACTAATGACAGAATGGAATCAGTACAGGGGCTTAGATCTCGATAGAGTTAAAAGCATGATGAAAGGTGATGTTTTTATAGATCTGAGAAACGTGTACGAGAAAAGTTTAATGGTAAAGCATGGATTTAAATACACATGTGTTGGACGCTAGCAGCTTAGATATGAGTTGTTATGCTTAATTAATACGGGCAATATATGAAAATATTAGTGACTGGAGCAGCTGGTTTTATAGGTATGCACTTATGCCAGCGGCTTCTTGAAAGAGGTGATGAAGTTGTTGGTATCGATAATCTTAATGACTATTATGAAGTGCAGTTAAAGCATGATCGATTAAAGCAGCTTGAAGCATACAATAGTTTTACGTTTATAAAAATGGACCTGGCTGATAGAGAGGGTATGGCTAAGCTTTTTAAAGAGCACAAGTTCAACAGAGTTATGAACTTAGCAGCTCAAGCAGGTGTACGTTATTCACTGCAAAACCCACTTGCATATGTCGACAGCAACCTGGTTGGATTTGCTAATATTCTGGAGGGGTGTAGACATAATAATGTAGAGCATCTGGTTTATGCTAGCAGTTCTAGCGTATATGGTGCTAATACTAATATGCCGTTTAGTGTACATCATAATGTAGACCATCCGGTAAGTCTGTATGCTGCTACTAAGAAATCTGGTGAGCTTATGGCTCATACCTATAGTCATCTATACAATTTACCGACAACTGGTTTGAGGTTTTTTACAGTATATGGGCCGTGGGGTCGTCCAGATATGTCTCCTTCGCTTTTTGCAGGTGCCATACTACGAGATGAACCAATCAATGTATTCAATGAAGGTAAGATGCAGCGTGATTTCACCTACATTGATGACATCATAGAGGGTGTTGTACGTGTTATAGACAAAGTTGCTGAGCCTAACTCCAGTTTTGACACATCTTCTCCAGATCCAGCAACAAGTTATGCTCCCTATCGGGTTTATAATATTGGTAACAATGAACCTGTACAGTTGATGGAATTTATAGAAACAATAGAAAACGCTGTAGGAAAAAAAGCTGAAAAAAACATGATGGGTATGCAAGATGGCGATGTTGTTTCAACATATGCAGATATAGAGTCACTTTTTGATGCTGTTGGCTTTAAACCTGCCACTCCTTTAAATGAGGGTATAGAGAAATTTGTGGAATGGTATAAAGCATATCATTCAGGCAAAGAATGACGTTCTTAAAACATCAGCTGGCATTAAATCAATATTGATTACTGATGTTAAGTCAATATCACAAAACCATTAATAAATGTATAAATAGTGATGATTGTTCAAGTACGTTATGTATTAATAACGAATATAGTAAGGTAGGGAAATGACGGAAGATATAAATATGATTTGTGTTGTTGGTCTTGGCTATATTGGCTTACCAACAGCTTCACTACTGGGTACTAAGGGCTTTAAAGTTACAGGTGTCGATGTATCGAAAGAAGTCGTAGATACAATTAATAAGGGAAAGATTCATATTGTTGAGCCTGATCTTGATATTATGGTTAAATCAGCTGTAAATGCTGGTAATTTAGAGGCTAGTCTTGAACCAGTTGAAGCTGATGTTTTTATAATAGCAGTTCCTACACCATTTAAGGAAGGATATCAGCCGGATCTGTCCTTTGTTGAATCGGCAACTCAAATGATCTCGCCTTTTGTGAAGCCAGGTAATCTGGTTATTCTCGAATCTACAAGTCCAGTTGGCACCACTGATGAAGTTGTAGCGCGAATTCTAAAAGAAAATGGGCATGATATTGATAAGGATGTTTATGTTGCTCATTGTCCTGAAAGAGTATTGCCAGGGCGTATTCTGGTTGAGCTGGTTGAGAACGATCGAATTGTCGGTGGTATAAATCCTCAGGCTACAGCTAAAGCTGTTGAGTTTTATAAATATTTTGTTCGTGGAGAGGTTTTATCTACAGATTCACGAACTGCCGAAATGGCAAAGTTGACTGAGAATTCATCGAGAGATGTTAGTATCGCCTTTGCTAATGAGTTGTCTCTCATATGTGATAAAGAGGGCATCAATGTATGGGAATTAATATCATTGGCGAATCGACATCCGAGAGTGAATATACTCAATCCAGGTCCTGGTGTTGGGGGGCACTGTATTGCAGTTGATCCATGGTTTATCGTCGCTCGTGATCCAGAAAACTCCAGGTTAATTAAAATGGCGCGATTGGTTAATGATGCAAAACCAGCCTGGGTAGTCGAAAAAGTTAAAAGCAGAGCCCAGAAATTTAAGCATCCTGTAATTGGTTGCCTGGGGTTGGCATTCAAAGCTGATGTTGATGATTTGAGAGAATCTCCAGCTGTAGATATCGTACGTGAATTGATCGAGCAAAATATTGGTGATGTAATTATTTCCGAACCAAATCTAGAGTCTCATAGAGAGTTCGAATTGCTCTCATGTGAAGAAGTTATTCGACGATCTGATATTGTTGTGTTGTTGGTTGACCATAAAGAATTCAAAGGCATAAAAAGCCTGGAATTAAATGAAAAAGTCTTAATTGATACCCGTGGAACTCTGCAATGAAAATACGAGTTCTAAGTGTCTTCGGTACCAGACCAGAAGCAATCAAGATGGCACCTGTTGTCATTGGGTTGAAAAATGATGATGAAATAGAGTCATTTGTGTGTGTTACTGCACAACATAGAGAAATGCTTGATCAGGTGTTAGGGTTGTTTGATATAAAGCCAGATTATGACCTTAATATTATGAAGCCAGGTCAGGATCTATATGATATAACCTCGAATGCATTAATGGGTATGCGAGATGTGTTAAATGCCTGCAAGCCTGATGTGGTTCTGGTTCATGGTGATACAACTACATGCTTTGTAGCATCGCTGGCAGCATTCTATGAACAAATCACAATAGGACATGTAGAAGCAGGACTAAGAACAGGTGATATGTCAGCTCCTTTCCCAGAAGAAGCTAATCGTTCGCTGGTTGGCAGGTTGGCATCGATTCATTTTGCACCTACAGATGGATCCAGGATTAATCTGATAAATGAAAATATTAAAGAAGAGACAATCGTAGTTACAGGCAATACAGTGATTGATGCACTTTATATTGTACGCGATAAAGTTTTAGAACGTGATCCCAGTTACTGGCAACAGTATTACGGAATAAGTCTTTTTTCAAAGCTGGAAGATACTAGTAGAAAAACAATTCTGATAACGGGGCATAGAAGAGAGAATTTTGGTCAGGGATTTATAGATTTATGTAATGCTATTAAAACTATTGCTATCAGTCATCCAGACTGGGATTTGGTTTATCCTGTGCATCTAAACCCGAATGTACAAAAGCCTGTGAACGAAATTCTTTCCGGCCTTGATAATGTCATATTGCTTGCGCCCCAGGATTATGAACCATTTGTCTGGTTGATGAATAAATCTGATTTAATTCTCACTGATTCAGGTGGCATACAGGAAGAAGGTCCTTCTCTTGGTAAGCCCGTACTAGTTATGAGGGACGTTTCAGAACGTCCCGAAGCTATAACAGCAGGTACAGTTAGGCTTGTTGGTACTGATCCCGATAAAATTGTTAATACAGTTGAAGAGGTGTTACTAAATGAGCAGGAGTACAAAAAGATGTCTAAAGCACACAATCCCTATGGCGACGGCTTGGCTACTGAAAGAATAATTAAAACTATTAAAAAGTGTTAATGTCTTTTCATACTGTTTGTTGGGTATGAGGATAAATAGATAACAGGAGTGATGGCATTATGTTAGGTGCATTAAAATATTATTACGACAATTTTGGATTAAATGGTGTTTTCCACGCGATTAACTCAAAAATATTTAAAAAAGTTAACTTATTGGAAGTAAACAACGAATTAAGACATCCATTCTTTCTAAGAATGCCATCATCTGATTTGCCAACATTTCAGCAGGTGTTTGTAGATAATGAGTATGAATTCGAAACAGGTAAAGAACCTGATGTGATTGTTGATGCAGGTGCAAACATTGGACTGGCATCAATTGTCTTTGCTAATAGATTTCCTAACGCTAAAATTATCGCAATAGAACCTGAAGCTAGTAATTTTGATTTGCTCAAAAAAAATGTTGAAATGTATAAGAATGTCATTCCAGTTCAGGCTGCATTATGGAATGAATCAGGTGAAATTGACTTAGTTGATCCAGGCTTAGGTAGTTGGGGGTTTATGACAGAAAATGGAGTTAGTGATAGTAAATTACAGTCGAACGTCTGTCATAAGGTTAAGTCCTACAGGGTAGATGATATATTACATGAGTTTGAGCTCGAAAAGATTGATATTCTAAAAATAGATATTGAAGGTGCTGAAAAAGAAGTTTTTGAAGATGTAACATCATGGATTAATAGTGTGAATTCACTTATTGTTGAGCTGCATGAAAGAATGAAGCCCGGATGTACAAGAACATTTTTCAATGCTACTAATGGATTCGATACAGAATGGATAGTTGGAGAAAATGTTTATTTGTCTAAGAATGATACTTTAAGAAAAAGTAATAGTTAACCGCGACAAAGTTTGCTATCACTATAGCAATATTGAGCCATAATTAAATGCTCAAAATAATTTACAGCCATGTTTTGCTAATAGCATTATTAAATATCCACTGCGGCGATGTCGTAATGGCTGGTGTTGTTGTAAATTCAATTCAGCCTAAACCTAATTATAGCCTAACTCAAAATAGCAATGATATAAATGAGTTGGCAGATGGTGTTACTCATAAATATCCAATATGGGTTAATAGAAAATCAGTTGGATG
>JBFHVQ010000115.1:0-6037 GCA_041589455.1 Gammaproteobacteria bacterium | reverse complement strand
TATAGGGCTGCAACAGTGCAACAAAACTATATACGTCCATTATTTTGTGCCTGCTTAATGTGACGGCCTACAGTTGATCGATTGATATTAAGTTCACGAGCGATATCAGCTTTAGATTTACCTTCCTTGTGTAGTTGAATGCATTGCTCATATGTCGAGTTCTGTAACGGTATAATTTTCCACGATTGGTTGTCATTTTCATTCGTAACGAGCTGAGCTTAAAATATATTAATTTAGATTCAACATAGACCCAGAATAGTAAGCACTGTGCTGTGCATCATATATATTCTGCGGCCATACTTCATCTGGAGAAAATGTCTCAAGGTGAGCATTATCAGGGTGATAAGGGTAGGGGCGATTACCAGTGCCTGTCATCGGGATTTGCTTTATGTTTGTTCCTATAATGTTTATCCTGTGGTAACCCCACTGTGGATACTCCCCGTCACCATCTTCAGGCCAGTAATCTAGTTCTGGTGTGTTGCTGTCGATATTCCAGTAGGTGTTATAGGCTGCGGCATTATAACCTTCACTGGGGTTGCCAGTGCTGTCCCACATGCGGTGTGATTTACCGAGTTGTATTTCTGTCCAGATGCTGGAATAGATGCCCTGGCGATGATGATCCATATTTAATTGTGGTGCTTTACCACGCATAACTACACAGCCGTGGCAGTTATTCATTGTTACATCATGTACAAAACTTACTTCGAGTGTAAAATCTTTTAGCATGTGGTCTCTGCCTTTTAAGGTGATACCATGGTGCCCAAATGCATCGTAACGATGTTCTGCAGGGCCAGATCGTCTTGGTATTCGTGTGGCGCTTAATGTCACATGCTCAATTGTATTGTTAAAGGTTTTCTTATCAATCTCGATACCATTATCGGCATTGATAATATGAATGTTCCTGACCCAGCTGTTATCAGACATGATTTCAATTCCGCCCTGGCCTTCAGTGCCATAGTGATCTATCCAGTCGGTTTCTGGTAGTGTGATGGTCAGGTTTTCTATGCCAATTTCTTCCGTACTCCAGCTGTTATCATTATTTCTCACAGCTATACGTGCACCACCATTCGTTGATTCGGCAGAAGGAGTAAAACGTAATGGACGATCAAGAATAAGAGTCTTGTTATCCGCATCGATGGTGACGATGAATTGTTGAGATACACTAATGCCACCATTGGCACCCGATGGTGAGAAGTCTGGGCCACCGTATATTGATGATGCCAGTTCAGGTGTATCAGAATTCTCACCATACTGCATAGTCTGTGCGAGACGAATACGAAAATTCTGATTAATAATATTCTGTTTTAATGTTTCCGATAAAGGTTCTGCAAGTTGTAACCTCATATCGCCACGTTTCGGTAAATTGTTTGTGTCCAGAGCAGCGCTGTAATCGCTATTCCATTGTTGCCAGTTCACACCGGATTGTAGATGGTAGTTTTCATCATAATTACCGCCCATAACAATTAATTTGCGACGCCTGGGATCAGTGCCAAGTGCGGTTGTGCTATTGATGAGCCCCTGGTTAAAGCGCAATATGGTTTTGTTTTCCCCGGTGCCTCTTAATACCATACCGGATACATTAAGGTGAAGTTGCTCATTAATATCGTATACACCTTCAGGAACATAAATAACGCCCGGGTTTGCAGCACTAACCTGGGTACGCGCAAAGGTGATGGCATCAAGAAAAGCCTGGGTATCATTCGTGCTGGATGCTTGCGGGCTGGCACCAAAATCTATCACGTTTGCGACAATACGTGTGATGTTAGCAGGTTCAGTTCTGCCTTCATCATATCCCGCAAGTGCAACGAAAGGCATACGGGATGTCGTAGTCCATTTTTCACCATTAATTCCCCATAGACTCGATATTTTCGGAAGAGAGGGGTCTTCAGGCCAGTTATCCTGGGTGTCAGGTATACCATCATTGTCCTGATCAAAATCCTGAATTTCAGAGCTGTCCTTTATGCTTTGCGGTGAACTGGAATTTTCAGTCTGGCTACCACAAGCTGATACGAAGAACAAAAATACGAATAATAAAAGTATGTGTCGAATTGCATGCATGATGTTTACCTGTTGATAGAATCGATAAAACTTTGTTTGATTTATCATTGATTAATTTTCGAACGCTGTAATTTGTAGTTAGTAATTAAGTTACGTCTTAAGGTATCGAAAATTCTTTTACGACTCTGGCTCAGATGCAGGTCCAGGTGGTCGATGATTAGTATAGAAAGCCGCAGCGCATAGCCGCATGTTTGTGGATGCATGGTAAGGCTGTTATGACTTAGTACGGGTAATAATGGAGAGTGTGTCGAAAAGCTGTAGACAAATTCTTTCATGCCCCTGACACTATTGAATGAAGCATATTCGCCACTTGATAAATTCTTGATAAATTCACACGCATCCACTGTACTGCCTGTTTTTGAGTAGAGGTAGTATTGGCTTTTAATCAGGGCACTGGACGGGATATGTCTGAAAACATTATTTGCTGTTTCTTGAGTACTATACAGTCTGATCGTGTGATCATCCGATCTTTCAACATGATAATTGAGGTGCAATGACTGTTGTTGTTCATCATATATGGCCAGCCATGATTTACAGCAATTCAGCATATTGTGTAGTTCTTCAACTTCGTGCCTGTTATTCAATATAAAAGTCATCACCACTTGTTGATCATGACTTTGCTCGGCTAATATCTGGCTACTCAGTCTGCATTCCGGTGTACTGGATATTAAGGATTCGATGATTGAAAAGTGACGTAGTAAGTTCTCACTCATGTTTAAATTCCAACTAGAATTAATATATTGCTTATTCTAATCAGGGGGGAGGCAGACACATATGACCCTCAGGCTCAGGTGCATGATCGATGCGCTCAACATTAAGAAAAAGATAAAATTATGGGTAGAACAACACTAAACCAGGGATTTTTATGAAATGTCATGAACGGTGGATCGATCTCCTCGCTAGTGTTGGCAAGGCTTACCCGGAACTCAGTGCTGACGCGAATCGGTTGTTACAGGCCTGTGAGGTCCGAGTGGTCGATTCAGTCATTGATTTTGAAATCATCGAACATGCTCTATTAGAACTATACCAACTGTCTGGCGACCCCGCTTTTGGCTGGAAAGTCGGCTGGAATATCTGTTTAAGGACCCAGCTACATCGGGCGGTTACCGTGTATCTTGATCTTCAGGCGACCCTGGGAGATGCACTTATGGTCACTCAGGATTACCCTGAGCTACTGGTCATGCCGGGCATTCGCTATGTTCCCAGGCCTACGCTGAAGACCATACGCCTGCATATTGTTAGCCATAATTATGAATTCAAGGAGTTTGGCCAGATCGCCATGATCTGTATGGGTGCGATTCTAAAAGAGACCCGTAGTGCCGCCGTGGGGTTTGATTTAACCGAGCTGGTGGTCGATGAGGCGTTAATGGATGAAGACTTGTTATCTGGCTATACCGGTGCAAAATTAAAATCAGATAAAGACCGATTTACCCTGGGTGCCAGCCTTTCGTGGCTGAAACACAAAAAACTGACCGCCGATGCAGTGCTGGCAGAGTCCATTAAACCTATACTTGATCGTGAGGTTGTTAAGTTACGCAAGCAAGATAACCTGATTGATACAATCGAGAAAGCCCTACATAGCTCCGATCATCCACAACAGTACACCCTTAAGGAATTCTCCGCCGTATCGGGTATGTCAGAAGCGAGTATTCGCCGCAAACTTGCTGAACATAAAGTAAGCTTCAGTGACCTAATACAAAACTATCTTCGTACCATGGCCATTCAATATCTAATGGACGAAAAGGAAACCGTTGACAGCATCAGCTATCAGCTGGGATTTTCTGAACGTGCTGCGTTTGAACGAGCTTTTAAACGCTGGTATGGCCTGTCACCCGTACAGTTTCGTGAACAGTTTTTATCTGTGGCAGAGCTGGAAGATGTCAACCAGTCAGAACTCGCCGATATTAAGCTTGAGCCTTTGCCAAAGGTAGTCCAGCAGGCGCTGAGATTTATGGATAGTCCGGATTACAGCGTGTCCGGACTGGCAGACATTATAAAGGCTGATCTTGTGCTAAGTGCACGCTTATTGAGTATGGCCAATAGTGCTTTTTATGGGGCAGGTAAGGTACGTGATCTGGCTGATGCTATCGGGCGCGTGTTGGGGCTTAATCGAATTCGAAATATGGCCTTAACCCTTGCTATTAAAGAGAGTTTTACGGATAAAGGCGATGATTATGATATGCGTCGGATGTGGTTTTGTGCGATGTTCTCAGAACAGTGGCTGGAAAAATTACGGGGTAACATTAACTGGTCATTTGAGCTTCATCTTAGTGATTTTATCGCAGGTATTCAGTTTGGCCTGATAGGACATCTGGTGATAGCCAGAAGTGAGCTAGAGCAAAAGGCAGCATGGTGTGAAGTGGTGCAGGGTGATTCTCTGCTTGATATTGTTCGCTGGGAAAAGAATCATCTAGGTATGACGGTGTTTAGTGTGTCTTCTCTGTTGCTTGCACGCTGGGGGATGAGCAACGGTATCTGTAAGTTTCTTATGAGTATTTCTCCCCATGTGTACGATGAGGCCGAGGACCTGGGTTTGCCCTGTGCCGCCCTACATCTGGCGGATCTGGTCTGGCGCAGTTATGAATATGGCGATATAGACGATGTCGATTTTCAGCCGCTGGCCAAAGGTCTCAATATTGAGCCGAATGCACTTATCGAAGCCTATGAGGCCACTCGGATGCAAAAAACAGAGCTCAATTCCATGATCAATCAGCTGTTTTAACCTGTATGGCTGGCTGAACCAGCTAATCACTACTTAATGATGTCTTATTTGATGTCTCCGGTCATACGCCTATAAGCCTGGGTCATACAAGTACGCGTTAGAAATCTCTAATATTCTCCTCAGAAATTGAGTCACAGCATCTTCCTGGGTACAGGGCTGAAAATGACTCAAAGCTATTTAACTTTGAGGAATATGTTATGTCTGAAACGAATGTAAAGAATATTAGAGGGCCGATTACTGGTGTTTACGATTTCTATATTGAGCAATCGAATGCTTCAAATCAGGCTGATTTTCCGGCCTTTACGGAAGCGTTTTCAGTCGATCAAGATCAGCAAGTTAAAAGAAAAATAGACAAGCCTGAAAAAAAGGAATCTGCCAAGCCATTATCAGTGTATGCAGTGTTTTAAAATTACCGTCAAATAGTTCGTGAATTATTGGAGCGATTCCAAATATTTCAATTTTGATTTGAAGCAAAATTGTAAGCTTGATTTATTCTTAAAATACTTTAATTTCCCTGATAAATGACTCTCACCTTTGAGTGATAATACTAGTAACATAAGGAGCGTGATCATGAAAAATTTCTTAAGTGATTGATGAATAAAGATATTATGCAGGACTTAAAATCTCTCGCCTTCACGGGCGTGCCGGTTAAGATTATCGGCGGAATAAAGAAGAGCGATTACATGATCCGGTTTTTACTGAAACGACTCATTGCTAAAAAAAGAAATAGCAGAGAATAGAAACGTTATCTCATAAGAAACGATTAAGAATGCAGCTAACAGCTTTAGATTCGGCATTTGCTATGAGGATATGGATATTCCAGGATTTAAGTTACATGCACTAAAAGTTAGCCAGAAAGACATTTGGTAGATTACAGTCAGTGGTTACTGGCGAATTACATTTGAATTTACTGATGGTAATGCCTATATCGTGAACTATGAGGATTATCACTGATGAGTATGCATAACCCACCTCACCTAGGCGAGTTTATTAAAGAGGTGTACCTTGTACCTTTTAATATAAGCTCTCGTAATGTTTCAGATAAGTTAAAAGTTTCACCCTCGACTTTTAACCGCTTATTAAATGTTGGAAGTAATGTATCGCTTGAAATGGCTTTGCGTTTATCCAAAATAATTGGTCGCTCAACAGAAAGCTGGTTAGCAATGCAAGATGCATATAACTTATGGCATGCAAAGAAGAATATAGATTTACGTACTACTGAAAAACTAGATATTGAAGCAGCCTAGAAATAGCAAC
>JBFHVQ010000114.1:0-6160 GCA_041589455.1 Gammaproteobacteria bacterium | reverse complement strand
GGGTATAGTTAATTAGATATATGCAGAATATTGTTGCGTGATGCGCAATGCGCTATACTTGGCGTATGATTAAATCGTTCAAACACAAAGGATTGCAAAAATTCTATGAGAAGGGAAGTATGGCAGGAATACAAGCCTCTCATAAGAAGCGATTAAGAATGCAGCTAGCAGCATTAGATTCGGCATTTGCTATTGAGGATATGGATATTCCAGGATTTAAGCTACATGCGCTAAAAGCTAACCTGAAAGGCATTTGGTCTATTACAGTCAGTGGTAACTGGCGAATTACATTTGAATTTACTGATGGTAATGCCTATATCGTGAACTATGAGGATTATCACTAATGAGTATGCATAACCCACCACATCCAGGCGAGTTTATTAAAGAGGTGTACCTGATACCTTTTAATATAAGCTCACGTAAAGTTTCAGATAAGTTAAAAGTTTCACCCTCGACTTTTAATCGCTTATTAAATGGCGAAAGCAACGTATCTCCTGAAATGGCGTTGCGTTTATCCAAAACAATTGGTCGCTCTCCAGAAAGTTGGTTAGCAATGCAAGATGCTTATAATTTATGGCATGCAAAGAAGAAAATAGATTTACGTACAATTGAAAAACTAGATATTGAAGCAGCCTAGGGACTTTATTCAGTTTTCTGTACCTCTAAGTATGAGTATTCTGAGTAGTCCTGAAACCAGCGATCTTGTTTGTTGATGGTTGACTGATCGACCCAGCCTCTAATGATAATTATTTTCATGTGAGAGTTTGTTGTGATATACAAACAAATAGTATGATTTAAGCGTCGAAGTAATATGGAAAAAAACCAACCGTGGAACAATCAGGAGATACACTCAGCAGTATGTGCTTACTTTAATTTGCTTAAGCGTCAACAAAAGAATGAGAAAGTAAACAAAGCTGCCATTTATAGAATGTTAGCTGAAAAACACCCAAGTAGATCAGCCAAAGCCTTTGAATTAAAATTCCAAAATATCAGTGCGGTACTATACGAACAAAAACTCCCTTATGCGGATGGTTTGCGTCCGTTATCTAACTACCAATCGGCGATGAAAACAGTGGTACTGCAGTATATTGCCGATAATGGTTTCCAGCAGAATCAACAGCCCATCGATATATTAACAGACAAGCTAAAACGACTTAGATGTAAAGGGTTTGTAAAAGTGTATGGCTCTGGCAGTGGTCGATATGGGTTAACGCTAGAGCACCATTTAAGTATCCCTCAAAACAGCTCTAAAGAAGCAGATTTTATGGGTATAGAGCTTAAAACCAAAACCGGCTCTAATACTTTACAAACCCTGTTTTCACGAACACCGACGCGCTATATTGCCTGTGATGATAAAAATCAGCTCGTTACTAAGTTTGGCTATTATGACCAAGTGCGTGAGAGGCAGGCGCTATACACATCATTCAATAGCGAAGGCGATACACTGGGTTTTAAGCTGCAAACGGATAAGAACAGAATCGTTATCAACAAAGATCAGCTTGAGATCTTAGAGTATGAAAATTCAGTAATCGAGAATGCCTTATTACAAAAGCATACCGAAACAGCCTATGTATCTGTTACCGCTAAAAAGCTGGAGAATGGCAAAGCAGGCTGCCGATTCGATAAGCTGCTGTATTGCTCACAACCTTCACTAGATCGTTTCCTGCATATGGCAGATGATGGGAGTGTTTACCTTAACTTAACGTTATCTGAAAAGAATGGGCGAGTAAAAGACCACGGTTTTCTGTGGCGTGTACCGCAGGTGAGAATAGAAGATTTATATCACACTGCTAAGGTTATAGAATTTTAGTAGGTTAGTATCTGATGTTTATATTTGGGGTCAGAGTAAAAACTCTATTTTTTATATGCTAAGAGCTAGTATTTTATACTCTGACCCTAAATACTCACGGACTGATTCTAAGCGCAACCACCACCCTGTGATGATGGGCAGGTACCGCAGCCGCCCGCGTTCTTAGGCTCAGGCACATTGTTAAACACAAATGAGGGTTGGCCGTTATTGTCTATAAAGTCGATTTCTGCGCCACGCAGGTGCTCAATCGTGTCTGATGCTACAATGACTTTTACACCGTCGTTGTCACGTATGAGATCGCCACCTTCCAGTTTTTCGGCAAATGTCATACCAAAGCTCATGCCACTGCATCCACCGGCTTGTGAAAAAATACGGATGCCTGCAATGTCTACATCAACATCGCTAATTAATTCAGCCATTTTCTGGTGCGCTGCTGCAGTTAACTTGAGGTCACTTGCGGTTAATTCATTCGATTGCATTGGGTGTTGCCTATGTGTGATTCGCAAAAGCCGTTATTATAATATGGAAAAACCTGGCTGGACAGCCATAATAGTAAATCTCTTATTTCCCATCTAAGCCTCTGATTTTATTGATTGTTTGATTTGGGGTGGCGATGATTGTTACACATATCCGGAATAGCTTCACATTAAGCTTTGTCCAGGCTGCATTGATGTTTATTCTCTTAACCTGAAGACAGAGAAGGTATAGAGTCGCTATCAGCAGAGATCAGTTTGAGACTCAAGCCTATGATAATGCAACTATTGAGCATGATTTGTTACAAAAGCATCGCAAAACCGCCTAATACCCGTTTAATAAGAAGGTAGTTAATGGGTAAGCAGGCTGTCGTTTCGATAAGCTAATGTCTTGCACGAAACCCTCGCTAGATCAAATTTGCATCTAGCAAATGACGGAAATGTTTACTTCATTCTTATGCAAGCCGAGCAGGGGGCGAGTCAAACAGGTGGGATCCAGTGTTTAGATTTGAAAACTTCTATCATGCCACGTGGTTTGTAGATGTTTAACGCCTGGTTTTACTACGCTTATTTCTCACAGTTTCAAAACCGACCTTTATCTGTTTTCCATCCACTGTTTTTCCATTCAGGCCTGTAATGGCTGCACGAGCTTCATGGCCTTCCATTTCAACAAAACCAATCCCTTTACAGAGGCCTGAGAATATATCTCTGACTAATTTGATTGAGTGTACTTTACCATGTTCGGAAAACATGGCTTTTAGTGAGTCTTCTGTTGTCGATGGCGGTAAGCTTCCAACAAATAATTTTTTCATTTGTAGCCTTTAATCATGTTTGGTATTGCTTCTAAAAGCAATGCATTAGCATTAACAAGCTGTTTGCTTGAAGTGAATTATTAGAAGTGATTAAGTAACAGGAGCTTTGCCGCATTTACGATTATGTGATGCTAGTACACAAAGTGCGAAAGTCTTGGTTTTAATCGTGAAAGGCCTATGACGTGTATTATGGAGATATGTCGTTCTAATGAAATAGAGCCTCAATATATGATTTCATTTAACCATCAAACGTTGGTTATAGCCATCATAATTATCCCATTTAACTCAATTATTGCTTCTGAGTGATTTATGGAGGAGTCAGCTCGGCTCAAGAGAAGGAGATGTAAATTGTGCTGAGGTTGGCTGTTAGCTATGTAGAAAGGTAATAATTCATCACCTGTTATCAGCTAACGGGATGTATATCGGGTCGTTGCAGAATACGGGTTGTGTTAGCTAAGGTCATGATATTGATCTACTTATTCGTATATATTGGGTATGATGCTGGCTGGGATTATATAAAAAGCAGCTTTTATGAGCTGTTTAAGGTATAATGCTGCCACTTCTATCGTGTCCTCAGGTCGACACACCTCTTTTCTGCAATAACATTATGGTTATTGCCAATACTTATACGTTTCCGCCTAGACCCATTCCTGCATATGTTAATACCGTGTGTTGCAAGTAGGCCGATCCCAGGACAACACATCATATGTCATTTGAATCCCTTGGACTACGTTCCGAATTATTACGAGCCGTAACTGAAAAAGGTTACACGAATCCCACGCCTATTCAATTACAGGCTATACCTGCTGTGCTAGACGGGCATGATGTATTAGGCGGCGCGCAAACGGGTACGGGTAAAACAGCCGGTTTTACCCTGCCAATGTTACATCGACTAATGCTCACCAGTAAAAAGAAGAAAGCGCAGCGCTCTGTACGTGCGCTGGTACTGGTGCCAACTAGAGAGCTGGCAGCTCAGGTTGGAGACAGTATCAATGATTATGGTAAGTACCTTTCATTAAATTACCTAACCGTGTTTGGTGGTGTAAAAATTAATCCGCAGATTAAACAGCTCAGTAAAGGCGTAGATATCCTGGTTGCCACACCAGGGCGATTACTGGATCACATTAGCCAAAACACCATTGATTTATCTGCACTCGAAATTCTGGTGTTAGATGAGGCCGATCGTATGCTCGATATGGGTTTTATTCGCGATATACGACGTATTCTCGCACTAGTGCCAGAGAACAAACAGACACTATTCTTTTCTGCGACATTTTCCAGTGAAATCCGCAAACTTGCAGACCAATTGCTTCAATCGCCAGTTTTAGTCGAAGTTGCTCGAAAGAATACAACAGCTAAGAGCATACAGCAGGTTGTACATCTGGTTGAAAAAACACGTAAGCGTGAATTACTGTCATATCTAATTGGTAGTAATAACTGGCAACAGGTGCTGGTATTCAGCAGAACCAAACATGGTGCTGATCGGTTGAGTAAACAGTTGTCATCTGATGGCATTTCATCTGCATCAATTCATGGCAATAAAAGCCAGGGAGCGCGAACACGGGCATTAGCCGACTTTAAAAGTAAAAAGATTCGTGTGCTCGTAGCAACCGATATTGCCGCACGCGGTATCAATGTTGATCAGCTGCCTCATGTAGTGAACTTTGATCTGCCATCTGCTGCCGAAGATTATGTGCATCGTATCGGGCGTACAGGGCGAGCCGGTAATGAAGGTGAAGCTATGTCGCTTGTTTGTGGCGATGAGTTGAAAATACTGAAAGAGATACAGAAACTGATTAAGTTCGAGATACCGAGAAAAGTTATTCCCGGTTACGAGTCAGATTCTTTAATGCAGGCCAGTTCAACCATGGATGTGCATTATATTTCAGATAATTCAGGGCAATCAAAGAATAACAATAGGAGAAAGTCACGTGGCAAAGGAAGGTCGTCTTTTAATAACAAGGCAAAGTCTAATCATACACGTCGTAATGTAGCCTGATCGACGTAAGGAGAGAAGGTGGTTTATATGTCACTAGATACAGGTAATGTTAGTAACAAGTATGTTTTAAGTAGTGTTGAAGCCAGCTCTCCACCTGAGGGTATGCTTGAAGGCAACTGGGTGCGATATATTGTTGATTACGGTGATAAAAAAATGACCTGTATCAGGGCAGGTACTTTACAGGAAGTTACTCTGTATGCTGAAGAATATGTAGAGTATCTGAATTTGCGTACATCTAAAGGCTATTCTGCATATGCGCCGCGCAATATTAAAAAATAACATATCTGCTTTATTAAGCTGGAAATCATTTGCAAAATTATAAGATCAGGCATGACATAGTAACCGTAAATTATATTGATTATGAAATTCGCTCTTTAAAAGATAAGCAGCAGTACAGTGATAACAATAAAAAAGCTGAATCTTTAGGTATTTCCTCTGCTACCTGGTCACTCTTTGGCGTTCTGTGGCCTTCTTCTCATATACTTGCATCTACAGTTTGTCTATTTGAGCTGAAAGGCAAGCGAGTCCTGGAAATTGGTTGTGGCCTGGCATTATCCAGTATCGTGCTTCACAAGATGGGTGTGGATATTACCGCGAGTGATTATCATCCGTTAGCGAGAGAGTTTCTGGATAGGAATATTAGCAATAACAATTTATCTCCAATTAAATTTCAGGATGGAAACTGGGAAGCAGAGAATCCCTTGCTGGGCAAGTTCGATCTGATAATTGGTAGTGACGTATTATATGAGCCTGCTCACGTAGAAAATGTCTCAAAATTTATTGCTAAGCACTCAAGTCTATCTGCAGATGTGATTATTGTTGATCCGAATCGAGGTAATCGCTCGAAATTTACTAAAGCCATGAAAAAGCTTGGCTACTCACACAATTTCGATTCATTCGATACCTTGGCTGATAATGGTTCAAGATGTGTGGGCAGGGTTCTCTATTTTCAGCGATAAGCTGGCAGCGGTCGGGGCTTGACATGCAATAAATAGATTTTTTTACTGAATTCTGTCAACCGATCTAAATCTCCTGCGTTATAAAAAATATTATCTTGAATATAACG
>JBFHVQ010000113.1:0-6172 GCA_041589455.1 Gammaproteobacteria bacterium | reverse complement strand
AGTAAACTCGCATTGGCAAATAAGGATTCAATAGCAGCCATAAATGGCTTGCGCACAGTTGTAAAAAACGAACCTGAAAATTCAGAGGCTTCACTATTACTTGCTAAAGCATATGAGCTAAATAATGAGAGCGCACTTGCAGAAGCTGAGCTGAAGAGGGCGATAGAATCAAATCCTGTAGATGATCAAACGCATGTTAATTATGCTAGATATCTGGCAAGTAAAGGACGCATCGAAGAGAGTGAGCAAGTTGTTGATAAGGCATTAGCATATTTTAAAGATAGTTATGACTTGATGGACGTTAAGTTAAAAATTCTAGTGTCTAAAGGTAATGAATCTGAGTTTTTGGCTTTGTTAGATACGATGCAACAAGTAGATAGTAAAAAGTCTGAAGTGAACTTAATTAGAGGGAAATACTATCTTTCTAAAAGAAATTATGTAAACGCATTGGAAGAATTTGAGGAAGCTTACAAGAAATCACGTGATAAATTTATTCCGCTTGAGGGAATTGTCAAAACCTATATGGTTAATAATCAAGAGGCACTTGCACTTTCACGATTGCAGAAAGTTCTAGATGAAAGCCCAAATGACGCTATTGCAAATTATTTAATAGGGCAGATTTATTTATCTCAAAAGAATTACGAGGCTGCAAAAACAAAGTTTAATCTCGCAATTAAAGCGGTAGTAGAATGGGAGTTGCCCTATACGAGTCTTGCTTCTGCATATGTAGTTGAAGGAAATCTCGATCAGGCGATCACGGTTTTGGAAGGCGCAATTGAAAAGCTTAAGAATACTGAGAAATTGCAAATGCAACTAGCTGGTTTATATGAACGCAAGCAAGACTTTTCACGCGCTATGGATATATATCAAAAAATTATCGCTAAGAATCCAAGCAATATAGTCTCAGCAAATAATTATGCCTCATTAATTTTAGATTATGGAAAAGAATCAGATTATCCGAAAGCTTTAGAACTCGCAAAAGATTTTGATAAAACAAATCAAATTGCATTTCATGATACATTAGGCTGGGCGTTGGCTAAATCTGGAGATAATGCTAAAGCAATTAAATTGTTAAAGCCTGTGGTAGAAAAGGCTCCAGATGTAGCTGTATTTAGATATCATCTTGGTTATGCTCTATATTATTCAGGTGAGAAAGCCGCTGCTAAGTCTCATCTTGAAATAGCAGCTTCAACAGATCAGAAGTATGCTGGAAAGGATAATGCTATGATTTTATTGAAAAATATATAAGCTTTGCATAATGTTTAATAATATATTTATCTCTACCTCAGTATTACAGTTAGGGTAGGTTTTGTAATATCTGAGGTTGAGAAAGTTTTTAAATTGCATTTGGTTATTCATCTATAAAAAACTGCTATCATGAATAAACTCTACTTTTTGATTTAAGGCATCAATGTTCATAGAAATCATTAGTTTCGGTGTTTCTACGGTCATGTTCCTCATGCTTGGGCTTGTTATGCTCACAGGGCAAAGAGCCAACCTGCCTAAAACTATGCTGACAGTTGCATCTCTGTTCAGTGCTTTATGGTCGGCAACAGTAACCTATCAGGCTACCTATGGAGGGCTGTTAAGTTCTACATTACTGCTTGAGTTGCTACGTGCACTCGCGTGGTTCGCTTTCTTGCTGGTGATGCTACGAACCGCGTATGTCTCGTCTGACCAAGTCAATAAAAACTTCAAAATTACCTTTCTCGGTCTCAGTGTATTTATCGTCGGCATAATGCTTCTGGCTCTGTATCGTATCTCTGGCGGTTCACTCTTGGAATTTGTCGCTGGAAATGATGTGCTGGTGGGGCATTTGCTCATCTCTGTTGGTGGAATTGTTATTGTAGAGCAGCTCTACAGGAATACCTCAGAAGATCACAGGCGTGCTCTGAAGTACCTCTGGATAGGAATAGGCGGTATGTTTGCTTATGATTTCTATCTTTATTCAGATGCATTCCTTTTTCAGCGAATTGATAACGAATTATGGAATGCTCGCGGCTTTATTCATGCGATGGCAGTGCCATTGATATCTGTTGCAATTAAGCGAGAAATGCAGTGGACATTAGGTGAGGCATCGATTGACATATTCATGTCACGGAAAATGGTATTTCATACAACTACGCTATTAGCGGCTGGTGTCTATTTAGTCTTTATTGGATTTGGTGGCTACTATGTAAGAGAAATGGGTGGTGATTGGGGTGTCGTGGCTCAAGCTACTTTTTCATTCGCTTCAATTATGCTTCTCGCAGTACTGATGTTTTCTAGAAAGGTGCGTTCTAGAGTAAAAGTCTATATCGATAAGCACTTCTTCCATTATAAATATGATTATCGTGAAGAGTGGTTGCGTATTATTCGTACACTTTCACAACAAGAGGGTGATAAACGCCTGCACCAAAGAGCAATTCGATCTCTTGCTCAAATTATTGATAGTCCAGGTGGTATGTTGGTTATGGAGCGTGAATCAGGTTTTTTTGAGTCTGATGATCGTTGGAATTTTGAAAACATATCTATTCATGAGCCAGCATCATCATCTCTGATTCGTTTTTTACAGGAAAACCAGTTTGTAATTAGCCTCGATGAGTTTAAAAATGATCCTGAAATGTATACTCGACTTGGAAAACTAGAGATTCCTCACTGGCTAAATAATGTTAAAGATGCCTGGCTTGTGGTTCCCCTTATGTTGCAGGATAAATTGGTGGGCTTTGTTGTGTTACTCCGTTCTCCTGCGCATGAAAGATATTTCAACTGGGAAGATAGTGATCTTTTAAAAACAGCTGGTCGTCAGGCAGCTAGCCATCTTGCTCAATTTGAAGCTGCACAGGCATTAGTGAGTGCGAAGCGTTTTGAAGAGGTAAATCGACTTTCAGCATTTATCGTTCATGATATAAAGAATCTGGTCGGTCAACTTTCAATGGTAGTTAGTAATGCATCAAAGCATAAAAATAACCCTATGTTTATCGATGATGCCATCATAACTGTAGAAAATTCTGTTAATAAAATGAACAAGCTTTTGGCTCGTCTCCGCGGTAGTGTTGATGAGGATTCGCTAGGTCCTATAAATATCTGTGAGTTGCTAGAAGATAGTATTAGAGCCTGTACTAAAGCAGGAACTTTGCCGATACCTGTCTTGAACTGCAAAAACGAAGGAATGTTTGTGACTGCTGATAGAGATCGGATGTCTGCAAACATTGCGCATATTATACAGAATGCTCAAGATGCAACAGAAGATACTGGCTCAATTACAGTTAGGCTACGCAAACAAGCTGATATGGCCTTAATAGAAGTTCAGGATTCTGGTGAAGGAATGGATGAAGCATTCATTCATGAACGCCTATTTCAGCCATTTGAGTCTACCAAAGGAACAATGGGAATTGGTGTGTTTCAGGTTAGGGAGTATGTGACAAAGCTTGGAGGGCAACTAGAAGTAGAGAGTTCTCCAGGTATTGGGAGTACTTTCAGTTTATTTATCCCATTAGCACCATCTAATGAGTCTATGTTTAGATCACAAATTATTCACCTTGAAACAAAGGAAAATAAATAATTATGACTTCACCTAAGCTCCTTATTGTAGATGACGATCCGGGTGTACGTGCTCAAATTAAATGGGCGGTTCAGGGTTTTGACATCATTACGGCCGATTCTCGTCAGCTTGCAATTGAGTTATTTGATGCATATCAGCCGCCTTTGGTGACGCTGGATTTAGGTTTGCCGCCTAATGAAGATGGAACATCGGAAGGTTACGCGATATTAATGCAAATTCTTCGTCAGGCGCCACAAACCAGGGTGTTAATTGTCTCAGGTTCGGATAGCCAGGAGAATTCTGTACTTGCGAAGAAAAATGGTGCTTATGGATTTTATTCAAAACCAATCGATGTCGATGATTTGCAGCGTCATATTGATATGGCTTATGCAGATTACATAAAGGTTTGTGAATAAACTATTATTTTTATATTGTCTAAGCGCCAAGCATAGTTATTTATTAAAGTATTATTAATAACATATGCAAAAGTTAAGTGTTAAGTGTTCCTTTCTAAGGGCAGCTGAAGAAAACAAAATATTATAACTAAAACAATGATATAAAACTTGTGCTTATATTTTGTATTTATACAGTGTTTAGTAAAAAAAACCGACATATCTAACTTGATAAGGTATACATACTAGTGCAAAATCAGTGATCTTGGCGTGTCTACTAATCAGCGATTGCAAATGGATAATAATAAGAAAATTCTCGTCGTAGAGGATGATCCCGGTTTACAGAAACAAATGAAGTGGAGCTTTGACGGTTTCGAGGTGCATATCGCGAGTAATCGTGAAGAGGCTCTGCGTATCCTGAAAAAGGAGAACACGCCTGTCGTTACTGTTGATCTTGGTCTGCCACCAGATCCTGATGGATCTACTGAAGGCCTGGCAACAGTTGAGCAGATTTTATCAAAGTCACCGAATACAAAAGTCATTGTAGTTAGTGGTAATAACGAAAGAGCTAATGCAGTTCAGGCTGTCGCTTCTGGCGCATATGATTTTTATCAAAAGCCGATTGATGGTGATGTATTAAACCAAATCGTGACACGTGCTTATCATGTTTATGAACTGGAAGACGAAAATCGACGCTTAGCGATGCAGAAAGTCGATGTTCCAATGGAAGGAATGATTACCAGTAGTCCTCAAATGCAGACAGTTTGTCAACGTGTTGAAAAAGTTGCACCGTCAGATGCAACCGTTTTGTTACTGGGTGATAGTGGAACTGGTAAAGAAGTTTGTGCACGCGCATTACATGGTAAAAATCCACATATTACTGGGCGTTTCGTTGCTATCAATTGTGCAGCAATTCCAGAGAATTTGCTTGAAAGTGAACTATTCGGCTATGAAAAAGGTGCATTCACTGGTGCGACTAAATCAACGCCAGGTAAAATTGAATACGCAGAAGGTGGTACTTTATTTCTAGATGAGATGGGTGAGCTGCCTATGCCGTTGCAAGCAAAACTATTGCGTTTCTTACAAGAGCGAGTAGTGGAGCGCATCGGTGGTCGAGAAGAAATACCTGTTAATGTTCGTGTTATCTGTGCAACACATCAAAACCTGGAAGACAAAATTACCAAAGGGGAATTTCGTGAAGACTTATATTATCGTATAAATGAAATTCCTATTAATATCCCCCCCCTAAAAGATCGAGAGGGCGATGTTGTTTTATTAGCAAAGTCTTTTCTTGATCAAATGAACAAAGATCAGGGTAAAAAGCTTAAGGGATTCACCAAGACTGCAATCAATGCAATCGAAGCTCATAGTTGGCCAGGCAATGTTCGAGAACTTAAGAACCGTATTAAAAGAGCGGTTATTATGGCAGATGGTAAACAAGTAACGGCCGAAGATTTAGAGTTAAAAACTGATAGTGTAGAAGAAGAAATTGAGTGCCTCAACCTGCGTGAAACTCGTGAGGCAGCTGAAAAAGAGTTAATTACAAAAGTACTTAACCGAACAAATGGGAAAGTTTCTCCTGCTGCAGAGCTATTGGGGGTTAGTCGTCCAACATTATATGACCTAATACAAAAACTAGATATACAGGTTTAAATGGAGTGTACTGTCACTCATAGCATTGTTTAAAGTGCCTCGCTAAAATAAAAATTGATAGTAAGGCCTGAATTAAGCTGTTGTTTGTCGCTTAACTTTACAAGTTATCTAATTAATTGCTTATACAGGGAGAATCTTTACTCGCTAACTATTTATATTCAAACATAAATATTATGATGGCGCACTTTTTGCCTTAATTATAGGCAATTATTCTTTCAGCAGTTTTAAAGGTTGTAATGTTCTCCAGGCGCTTCGTTATAATATTTGTTGTTTGCTTATTTGGTATGTCTAGTTGGCAGGTCTATGCCACAAATGTGGCACCGGTCTTTAATAACAAAGCAAAGCTATCACCTCGACTCCAGCATTTATTATCGCAGCACCTTAAAACAACACCCAATCAGCATAAATTAGTGACGGTCATTGTTGAATCTGAGGACTCAATACAAGACCAGCAGGGGATTCGATTGGCAGGTGGTAAAATTCGATACAAATCTGGTAAAAGCCATGAGATACAAATCCCCATAAACAAACTTTCAGTACTTCAAAAACACCTTAATAAATCTACCTTTATACGTTTACCCTTTCCTCACATGCCGCTTTCTGT
>JBFHVQ010000112.1:0-6234 GCA_041589455.1 Gammaproteobacteria bacterium | reverse complement strand
TCAGAATACTGGTCATCAAAGTCATCAGTGTAGTCATAGATAATGTAAGATACATCATATGCAAAACCTTCTACTTCACCCGCGTAACCAACATAAAAATCCGTTTCCATTCCTTCTGTCACAGTACCAAGCCATGTACCTACATAAACACCACTTTCATGCTCATAATCCAGACCAGCTGATGCACTAGATGTATCTTGGTAGATACCACGGAAGTAATAGTCAGACACATAGCCAAAATTCGCACTAGCACCTGCAACAGCAGTACCACTAGTTAAACTACCTGCTGCAATCGCAACACCTAACGCTAAAGCATTTATTTTTTTCATGTGAAAACCCCTAAAGTTATTCATAATTTATATTCACAAAATGTGTGCACACTACCTGCAGTCAATATGCCAACTATAATTTAACTAAATATATCAATGATATAGCGCTTATTATAATATTGTAATTTTCGTTACAACGCGCTTTTGACGCACCATAACAGGTCGTTGATTTGCTTTTCGCACCATTGTGGACTGGGTAGCGCACAAAGCAGGTGCGGCAAAAATAATGTAAACTATGATTAAAGGGCACCTTATAGCGGATAAATAAATGATCGATACAAACCTTATTAGCGAGCTAACCCAGAAACTTTCTTCAGCATTGCCTGAAAGCGCGCAAAGCCTTAAGAGCGACCTTGAGAGTAACTTTAAAGCGATTCTTGAAGCCAGCCTGCAACAAATGAACCTCGTTAGCCGAGAGGAGTTTGACACTCAATCCGCATTACTTGAACGTACACTTGAAAAGCTCGATCAGCTGGAAAAGCAGTTAAAAGAACTCGAAGAAGATATCTAAACTCATGACTCAGGAAAGGAATCCATGTCACTCTCTACTGTTAATACCCAGGCATTAAGCGGTATCACACCACTCGCCGTTACTGTTGAAGTTCACATATCAAATGGCTTACCTGCTCTCTCCATTGTGGGGCTACCTGAAGCAGCTGTACGAGAAAGCAAAGACAGGGTTCGCGCTGCCATCATTAATTGTGGATTTGAGTTTCCTGCCAGGCGAATCACCGTCAATCTCGCACCAGCTGATTTACCCAAAGAAGGTGGACGGTATGACCTGCCAATTGCACTGGGTATACTCGCAGCCTCACAACAAATTCCTTCAGACTCACTACACAACTATGAATTTCATGGCGAGTTGGCATTAAGTGGCGAGCTACGGGGTATTACCGGCGCTCTACCCGTTGCGCTGGGCGCACGAAGACGCGGACTCACATTAATACTCCCCACCTGTAGCGCCAACATTGCCGCACTTATACAGGATGCCAGAGTTCTTCAGGCAGATCATCTGCTGGATATCTGCCGCTTCTTTCATCAGCAGTCCGAGCTGTCTCAGCCAGTTCCCCAAAATTCACAGGCACCTCAATCCGAATCCAGACTTTCTGATATCAGAGGGCAGCACAGGGCTAAACGTGCCCTTTGTATTGCTGCAGCTGGGCGCCATAACATGCTTATGATGGGCCCCCCAGGCACCGGTAAAACCATGCTTGCTTCTCGGCTCTCCAGCCTGCTACCACCACTCACTGAGCAGCAGGCAATAGACACTGCCTCTATACGCTCAATCAGTCATCTGGGATTTGACATTAGCCAATGGATGCAACGCCCCTTCAGGGCCCCACATCATACAGCATCAGGCGTAGCCCTGGTGGGGGGTGGCAGTATGCCGAGGCCGGGTGAAATTTCGCTTGCCCATAATGGCATTCTTTTTCTCGACGAACTGACTGAGTTTGACCGACATGCACTGGATGTCCTTCGAGAACCCATGGAGACTGGAAATATTTCCATTTCACGCGCAGCTCGCCAGGCCAGCTTCCCTGCAAGATTCCAGTTAATCGCCGCTATGAACCCCTGCCCACAAGGCTATCACTGTGATGGAAAGACGTTATGCCAGTGCACTAACGAACAGCAGCGCAAGTACCGCTCACGCATTTCGGCGCCACTACTTGATCGCATCGACATACATATAGAAGTACCCGCAGTCGACCGTAAAACATTAATGGACACAGCATCACCAGAAGAATCAAACCAGCAAATTAAAGACACCATTTGCGCTGCTTTCGAACAACAAATAAAACGCTGCGGTAAGAGCAATGCAGAAATGAACAGTCGCGAGACTGAAGCCTTTTGCCAGCTTGATTCAACTGCCAGCAAGCTCCTTGAAGAGGCCATGGACAGACTTAAACTCTCTGCAAGGGCCTATCACAGAATATTGAGAATGAGTCGCACCATTGCAGACCTGAGCAACTCAGAGAAAATAGAAGTACCACATATTAGTGAGGCGATATCTTATCGCTCACTGGATCGATTACATTAAAACGACTCGATTAGATTAATCGCAGCAAGAAACGTGTAATCAATAAAGCTGCTGCAACTCAGGCAGCAGCTTTAACTCTCAATGATTAGAGACTATCAATTACACGGTTAAAGCTGTCGCTAGGTCGCATAATCGCGGCTGTCTTTTCTGTGTCAGGACGATAGTAACCACCAATATCAGCAGCTGAGCCCTGTATTGTATTCAGCTCTTCGAGAATTTTTTCTTCATTCGCCACAAGCGCTTCAGCGACAGGCTTAAAGCTGGCTTGCAACTCAGCATCATCTGACTGCTCAGCCAGAGCCTGCGCCCAGTACATCGCCAGATAAAAATGACTACCACGGGTATCTAGCTCACCCACCTTACGTGAAGGTGATTTATTACTGTTCAGGAATACGCCATTGGCTTTGTCCAGCGCATCAGCCAATATCTGCGCTTTATTATTACCGGATTTCTGCGCCAGATCTTCAAGTGAAACCGCTAGCGCCAGAAATTCGCCTAACGAATCCCAACGCAAATGATTTTCATCAGTAAGCTGTTGTACATGTTTTGGCGCTGAACCACCTGCACCGGTTTCAAACAGCCCGCCACCAGCAAGTAATGGCACAATAGATAACATCTTTGCACTGGTACCTAATTCAAGAATAGGGTACAGGTCTGTTAGATAGTCACGTAATACGTTTCCTGTGACTGAAATCGTATCTTCACCTTTCTGAACACGCGCCAGTGTATAGCGCGTCGCTTCAACGGGTGACAGGATTTTAATTTCCAGACCACTGGTATCATGCTCTTTCAAGTAAACATCGACTTTGCCAATCAGGTTCGCATCATGAGCACGGTTTTTATCTAACCAGAAAATCGCCGGGTTACCCGTAAGGCGCGCTCTATTGACCGCCAGCTTGACCCAGTCACGAATCGGTAAATCTCGGGTCTGGCACATACGCCAGATATCACCCTGCTCAACATTATGCTCTAACAAGGTGTTGCCACCATCATCTTTCACACTAATGGAGCCATTAGCCGGAGCCTCAAAGGTTTTATCATGGGAACCGTATTCTTCCGCTTTCTGCGCCATCAAACCAACATTACTGACATTACCCATTGTGGTAACGTCAAAGGCGCCATGCTGTTTACAGAAGTCGATAACTTCTTGATAAATACCAGCATAATTACGATCTGGAATCATCGCCTTGGTATCATGCAGCTTGCCATCTGTGCCCCACATCTGACCAGATGAACGAATGGCCGCCGGCATTGATGCATCGATTATCACATCACTGGGGACATGCAGATTGGTAATTCCTTTATCAGAATTTACCATGGCCAGTTCGGGACGGGTTTTATACACCGCCTGAATATCACTCTCAATCGCTTTACGCTTAGCCTCGGGTAAGTCTGCAATCTTGGTATAAACATCACCCAGACCATTGCGCGTATTGACACCAATTTTTGCAAATGTCTCGCGGTACTTTTCAAACACATCTTTGTAATAAACATTCACTGCATAGCCAAACATAATGGGGTCAGACACTTTCATCATCGTGGCTTTTAGATGCAGAGACAGCAGAACACCCTGCTCTTTTGCATCCTGTGCCGAACGCTCAAAAAACTCACATAACTTTCTGACATTCATAACCGATGCATCAATGACTTCATCTTCCTGTACCGCTGTGCTTTCTTTCAGGGTCGTGACAACGCCATCTTCAGCGGTGAATTCTATCTTCACATTGCCTGCTGTTTTACAAATAACAGACTGCTCACTCGAATAAAAATCCCCATCGCTCATTGAGGCGACATGTGATTTTGAATCCGCGCTCCAGGCACCCATTGAATGTGGGTTTTTTTTCGCAAACTCTTTTACTGGCCCTGCCACACGGCGATCCGAGTTACCTTCACGTAACACCGGATTTACCGCACTTCCCAGCACTTTGGCATAACGTGCGCGTATTTCTTTCTCTTCATCCGATGCAGGCTCCTGTGGATAATCCGGAATATCATAACCCTGCGCCTGAAGCTCGCTAATTGCGGCGGTTAGCTGAGGAATCGACGCACTAATATTTGGTAGCTTGATAATATTTGCTTGCGGCGTTTTCGCCAGCTCCCCTAACTCGGTCAGCGCATCACCCGTTTTTTGCTGATCTGTCAGCTTCTCAGGGAAATTTGCGAGAATACGCCCAGAAAGAGAAATATCGCGAGTTTCGACATCGATACCAGCCGCTCGGGTATAAGCCTGAATAATCGGCAGCAGTGAATAGGTTGCCAGTGCGGGAGCTTCGTCGGTTTCGGTATAGATAATCTTGGAATCTGCCATATATGTCATCTCTTAAAGTTAGGCCTGAATCTGACCTGAAATGGTAATAAGACCACTAATTATATTTCAGATTGCTATTGGATTCACTTATTTAACTCAGCATAGCAATATCTGGCATCTATGATTCTCAACATGAACACAGTACCAGAAAGCCTAGACGTGACTTCACTGCTGTTACGGCACATTTGTTCAATACTTAAAACTCTTACATTCTAATTAGCGGAATAATTGAGGGTGAGTGTAATTCTGATATACTCTGCGCCTTGCAAACGTATTCAGACACCCGACTACGTCTTTCGCTCAGTCGGGGTAACCCATTGCCCGACCAAGGGAAAGGCCTGCTGTTCGAGCAATTTGTCTGGTACAACTTAGAACAGGATGAGATGCTTTTATCACACCCTGGCACCTAAGCGCTTTTTGCTTAGGGGTAAAGTACAGGATGTACAGAATAATCCTCTTAGAGGATACAATGAAATACACTATGCGCCTTTAGCTCAGCTGGATAGAGCGTTGCCCTCCGGAGGCAAAGGCAAATAAAAATCAGGGCGTGAATCAGGGACGAAACATCTGTAAAATATTTTGAAACTCAAGGTTGTTTCAATTTTAGACACCCTTCTAAAACCTTGATATATAAGCGCCTATAGCTCAGCCGGATAGAGCGCCACCCTCCGGAGGTGGAAGTCAGAGGTTCGAATCCTCTTAGGCGCGCCATTTTCTCATTTGCCTTTTTGGGACAATTTTGGGACACTCAGTTTAAATTGGGACACCAAAATGACTAAATAACCAGGGAG
This sequence comes from Gammaproteobacteria bacterium, assembly GCA_041589455.1. Classification (GTDB taxonomy): domain Bacteria; phylum Pseudomonadota; class Gammaproteobacteria; order SZUA-229; family SZUA-229; genus SZUA-229. The sequence goes on along the minus strand of JBFHVQ010000112.1, from coordinate 768 downwards.
GCAAATATGGCCAGTATCAACAAGCGCGGTGAAGGTCAGTGGCAAGCCAAAGTTCGTAAGAAAGGCTATAAGACCATATCCAAAACGTTACCCACTAAAGCCAAAGCAGAACAGTGGGCTCGCCTGGTTGAATCTGAAATGGATCGAGGTATTTTTGTTTCAACAACAGAAGCAGAAACCACCTCTTTATCTGAAGCCATAAAACAATACAAAGTCGAAATCGCTTCTTCTAAGAAATCTAAATACGATATCGAGTCAAGATTGCGTCTCCTAGATAAGTCACTTGGCCACCTGGTACTTGCCGCTATTACTCCCAGTGTTGTAAAAGAATATAGAGACTACCGTCTTGAGTCTGTGAAGAACGATACTGTCCGAAAGGAAATCTCTTTACTCGGCCGCATTCTGAAAATAGCCCAGAAAGAATGGGACATCTACTTACCCAGAGGTAACCCTGTCGATTTAATTACCATTCCACCAAAGGGAAAGGCTCGTGACAGACGCCTACAGCCTGGTGAATACACTAAACTAATTCAGGCGGCTGAAACCTACGGCGGAGAAATTAAGACCCTTATCGAACTGGCTATTGAAACAGGTGCGAGACGTAGTGAACTGGCTAATTTACGCTGGGAAAATGTGAAACTTAATAATCGCACTATTACCTTTCTGGACACAAAGAATACAGAAGACAGAACTATTCCACTTTCTAGCAAAGCCATTTCAATATTCAAATCTTTACCCAGACAGATAAACGGGCAGGTTTTTCCCATC
>JBFHVQ010000111.1:0-6301 GCA_041589455.1 Gammaproteobacteria bacterium | reverse complement strand
TCATACGATGTTGTAATTTCTATTCTTCCTTCTTCACAGAATTTTATTGAGTTAAAGCACAGGTTAAGCAGGATCTGTTTTAATCTTGTTGGATCTGTGTTTATTATCTCAGGCAATGGAAACTCGTATACTACGTTTAAGTTTAAGCCCTTCTCTTCAACCTGTAGATTTAACAGTATTTCAACTTCATGAATCAACGTAAACAACGAGCAATTGATTTTCTCTATTTCTAATTTTCCAGATTCTATTTTAGAAATATCCAGCACTTCATTTATAATCCTTAATAGATGTTTGCCACTACGCGCAATAATCTGCACCGAAGGTTTACTTCTGGAATCTATATTATCTGACGACAGGATATCCTCTGCAAAACCAATGATTGCGGTCAGCGGCGTTCTCATTTCGTGACTCATATTGGCAATAAATGAGCTCTTTGTCTCATTGGCAATATTCGCTTTCTGTGTTGCATCTGCCAGCTCTTTTGTGCTGACACTAAACGCCTCATTTATTTCTTCCAGCTCTGATAGATATTTTTCCCTCTCAGTATTTGTTTTATAGGCCAGCTTTATAATAAACAGCATAATACTTAGCCCAATTACCAGAACACTGCCTGACATCCATATCATACCTGTTAATGTATTTTTATATTTCTGTCTCGATGTCAACAAAGCTTTTTTAGCATTTGAAACCTGATAGCTGTACAACTCATTTAAAATATCACTCACATTACTCTGAGCTGGCGTTACGCGATCAATCAACAGCTTATGTGCTTTTTCATTTTCACCCGCTAGCAACAGGTCACTCAACTCTCTCTGTAATGGCAGAGCTATACCCGTAAGCTCTCCCTGAGTTTTTAACAGCCTTACCTCTTCATCCGACATTTTCGTACTTTCAAACTCTAGTCGTGCTGCTGTAAACCTGTTAGCTAACGATTCCAGTTTCATATTGATATCATCTCGAACAAACGGATCGTTAATCAGCGCCATCTTATACATATTCATAATCCTTAGACGTGCCGCCGTTTCCATTTGAGTTGTTGCAATTACCCTTTCCATGGGGCCATCAATAACATCTTCAATTTGCTTCTGTAATGTCGATAGATTATTAATTCCATACCACGTCACCAGCACAACCAGCAATAGCATTATGCTGAATGAAACGGTTAAAATAATTACGTATCGCCGAAAATCACTTTTTAAAGGAGGGTCTACTGCTGTCAGACCAAGCTGGCTGTGTGTAGATGAAACGTCTTCCAGCTCCCCGGAAACCATCTTATTAGCTGTTAACGAACTCTCTGCCATTATATAAGGTCTTTCTGATATGGCGATATTATATTGAGCCTGATCCACCTTAGGCAGGCCAGCTCACCAATATTACCAGTACGAATTTAAAGGATTAGCTAATATGAATATAGATGAGCGCGACAGATATTCCACAACAAATCATCTATCACCATCACATTTCCTGACCACAAAAAAAGGCCCGCTAGTCGGCAGGCCCTTAGACATTAGAACAGGCTTATATTCGGTAGTCGCTTAGCCTGATCAATAAATCAGAAACATGTTAGCAGTGATCACGTCTCTTACTCCTTTTCTTTCATATTTTCTGTGCACTTTATTATTCGCTATTTAATTCAGGCTTACTGTGTAACACCCAGCCGTCTTATTCATATCATGTTCTTTATGACTCGACATGGCAACTACAGGCCCTGTGTAACACTGACTACTGATCACTTCGTTATCACAACCAAACTGTACAGTAGCCACAAGAATCACTGGTGCCAGTGGACAAATCTCATTCGGACGACAGGCGATCTGTTTCGAGAATGTCACATCAGTAATGTAACCACCCGCAAAACAGGCAGAGACCCGTTGCACGTTACCGATAATATCCCAGCCTGGCTCCCTGGCCTGCTGAATACACTCCCTGACTTCTAATCGAGCTCGCGCAATCAGGTAGTTTTCATTATCAGGCTTTTGAACTGCAGGGCTATCAATTTTCTGACACTCCCCTTCATACGACACATTTACCCCTGCCGCTGCAGCTGTGCAGGCATTACTATATGTATTTCCGTCACACCCACACACTGGATTATATTCAAAGGTACAGATTTGCGGCCTGGTGCTACACATACCATAGGTTTTTAAATCGCATTGCGCTGATGGCTTATAGCAATACTGACTTCTATCGCACTGGCCATTATTCTGACAAACCCTGATCGACTCGGCTTCAATAGCAAATACAGGTGTATTAAAAGATACATAAAGAAACAAAACAATGAGGATACGACTGATACGGTACTCCATAACAACATCTCCTTATTTTTTGAGTGGAAACATAGCTTAACGCAATTACCGATGAATCACAGTTGAATTTTTCCTGTTTTGAACACCAGTTACAAGCACTCGATTTTTTCCACTATATACTTATAAACTTCATCACAAGAAAAAAAAGCGATAAACTCATTACACTTATCGTCCCTCATTACAACCTGTTTCAGGCTTACTGCATTTCCGCAAAAACCTTCTCCAGCTCATGGGGATGCTGCAAAAAGGCCGCATACATCTGTACAGAAAAATCATCGGGCAGGACATCAACCTCACCTTTCCTTAATGCTTCAAATGTTTGCTCAGCCACCTGGCTTGCGGGTGGTTTTTCCATTTCAAAATCCGCTGCCATGCGGGTATCAATTGGCCCAGGGTAAACCCCCAGTACTTTGATACCTTCTCCTGCCAGCTCCGTCCTCAGCCCCTGCGTATAGGAATGCAGTGCCGCCTTGGTCGCTGAATATGGTCCAATCGCCGGGAAATTGCTGATACCTGCAATTGATGACACATTGATAATAACGCCATTCGCAGATTGTTTGAGTAAGGGCAATACTGTCTGGGTAATTTGCAATGGACCAAAAAAATTGGTTTCCATTTCAAGTCGCGCAATCTCCAGTGCGTTCTCTGAGGTTGAAAAGCAGGCATTTGCTACACCGGCATTATTAATCAGTATATCAAGCTGGGAAATTTTCCCTTTTAATGCCTGAATATGATCAGCATTGGTCACATCCAGTTCTACTGGTTGAATCGTCTCTCCATACTCCTGTTGCAGTGCATTCAGGTTATGTATATCCCTTGATGCCGCATAGACGGTTGTAATACCTTTTCCTATCAGGTAGCGCACATAGGCTTCACCTATACCGCGATTTGCTCCAGTAACAAGCGCATGCTGGCCATTCAGATTCAGTTCATTCATTTTCATTCACTCCTGTGTTTTTTCGCTAGTCTACGCCAAAAGCAGACTTTGATAATGACCTGTTTCGGTATAGGATTTATACGTCTGGTGAATAAACAGGCCCGCATCACACCTTCTATTCACCACTAGCCCCCAGGAGCACACTGAATGGACGACAATCAACTCTTTGGCACCATGAAAACGTTTATTAGCGTTGTAGAGTCAGGTAGCTTTTCCGCTAGCGCTCGCCTGCTGGGCGTCTCACAGCCTTCTGTCTCACGTCAGATTACTCACCTGGAAGATGCGCTGGGTGTAAGGCTATTACAACGCACAACGCGTCGCTTAAGCCTGACTGAGGCGGGCGAGCTATATTATGACAGGGCACAGAAAATTCAGCGTGATGTCCTTGAAGCGGGTCAGTCTTTGCGTGACTTACGCGAATCACCATCCGGCCTGTTGCGAATTAGCGTACCTCATACATGGGCAGATATTAAAATTGCACCCTACCTGAGTGAATTTAAAACACTATATCCCGACATTGATCTTCATATTGAATGCAATGACGATATTCAGGACATGATCGAAGACCGCCTGGATCTGGTGCTGCGCATTGGCAAACTGGAAAGCAGTTCATATGTATCTGTACCTTTTGGTAAGCTACGGCTGGTCCTCTGCGCCACACCCGCGTATATCCAGCAACATGGCAGCATCGAGTATTTTCAGGATTTGCTTCATCACAATTTTATCGTCTATGAAAATTACAACCAGCTTATTTATGCGAAAGATGAGTCAAGTTTGAGCGTGAATTACTCCCTCAGTTCGAACAATGTCAATGTCATGTTATCCTGTCTGTTACAGAATATGGGCATTGGCCTGTTACCCGACCTGCTCATACATAAACAGCTCTCTTCGGGTAAACTTCTCGACCTACTGCCTGATATTGATATATCGGTTAAGGGCCTGCCTGTTGAAGAAGCTTTTGCATTGTATTCAAATCGCAGGCAATTACCGACCAAGGTGCGTGCCTTCATTGATTTTTTCAGGCCTCGCTTCAGTCAGGCCTGAACACTTTCGGGTTTATTATGTTAGCTTCATTCACGTTATACTAAGTATCATTAAATTCAGTTTGATAACATGACAACTAAAATTGGCCTTATCAGCGATACTCACTCAACCGTAGCCCCGCTCAGGGAGGCTCTGGAAATCTTCGCCAGCCACCAGGTTGAACATATTATCTGCGCGGGTGATATTGCGGGTTATGGCGATGATGAAATCTCCGAGACCATAGACTTATTACAACAGGCAAACTGTCTGATGATTGCCGGCAACCATGATCAGCTTAATGAAATCGGTGACCAGCCTGCCTCCATCGTCAGTTTTTTTAAAAGCCTGCCCCTGACGCTGCAACTCGAAGTCGAGTCTCGACAACTTTATGTCGTCCACGCCGAGCCACCCCAGGAACAACACGGTGGCATAAAAGTACTTGACCCTGAGGGCAAACCTTACCCCGAGCGTATCAAATACTGGAGTGATGCTCTTGCACACTACGCCTATGACATTCTGATTGTTGGTCATACACACCAGGTTTTTGCCGAACAGATGGGTAATACGTACGTTATCAATCCCGGCAGCACATGCTACAACCACACCTGCATGATACTTGAATTACCCAGCGGAAAGACTGAAATTTTTTCACTCTCCGGTATAAAGCCCGTATTTACCTGGAACTGGGGCAAGTTTTATCAGGAACAGAACCCACAATCACATTGAGATAATGCACTATGAGCACAATTCTAATCACTGGAAGTAACCGCGGCATCGGTCTTGAGCTGGTTAAACAGTATGCCGAACAGGGCTGGCATGTCCTCGCCTGTTGTCGTCAACCCGATAACTCAACCGCATTACAGCAACTCACCAGCGCACATGAGAATATCAGTCTGTACACACTGGACATTACCAATGCCCAGCAGCTTGCTAAACTGTCTAAGCAGCTGGAACACACTGCCATCGATATTCTTTTCAATAACGCAGGGATTTATGGCCAGAACGATGCGTATTTTGGTCATACGGATGAACAGAAGTGGCTGGACACTTTCCGTGTTAATACCATCGCGCCATTCAAAGTCACTGAGGCGTTTATTGATCATGTCGCGAATAGCGAATTGAAAACCGTAGCGGTCATGAGTAGCAAAATGGGCAGTATGGCCGATAACGGCTCCGGCGGCAGTTATGTCTATCGATCATCGAAAGCTGCATTAAATGCCTCATTTGTGAGTGCAGCAATTGATTTAAAACCAAGGGGTGTAAAGGTTGCCATATTACACCCGGGCTGGGTAAAGACGGATATGGGTGGCCCCAATGCGGAAATCAGCACTGAACAATGCGTCTTCCAGCTACGTAAAACATTATCAAAGTTAACAATGGATTCCAGTGGCTCTTTTTTTGAAATCGATGGCTCCATTATTCCCTGGTAAAAATTTTCCGTTGCCCTCTCTTTTCACTTTTTGTGAGAATCTTGAGTTATGAATACCACTGACCCAATAATCCTTTTCTACGGCGACATGGATAAACTTGGGCCGGGCAGTGATGCCGATACACTTGCGGTACTTCATATGCTACCCGAGCAAGCTTATAAGCGTGTCGTCGACGCAGGCTGCGGCACGGGCAGACAGACCCTCGTATTAGCGAACCACTTGCACACAACGATACAGGCTATTGATATCTATCCGGCATTTCTTGAGCGTTTAAAGCATAGAGCTAAAGCGGCCTCGCTTGATCAGTACATCGAAACCCTTTGTATGGATATGGCGGATATACCCGCACAATTTAGCAACATTGATCTGCTCTGGTCCGAAGCTGCGGCATACAGTATGGGTTTTCACACGGCTCTGCAGCACTGGTATTCATCTTTAAAACCGGGCGGAATACTCGTTGCCAGTGAGTTATGCTGGACAGGAAAACCCATACCCGTTGACGTAAAACATTTTTTTGAAAGTGAATATCCGGAGATGAAAAGCCTGCAGTCTCATCTGGGCTTTATCCAGCAGTCAGACTATCAGCTACTCGCCACCCACACGCT
>JBFHVQ010000110.1:0-6808 GCA_041589455.1 Gammaproteobacteria bacterium | reverse complement strand
ATTCACTACTAAATTGCCAGCCCCACTCAAGCCATCATTGATAATATTTCCATCAACATTCAAGACAGAACCAATAGTAGTGACTGTACCGTTATTTAATAAATTAGATGCGAAATTTGTTGTGCCTGAACCAGAAGTCAATTCCAATGTAGCATCTGATTCTATACTTACATCACCAGCAACACTTAATGTACGGCCGGAAGTTAAGCGTAGTATTTTACTTTCAGGATCCCTAACCAGGTTATTCACTAAACCACTAGAACCAATGGTTTGGTCGCCCGCAATAACTATATCACCTGATACAAAGTTAAATTTACCGCCATTCGTATTTACTATGCTATTTGCAGTTAAAGTATTTGAGACTCCGTCGATTAGATTCGAGTTACCATTAAAGCTTGTAAAACCGGCACCATCTGTTGTTATATTTCCAGCAATCGTTAAAGATTCGTCTTTAATGCTTACATTACCACTATTATGCAGCCCACCAAATTCTGTGTTGTTAGCTCCTCCATCATCATTTACTGTGAGGCTTGCTCCCGTTTCCACGACGACATTACCAGCCACATTCATACGACGGGTATTATCAAGCACCACGTCACCTAATTGGCCATTCGTATTAATTATTAAGTCATTAACACCGGAAAGCTCCATATACCCAGAGTTAAAATTAAAATCACCATTTCCAATAATATTATCCGCGTAAAAATAACCACCATCGACGGTTAAACTGGCACCAGAGTTAATAGTGATATCACCCGCAACATTTAAATTACGGCTTGCAGTTAATACCGTATCAGTCTCCCCAAGAAGCCCTGTTTCACCAATATCGAGTCCTGAACCTGTAAGGTAAAAGGAACCGCCGTTAAAGCTGAATGCACCATTGTTAATAATATTTCCTGCACTAAAGGTGCCACTATCAATTGATAGACTAGCTGCTTCATCAATGGTGACATCACCACTAATTGCAGCACTATGTGAAGATGTATTTACATAGGTATCACCCAGCAAACCTGTAGAACCAATGGTTAAATTGGAGTTATTCAATTCTAGTCGTCCGGATGTAAAATCAAACGTACCTCCATTTATATTTGTAATGCTATCAGTTATGAAGGTACCACCAGCCAGCAGCATGTTACCGCCATCATTCGTGGTCGCACCATCTACTCTAAATGTGCCTCCATTAAAATTAACATTGCCACTGTTTATAATATTTACATTATTAGCAGCATCGTCGAAATCTAAAATGCTAACACCCATTCCTAGATAACCACTGCTATTTACAGTAAAGCTAGCGCCTGAATTCACCAAAATATCATCAGCCACGTATAAATGGCGTGCAGAGGATAAAACAACATCATTACCTAATAATTCATCTGTACCTACAGTCAAACCTGCTCCGGTTAAGCTCACTAAACCTGAAATAAAATTTAAAGATCCACCATTGGTATTAAGAATATTATTGGCCGTAATTCGACCACCATCTAAAGTAGTAATTCCTTCACCACCTACACCGTCATTTACTATATTGCCTGCAACTTCTAAACGAGCACTACTACCAGTAACACCGACATTACCGCTGTTCAATAAATTAGAACCAAAAACAGCTGAGCCTAACCAACCATTAGCGTGTAAACTAGCTCCTGTATCAACTGTTACATCCCCTGCAACATTTAAACGTCTGTTACTGGCTAAAGTAACATCATCGCCTAACAAACCGTCTACACCAACTGTTAAGCCGCTATTTGATAGTTCTAGTGTTCCGTAGTTGAATGTAAATACACCCGCATTTGTAACTGAGCCAAATGAATGTGTTCCATGGTCAATGGTTACATTAGATCCTGATTCGATATTTAGGTCGCCGCTAATATCTAACATGCGTGTATTAGTAAGCGCTACCGATGAACCGAGTAACCCACCAGCACCCACATTGATTCCCGACTTAGTTAAGCTCAAATGACCTGATGTGAAATTAAACGTACCACCGGCTGTGTTATCTATACTATCGGCTGTTAATGACGTTTGAGTATAGAACCCGTCTAAATTGTATGAACCTGTTGCACCTATAGTGAGTGCACCTGCAATAGTTGTATCAACGCTCCCTGCTATTGAGCCGTTTAGTATAACTTCTCCACTGCCATCAGCATCGCTATCAGCATTTAAGTTTAGGTCTAAGTAACGAGTGCCACTAATACTAGAAGATATAATAATATTGTTATGAGCTGTAAAATCGTACTGCATATAACCGTAATCGTTATCTAGATCGGCATTTAGCGTCAAGTTACCTAATTCAGTGTTGGCGCCTAAATCGCTAGTCGTAATTGACACCACAGGAGGCAAAGGATAAGTGAATAAAAGATTATCAATACCCAAGCGTGCAGCAGCATCATTTGATGTAAAAGATACTGAGCTATCTGCTTCAGTTGTTTGAGTTATATTGGTTAATTCTGTACCAGAGACGATTTCAATATCATTTGCAGCATAGGCATTTAAACTAAAACCACCAGAAAGCGCACACGCAACTGCTACCACCAATTTCTTTTTATTCATTTTTTACAGTCCATAATCTTTTTTCATTTTTCATTTTGCTTCTAAATTTCACGCTTTAGAAACACTTAACATTACAGCCTGACGAATACCCTAGCTCCAGGCGAATGAAGTCGGAAATTAAATTAGCAAAATTGATACCAGTTAGTATTAAAGAAGTAAATTCATAGAGTTAAACACTATGTAACTTATATCACAAACCAGAAACCCCATTAAAGTGTAAATGAATCCGATTTTATGTAAAAACATGAAAACAATATCAAGAAATATTATTAACCAGGGAACATTTAACGAGTAATAAAGAATATATTATGTACACAACAAGAACATTGATGATCTATAGAGTAACTATAAAACAATAGGTTACGAGAGATAGCTTATTAACAATCGATGTTTATTGTAATTATTCAAAAGTTGTAATTAATATCGACAATTGTTGATTTTGTACCCTCTCATGCTATAGTCGCCAAGCAAAGACATACCACTCGATTACTAAAGGGCTCAGCTAACCAACATGCTTAAACACATTATTCCTTTTTTTTCTATATTTACACTTTTATCACTTACTGGCTGCGAAAATTTTACACCGCCTCAAAGCACCGTGGTGATAGATATTAACGCCGTTGCCAATGCGACAGGTCAAGCCGCAATCATTAAAAAACAAATTGAAATTGCGAATAAAGATTTAACCTCACAACTAGAAACTATTTCGAGCAAGCTTAATGAACAACTCGAGAATGAAAAAGAAAAAGTAAGCAAAAAGCCGACTAATAACGATAAGCAAAACATGCAACAGTTAACGCTTCAGGCAAATCAGAAGATGCAACAAGCTAAAATGCTTGCTTCGCAGAAATCGCAGCAGTACCAGGCCACATTGATTCAACAGTTACGCAAAAGTGTTATGCCGATTGCAAAAAAAATTGCTTCAGATAGAAATGCAGATATAGTTACTATCGTTGATAACTCTATGATTTGGTTTAATCCAGAAGTAGATATTACTGACGAAGTAATTGCCGAAATACGGGCACAACGAGCAATTCAAATGGAACAACAACCCACTAGCACCGACAGCGAGACTGATATACAACAATAATAAAAAGTGCAGCTCATTTGAGGTGATTTTTTTATTAAAAACCTAGACAATGACTTTCCCCTCCCTAAATAGTACCACTCCTAAGGCGAGTTTTCCCGTTACACTAACGACGGGAGAACTCGAAAATGAAGAGAGTACTGACCAAAGATATCACTTAACTAACACTTTAATAACACCTAAAGACACACGTCGTATGCCACATAGTAGATAAAAGCTATTACAGTTGACAACTTAAAGCCCAGGTCGATCTATAAGCTATTAACCACACTGAAGGCATTGGAAGGTTAACAGCATGGTAATAAATAACTCCTCTTGTATCACAATTTCCATAGCTAAGCTTACAACATCACCTTGCAGTTGATACTGAACCTCATAGTTTCGATGACTGCTGGTGCTGATGGTTATTATACTGCACAAGATATCCAGCGTATTCCCAACCAGGCGGAGAGATAACCAATGTACATGCATGAACTGTGTAGGTATTGGTAATGCACTGTTAATAAGATCCCCTTTTGCAAAGTCAATTGCATAATGAAAATAACTGCAAAATGCAAATAACTGATTCCTAAATAAGCTATATTTTTCAGAAACTTAGATGAAGAGAACTGTTTGTAAGTTATGGCCCAACTATTGCAAATGATTGGGTATCTCTAATCACTCAGGAATCTTCAGTGATACAGGCGTCATCAAAACAACAAGTGGGAAAGGCGCAATATGGGATAAAAAGCGTATTCGCTGGCAGCTTACTTGTAAGAGGCCTGGGACTAATACTGGCCTTTAGCATTCACCTGATTGTTGTTCGAACACTGGGCGTTGAGGCAAGTGGATTATTCTTTGTTGCTTTGAGCGTTTTATATCTATCAATTGTTATTGCCAAACGGGGCTATGAAACAGCATTACTCAAACATGCCGCCATAGCATTCGATGAAAAAACAAAAAACGATTCAAATGAGCTAGCTGAATTATATATAGAGATTAAGCACACAATCATACGTTCTGCAGCGCTAGTTACTGGATGCCTTATTTTATTTTCACCGCTAATAGCCAAGTTACTCAGTGACAGCAACAACCTGATGATACCGCTAGTTATCATTATACTAGCCACCTTACCGATGAGTTTGAGCGCTATTAATACCAGCGTACTTAAATCCTGTCGTAAACCAGTAATGGCCACCTTGTGTGAAACGGTTTACATGCCAATAATATTTATCCTGCTCATAGGCGTGCTATATAGTTTAAACATATTGAACATAACAGTGATTTGTAGCATATTTGTTATGGCAGCCATGGCTGCACAGTTTATATCTGGTATACATATAAACAATACATTATTGGTGAAAAAAAATAAATTAAAAGCCATTAATAAAAACAGTTATGTTGATATAACAAAAAACAGTAAGCACATATTCCCACTTGATATTTTTAACTGGATTCTTATATATTCCTGCATACCAATTCTTTCATTCTACTCAAATGATACAGAAGTCGGTGAATTCAGCATTGCTCATCGGTTGGTAACACAAATATCAGTTTTACTTATAGTATGCAATGGAATTGTCGCACCACGTTTAGCAATCAGCTACAAAAACAACATCATAAGTAATGTCAGAAATTTATGGCTCAATTCCTGTTTGGGACTGACAATATTAAGCCTACCAATAGTTATAGTTTTTTTATTCTATCCGGAAATAATAATGATGATATTTGGTAGTGACTTCAATGGATCAATGATTATATTACAGATTCTAACCATCGGACAGTTATTTAATATAATAACCGGACCTGCAGGGTATGTATTAACCAGTTGTGGTCACGAAGTCCTACTTAAAAGAATCATAATCATATCTACATCTATCACTATATCCTTGAGCGCAATATTCGCATATCAATGGCAAGCTGAAGGAATGGCCTATGCAGTAAGTACAGGACTCATAATTCAAAATATTGTAACAGCAATATTTGCTTATAAAATAACTCAACCCGATACAGAAAGACCAACTGCATCAGTACAATTCGCACTAATAGAAGGTAAGACAAAATGAGATATAAAGAAATACAGTATAGTCCTATATTTATTTTTGGTTGCGATCGAAGCGGTACAACAATGTTAGGGGACATGCTGGGATCAAACAAAAATGCAGTTGCAACACCTGAATCACAATTCATACACGAACTTATAATACTTATGCATAATAATGCATTTAGCGATCCTGATCAAATATGCGACTGGTTAAATAATAATTTTAGATTTGCGACATGGAAAATCAACCAGTATAGCGAACAGATAAAATCACTCATCGATATGAATGATGTTAGAAGAACAATACAATCGATTATAAATCTGTATGTTAGTGTGCATCATGAGAACAAACTCACAGCAAGACTATGGATCGACCATACACCAGATAATATGAAGTATTATGTGATTCTAAAACACTATTTTCCAGAATCCAGGTTTATACATATAGTCCGTGATGGAAGAGCAATATTTCATTCACTGAAGACTCTAAACTGGGGCCCTAATAATGCGTATATGGGTACACGTTTCTGGAGTCAGCGTTTAAATCAGGCGATGCAGGTTGAAATAGCAGAAGGCGAAAATTGTCATCGAGTCCGCTATGAAGACCTTGTGACAAACCCTAAATGTGAAATTATTACAATATGTCAACATATCAAAACCCCTTATCATAAAAACATGATAAACGGAGGTAGCCTGAAACTACCTGAGTTTACTCGCGATCAACATAACCTTGTCGGTAACAAACCTGATTCAAGCCGAATAACTAGCTGGCACAAACGATTACGAAGATCAGAAATCGAACACTTCGAGGCATATCAATTGAGTCGTGTATATTTAAGATTATTTGGATATCCTTTGTTTACAAAACAAGGTAAGTGCAAAGGATTACTGAACACGCTTTGGCAATACATTCATGAAGGGAGCATGTATGCTTACCACAGACTACAACACAGAAATATGGAAGGCCAATTCATTTCTCGATCTAAAAACACATAACCAACATAGTAGAATTTTACACGTAAATGCTAAAGCAATAGTATTAGAAACATTCGCGCCATAGGATACCATGTATATATATATCAAAATAAATAAGCGAATATTTATAAAGCAAAAACTTCATAGCTAAAGACACAATAGAACTGTAGAGGAGT
>JBFHVQ010000109.1:0-6877 GCA_041589455.1 Gammaproteobacteria bacterium | reverse complement strand
CTGGTGAGTGACATGACCGCCATTAGTGCAGATATTATCGAGAACCCGGCAGCAGGTTTAATGGCACCTGGTGAGAGTGTCAGTTTCGATATGACTGTAAACAACTCCAATTCCTATTTATCAATCACTGGCATGATACTTCCAACCAATGATGGTTTTGTCGGACTAGATGCTTTACCAATTCCCCAGAAAAAAGGCATCTACACCTATCATCTAAGCGCCTATGACGCCGGTACTGAAGCCAATGATGAAATCGTTAATGGCGCAGGAGCACCTGGAGCAGCGGGTATTCCTTTGGACCCACTGGGTCTTAATGGTAATAACGCCAGCGGTCTGGCGAATGTCGATAGTAATGTATATGTACATATTCACCGAGGTGTTATTGGTGATACGGACATTAATGGCGGAAGTAGTGACCTGGATAGCCGGGTACATCGCTGGTTGAATCCGGTTGCTCGCCTCATTATCGAAGTTAAATAGGAGTCCAGACTAATGAAAATAAATACTCAACATTACTCTCTGACAGCTACCATTTTCAGCCTTCTGTTAATGTCCGGTTGCGACAATGCTACACCGCAAGAATACAGCATCAGTGTTACCAATTTAACGCATGCACAACCGCTATCACCCCCTATGGCACTGATACACCGTAATGATGTCGAACTGTGGAATATTGGAGAAGCCGCCTCTGTAGAGCTTGAACAAATGGCCGAGGGAGGGGACACTGATGCACTGCTGACACTGCACCCGCTAAATCCACAGTATCAGGGCTCAAATATTATATTACCCGGTGAAACACTCATCTTTACAATTACCACACAAGCCAAAGATATTAATCGACTTACACTGGCAGGCATGCTGGTAAACACCAATGATGCCTTTAGTGGTGTTAACTCACTGGAACTAAATCAGTTACAAAAGGGTCAGACAACTGTTTACTATGCTCCTGTGTATGACGCCGGCACAGAATTCAATAGTGAGCTGAGTGGAACAATACCAGGACCTGAAGATGGCGGCGAAGGCTTTAACGCGGCTCGAGATGACGTTACCTCCGTGGTCACATTACATAGTGGTATAGTTTCTAACGCCGATAACTTTAATGACTCAACCTTAAGTGAAGCTACACGGTTTGATAATGCTGCATTACGCATTACAGTGACTGAACTCTAGGTTAAACGACAACAGGAGTAAGCTGTTCAGGGGGGAGCCTTGAGCAGCTTTTGTAGACAATGAATAATAAGCACGTCATTCTGATCGAGGATAATAAGGATATTTCTGATTTAGTCAGCCTGCACCTGACTGATATTGGCATCCATCTAGACACCTATCATAACGGCTTTCATGGCTGGTCAGCAATCAAACAGAATTCCTATGATCTGATTATTCTCGATATCATGTTACCCGACATGGATGGTCTGGAAATATGTAAAAAAGTACGCAGTGAATGTCAGAATTACGTACCAATACTTATGCTAACTTCACGCTCATCAGAAGTAGATCGGGTGCTGGGTTTGGAACTGGGTGCTGATGACTATCTCACCAAGCCCTTTAGCCTGCTCGAAATGATTGCCCGTGTTAAAGCTTTAATTCGTCGCCAGAATGCAATGAAAAACCCCGAGTCTGAACCACAACAACTTCAGTTCTGTGGCCTTCAGATCAATACGCAAAACCGGGAAGTCATTCGTCAACAACAGAAACTCGAACTCACCGCAAAAGAATTTGACCTGCTGGTATTTTTTGCTCGGCACCCTGGCCAGGTATTTGAGCGTAGCCAGTTACTGGACCAAGTCTGGGGTTATGGCCACGAAGGTTATGAACACACTGTGAATTCTCACATTAATCGTCTGCGTAGCAAACTGGAAACAGATCCACGAACACCGCAATATATTAAAACTGTCTGGGGTGTCGGCTATCAATTTATTGCCTCCTCACATTAAAATGAAATTCTAAAATGAAACATCACTTTTATCATAGTCTGTATTTCAAAATGGCTGCTGGCCTGGCACTCATTTTACTGGTTGTAGGGCTTTCCTATACCATTTTTGCCTATTATATGTATCAACAAATTACCCAGTCCAGTCGACAACTTATTAACCAGGACCTGGCACAAAACCTGGTAAATGATAGAAAGATTGTGCGTCAGGGAAAGATTGATATAAAAGCCATGAAAGAAACGTTTATGCAGTATATGACGATTAACCCAAGCATCGAAATATATTATCTGGATCTTGCTGGTAATATCCTCGCCTACTCCGCTGAACCTGGCAAAGTCAAACGCAACAGCGTTCGTCTGCCTCCTATTACCCAGCAGTTGAAGCAGAACGCATCGGTGCCTATACCCGGGGATGATCCTCGCTCCCATGATTCTAAAAAACCTTTTTCCGTTACACCAATACCTGATTCAGATAATCCTGAGGGCTATCTTTATGTGGTTTTACAGAGCGAACAGCTAAGTGAGGCTATTAACAAACAGTCTCAGAATATGACTATCCATCTGGGTGGAATCGTTATCACTGGTAGCCTGTTTTTAGGTTTATTACTGGGCCTGTATTTTTTTTACAGAATAACCCGTCGCCTGAACAAACTGCAACGTATGGTATTTAATTATGTAGCTAATGATTTCTCAGGACATATTGAACCTCAAAAAAATCTGTCGCAAACCAGGGATGAAATTAGCGAGCTTCAGAATAACATTGCCAATATGGCAAACCATATTCAACAGCAATGGGGTGCTTTAAAACAACAAGATACTCTACGCCGTGAAATGATCGCCAATATCTCACACGATCTGAGAACACCGTTGGCATCGGTACAGGGTTACCTTGAAACAATCACACTAAAATATAGCTCTCTGACAGACACTCAGAAAAAAAGTTATCTTGAAACGGCAAAAAAGCAGTCAAAAGGTTTACAAACTCTGATTGATGGATTGCTGGAGTTAGCTAAACTGGATGCCAGGGAAAAGCAGCCCGTAATGGAAAATTTCCCACTACTGGAATTAATATATGATGTCTTAAATAAATTTCAGATCCAGACACAGTCAAAAAACATTCAGCTGAATATCCATTCAGAAAGCGAAAATCCTCAAGTCTATGCTGACCTGGGTTTAATCGAACGTGTTCTCGATAACCTGATCAATAATGCTATCGACTACAGCCCACAAAACAGCACCATTAATATCCAGATTAAAGCTCCTGAAGATGGTAGCCTCACCATCAGAGTTTGCGATCAAGGCTGCGGCATTGATAAATCTCAGCAGTCACTGGTATTTGAACGATTTCATCAGGCACATACACCTGAGAGAACCGATGGCCACGCTGGACTTGGATTATGTATCGTGAAAAAGATTATTGAATTACACCAGCAAAAAATATGGGTTGAAAGTACACCTCATGAGGGGGCGCAGTTTAACTTTACTCTGGCATCAACTTAAATATATAAGTTAGCATCATTTGCTTTAAGTTTTTCAACACTTAAAGTTAAGTCTTTGCTGTATAGCTCGTCCTTTTATAATCAATCTCAACTTCACATTTATGCTTACTTAAGTCTGGTTAAAGCAAACAAACCCAAAAAGTCTGAGTCAATGAGCCATACGGGCGTCGATACTGAAAGGCTGAAGATGGTAGTGGATATCTTTCTCAAGAAGAGATATTTAAGCAGCTGTTTGCAATAGCTGACATTTCGTTTCATAAGATGGGTAATTAAAATAACCATTGGTAGTTAGGAATAATTAGGAGTAATCACGAAATCCCACTACCTAATAATGGTCTTTGAACTGGCAACCCAAAGCTTGCCATGGCATGTATAGTCTTTACAAAAGCCTGTTACGTTTACTAACACGCTTTAACTTTAAGAACGATAGAATGCGTTAGAGGACTGCCACTCCTCCACTCAAAGCATGTTTAGTCATCATTCGACATTTCAAATTCGCCATTCCAGCCAAGCTCACGGGCTTTTTTAATAGCATCACCATGGATACGCTTATGACGTTCAAATAATGCTTCAGGCAAGCCGCTTACCATACAGCCGTATTTATCCCACTCGGCATTAACCTTATGCTCCAAAGCTTCCAGCCCCGCCAGTGTCCATCCCTTACAGGTTTCTGTTTCTTCTATAATTTCAAACACATATGCATCGCGAATTATTTTACCGCTGTTCGTCATTCCACCGAACTTATCTTCATCGATACCAGGATACTTGAAGTCTTGTGCTGGGTTTACTGGGGGTCTTGGCATAATAATTAACCTGCTTCTAAACTCACATTCTCTAACTATAAGATAAAAAAGCCCCTGTGTTTGATCATCAACACAGAGACTCATACATTGTTCGATATAACCATCAATATTGATAGGCTATTCATAATACGCTAATAATACATCAACCTGGATATCGAAGACTAAGATTTTCTGTTTCAGTTCATCAATTAAACAAGCCGTGAGAAATCCTGCAGAAACTTGCAGCACTCATCCGAACAACTGAATGGCATTAAGGAATTTGGTCTATACTACTGATCAACGATTTAGGTATGTATCAGCCTATATCACGTTGGACAGGAGAGAACAAACAGCTCTATAGTCATTCAGGTTTCATCTACTATGCAAGTCCCTAACGAGCC
The DNA here is from genome assembly GCA_041589455.1 of Gammaproteobacteria bacterium. Lineage (GTDB taxonomy): Bacteria > Pseudomonadota > Gammaproteobacteria > SZUA-229 > SZUA-229 > SZUA-229. The sequence goes on along the minus strand of JBFHVQ010000109.1, from coordinate 2,262 downwards.
ATCAATAAAACAGACCCTTGAGATACTTCGCCAGATTCTCTATATAGACCAGTCAGTTAGCGGTCTTGACTACCTCACTGAAATAGTCAAGAACATTGCCACAGCATTGGATGTAAAATATGTCTTTGTAGGACATGCTAACCCAGAAGCACCTGATACCATCCAAACTGATGCTGTCTGGGGAAATCACTACTATCTGGACAATTTTAGTTATCAACTGGCATCTACCCCCTGCGAAATTGTTATGAGTGGTGATCGCGTCTGTGTACATGATAAAAATGTGACTGAAAAATTTCCCGATGACACCTTACTGAAAGACATGGGCATAGAATCCTATGCGGGTACTCCCTTACTTGGACAGAAAGGCGACCTCCTTGGACTATTGGTTGTTCTTGATGATAAGCCTATGAATCAAAAAGGCTTTATGATTGAGATCATCGATTTCCTGGCTCAGCGGATTTCAACTGAGTATGATCGTTACAATATCCAGCAACACCTTCAACAGATTATTGACGAGCAAACCGAGCAATTACAATCAGCCAACCAGCACCTTCACAAAACTATCAAAGACCTGGAGCAAAGCCGACTTGAACTGGAACAGAAAAGTCGCCTCGACCCACTAACTCATATCAACAATCGTGATTGGTTTACATCTCTAGCTCAATCACAACTCAATATTGCCAGGCGCAATGACTACCCGATATCGTTATTATTTATAGACCTTGATCATTTCAAACAGGTCAATGACAACTACGGCCATGTCATTGGTGACCATGTTCTTGAGGAAGCGGCACAACGCATCAAACGCTGTATTCGAGATATAGATATTCTGGGCCGTTTCGGTGGTGAAGAGTTTATTCTGCTGGCGCCTTATTCGAATAAAGATGCCGCCATACATCTCGCAACTCGTATTAAAAACGCAATCTCTGATACTGCTATACACACTGATAAACAAAACATTTATATCACCACCAGTATTGGAATTTATGTATCTGAGCACTCTGATGACGACCTCAAGGATCTACTGGATAAAGCAGATAACGCACTATATCAGGCCAAGGAAAATGGCCGAGATCAGTATATTTTCTACTAAAAGGTGCTGCATCACCAAATCACTAATCGGTTAGAATCACATATAATAAAAATATATCGATATCAAAGGACAGGAACATCGCAAAAATTCTGGTTACCGGCGCTACAGGTTTTGTAGGCAGCCATATTCTCGAGGCACTTGCCAGTATTAATCACCCAGATGTTCAGGTGGTAGCTGCTTGTCGTAACCGCAAACAACTGGTTTCCAGCTATACCGGAGAGGTTCGAGAAGGAGATTTGCGTGACCCAGATTACCTGGATCGAGTACTGACCGGTATAGATATTATCTGTCATGCAGCGGGTTGGAGCAGTTTTGAAGACAGTGGAGATACCTGCAACAAAGCGTACCTTGAACCAACACTGGATCTGATTAACCATGCCATCGAATGGCGTGTTAGCCGCTTTGTAAATCTCAGCAGCCTGTTTGTCGCCCGTAGCGGGCAAAGAAATCTGTCTGCGGCCAGCGGCCAGCCGAGGGCTTACTGGCCAATGATTAATTGCCTGATCGCGGTGGAAGATTACCTACGAAACTATCATGATAGTCGCTGCCAGTTTATTAATCTAAGACTCGGAATATATTCCGGTAGACGACTCAATATGGGGCTTCTACCGTTGTTACTGAGTCGTGACAGCTACTCCTCTCTTCCTTATATCACAGGTCCAATGGGCCACCTTCCACTGGTTGATGGCAGAGATATCGGGCAGGCCTTTAGTCGGGCCGCACTGGCACCCCTAGAGGCAAATTATAGCTGTATCAATATTACCGGTCCCGAGGTGCCAAGCCACTCAGATGTAATGAGTTTTATCCAGCAACAATGCCAATCTGCCCCAATGAGCTGGGGACTGCCAGCTAGCCTGGCGAGCCCTTTACTCTGGTTTCAGGGCAAGCTTCGTCAGCATAATCAACATACCTTGATGACGACCGCCATGATCGACATGCTTAAATCACCCGATATTAGTCTGAATGATGCTCGACAACAGCTTGGCTATGATCCGGAGATCAGTTGGCAGGCGACCTTACTGGAAACACTTGAAATATATAAAAATCAATCACTTAATGAAAAAATCAGTGAAAGCTACCATAACCTCAATCTTAATTAGTTCCGTATATCCACCACGAAAAGGCAATTAAGCAATAAAAAATATTCTTATAAATTGTTTGTTGACATT
>JBFHVQ010000108.1:0-7149 GCA_041589455.1 Gammaproteobacteria bacterium | reverse complement strand
GATTAATTTTTTCAACAACACGGTTGATAGTGGCAAGTGCATTTTCTTGCCAGCGCATCACTACTATACCACCAACAACCTCACCCTTACCATCAAGTTCAGCTATGCCACGCCTTGGAGAAGGGCCTTCTCTAATCTCTGCAATATCACCAAGAAACACTGCATCACCGACAGAGTTAACACCCAATGGACCCACTTTTTTCAGATCCTCAATACCTGATAGATATCCGTGTACCCGAATCATGTATTCTGCTTCTGACAATTCAAGAACCGAAGCACCGGCTTCCTGATTTCCCTTTTTAAGTGCTTCGATTATAGACGAAAGGGTTACTAGCTCATTATGCAAAACATTAGGATCAACAATAACCTGATATTGCTTAACCATACCGCCAACAGCAGCGATTTCTGCTACACCTGGCAATGACTCTAACTCATATTTTAAAAACCAGTCCTGTATAGAACGTAAATCGCTTAAATCGTGCTTCCCTGTTCTATCCAGCAAAGCATATTCATATACCCAACCAACACCACTCGCGTCTGGACCAAGCTGTGATACTGCACCAGTTGGTAAGTTTTTTTCAATTTCACTTAAGTATTCTGAAACACGTGACCTTGCCCAGTAAGGATCAACACCATCTTCAAACAATATATATACGTAGCTGTCACCGAAAAAAGAATATCCTCTAACACTTGTCGCACCAGGAACCGACATCATGGCAGACGAAATTGGATAAGTAATCTGGTCTTCAATTATTTGTGGTGATTGCCCGGCATAGCTAGATTTAATAATGACCTGTGTATCGGATAAATCAGGTATAGCATCTAACGGAATCTGGTTTAGAGAACGCACACCCCATGCTGCTAGAATAATGCTCAATAAAATAATTAATGGACGATTCATTATCGACCACTGAATAATATACCGAATCAATGTTCACTTTCCTGATGTGGTATATTTTGATATGAGGCTTCATGAGTTGATGATTGCATACGTACTATTTCTGCTTTTAATTCACTTTCAGAATCTAGCAAAAACTGGCCAGCAACTACTATTTTCATTCCTTCTTTTAATCCGGAAAGAATTTCTATATATTCGTCATTCTCTAAACCTGTTACAACATTGACTGGCTGAAAGTAACCGCCAGGTTTTGCCAGAACCACAACCGTTCTTGTTCCAGTATTGATAACTGCCGATGCCGGCACCATTAGCACATCTTCTTTAGTCTCTGCAAAGACAGTCATCTCTGTCTGCATACCCAACCTTAATGACACATCAGAATTCTCTTCAAAGTCCGCAAAAAGCTTTACTGCCGTTGTACTGCTCTGTCCCAGGTCATCAACTCGCCTAACTTCCCCGTTCCATACAATTCCTGGAAGACTGCGAATTCGCATTTCAATTTTCTGCCCAACTTTTAACCAGATCCACTGAGATTCATACACTTTTGATACTGCTGAAACTGAATACACTGGTTGAAACTCAGCGACAACCTGACCTGCATGAACTTTCTGTTTAAGTTTGATTTTAGATTTTATTAACAAACCTGTATCTGGATAACGTATTTTATAAACATTGGAAGCTTTTCCAGTATTAACCAATTCCTTTAACTGATGAAAAGTAAAACCTAACTTACTTAACTTTTGTTTTAGCTGACGTGAAACAGATAGATTTTTTGAACTCACCGACTCTAAATACAGTTTTTGTAATTTCAGAACCTCATCTGACTCTAGCGCAATCACTACCTCATTTTTGTAAAACTTATTACTTTCAAATGATTTATTAATATATCGCACAGTGCCTGAAACCGGTGACTTGATAGAAATCAAGTCCAGTTTTTTAACATTATTAATATAACCATAGATGCGAATATTTTTACTAATATTCTCTCGCGTCACACGAGTTGTTTTAATACCAAAATTATTAATCACAGCTGAATCAATAAAGACTTCTGGATACGCTTTAATATTTTCAGCACTTAAATTTGAATCGACTTCCTGCTCCACTAAAGACATACCACAAATTGGACAGTCACCTTCATGTTCATCCAATATATGGGGATGCATGGGACAGGTATAAATCATATTTTTTTCAACTGAACTTACTGTAACCGTCACATCTTCAATGTTTGCTTTCGAAGCATAATTTGAAAAATACCAGCCAGCAGAAAAAGCAATAATTACTGCTATAAAAATCGATAATATAATTTTAATCATGAGGCTAATTATAAATTAAGCAATCACTAAAAACTATTGCTTAGAAACCTAGAATAAAAAGCCGGCATAAAGCCGGCTTTTTACATTGAACCGCGTAAAGTAACTACAGCGTACCGCAAACTTCACCCGGTGCTGCTGAGAAGTCCAGTAATGCATCGTGCGTTATTGAAGTTATACAGAAGCTTAAAGTCGTCTTACCTTTATTTGTCTGTGTTGTATTTACGCTTGTTTGGCCATTAGCATCTGTCGCCGTACTCCCTGAAATTGTTTCATTAATACTACCTGTGAACTCACCAGCTACAACTGCACCAGCTACAGGGTTACCAAATTCATCAATCACAACGATATCAGCCTGGCCAATCTTGATACCACCACCAATTCCAACCGTTGATACCGTAATTGAACCTACAGTAACGCTAGTACCCGTGCCGCCACCACTATTCGCATCGGTAGTAGCACTCGCGACATTCGAGTTACCAGAGGTGCCTGCTGTGTTTGATGCATTCACTCGATATGAGTATGTTGTAGAGGCTGTCAATCCTGTCACAGAGTAAGAGGTGGCATTCGCGCCTAGTATTGCAACAGACGAGAAGTTAATACTATCTGTTGACTGTTCAACCTGATAGCTGTCTTCATTATCCGCATTATCTGACCAGCTTAAATTGATCTGGCTGCTAGAAACAGCTGTCGCAGCCAAGCCAGTTGGATCTGCTGGTGCTGTTGGCTCTGGTGGTGGAGGTGTGCCGCCACCGAGTGCATAATAATTACTATAGGTAACACTGCTATCAGCTGGGAAGAATGGTGCAGGCTCACCACCAATAACATCTAACCAGCCCATTGCACCCTGGTCTTCGTGATCAAGAATATGACAATGGAAAATAGTACGACCTTCATACACTGTCGCAGTTTGAGGGTTCAGATCAAAACGAATTATACAGGAGGTGGCCATCGTATCGTAATACTCACCAGCCTCGTAATCACCACAGTTATCCTGCATTTGGAAATGGTATACATGTAAATGGAAAGGATGGTTTGTTGCCCCCTTCACTTCCCACTCCTGGACACCATCAGCAATGGCAGTCAACGTTGGAATATCCGCATCAAACTTGTCACCGTTAATAGTACGTGCGCCCATGCCCACTCGCGAGAAATTAGTAACGGCTTCTGCACGTAAATCGCGCAGGTAACCTGGACGGAAAGAAGCCCACTGCGATGTACCATCTTCTGCATAAGGATGTGGTCCGGCATCCGTTGTGCCATCTACATAAATATTGGCAACCGTCTGATTCTGAATAGTAATCGTAGAGTCTGCACTACAGCGAATCGCCAGGTCAGCACGTGATGCACCTGACAAATTGATTGTATTGGTTGTAATGTCCTTAGGGACCATAGTACGCCACACACCATCACGAGCCATTAGAGCCACTTCACAACCTGCACCAATTTCAAGTGTTTTGGTTTTAGCGTCAGCATCCGCAACCAGTACACGCCAGTGCTGCCATGTATTGGGCGGTAAACAAACATTACCTGTAGGCTGGCCATTGATAGTCCAGCCTGGGTTTAATGTACCTGAAACCAGTGTATCCCCACCAGTACCCGCAACACTTGGATCAAGGTAAACAATCTGTAGTAGCTTTTCTTCCATCGCTGCTACATTAGCAGGGATACCATCAGCACTATCATCAATTACGATCATACCGAATGCACCGGTAGATACCTGAAGGAAAGTCGAACCGTGATGGTGAGCGTGATACCAATAAGAGCCACCCATGTGATCCGCTGGTATCTCATAAACGAAGTCACCACCGAAGCCACCTTCGAAAAAGCGCGTTACATCATCACTAGGCGTTTCACCTGAAATGTGCAGACCGTGAGTGTGCACATTAGTTACGTTAGGATCTTTAAATACATTGTGCTCTGGATTTAGAGGCTGGTATGGCAGTGTATTTTTAAAACGTAAGACATATTTGTTGCCTGGAACCATATTCATGGTTGGGCCAGGGATACTGTACTGCCCACCTTCCTGACGATAAGCACGTGTAGTCAGGGTATCACCATTAATATTTAAGCTCACCTCACCCATTTCCAGGGTACCGCTGTAGTATTCATCAGGATTAGTTGCAGATACTGGATGATGCGTCCATTGGAATACTGGAGGGTCTACGACCACATTATTTGAAGGGCATATAGTTGCATTTACTAGCTGCGGAATAAGCAACGCCACAGACAGTAATAATACCGATATTTTACTCATTTAATCTCCTTAACACATTCAATACAGAAACGGACGAAATTTTATACATCAATCAATCAGTCCTGCAATATTTGCGCCTATTATCTAACTATTTGTTTTATATAGGTTTAAATTAAGTCTAATTTGATTAGCACAGTAACACTGTAAAGAATCATGACAGAGTAAGTTGTAAATAGATAAGCATTCCTTACATATAAATACGGTAAAGTTTGAATCTCTGATTCTGGCTAATAGTAGTTATGATATTTGCACTTTGTTAATGATCGCTATGTGGTGTTATGCAAACATACGTTTTATAAACACAGCCACTACAGGCTTGTCATCTGATAAGGGTCGCTTATCAGGAAAGCGGACTTTATGAATTCCAATATATGGCTTCAGCTAATAGCTAAAAACTGAAATTAGAAATCTATAACAATCAAACTACTAAAAAGAACCCGCGAATTATTATTTAATCAACTTACATTAAGAAATATTTATGCTATTAACTATCTCCTCATATCTCTCATTGATTCAGGAAAACTAATGACCCGCTTCAGGGTCATACTCCGTGTAATCGGTTTTCACTATTTCCCAGCTCATCATAATCTGCATACCATCCATTAAACCAAAGGTGTAAGCATTATTTAAAATATCTGCTCCTCGGTAATAAGAAACTGCAAAAGGATTCGCTTTAGTGACTGGTTGTGCTGGTATAGTAGGCCCCTGGTCCAGGATTTCCCAGATAGATGAGAACTTCTCATAGCTATAATTTTGAAATACATAGTTTCCCACATCCAGGCCATCACCATTGTAATATTGATAATCAATATATTGTTCAATAAGTTGACCTCGGTATGGATCAGAAAAGTTTACTACTCCATCGTCTTGTTTAATGCATAAGAAACCATCATTAAATCCCCAGCCTACCTCGAAGTAATCCAGATTGATATTCATGTTACTGCTTGTAGTAAAAGCATCAGGAAGGAAACTAAGGCTATTATTATAGTTACCTGAAAAAGTAGCCTCCAAAGTTGCTGGATCTGGTTGACCACTCCTGTAATGCGTCTCATAAACCTGGAAACTACAGGGCGCCTGGTCAATTATTTTTCGATATTCTACTTGAGGAAAGTCTGTGGTGAGTTTAACTGTACCTTCAAAATCTCCAAAATCTTCCTGGTTCGTAGAGTATGCTGCGTGCAGTACCATACTGAAATCGTGTGACTCTTCCCAAATCCTGGCACCCCTATACCATGGTGTATCTTCGAGAACAGTTACAGAGATTGTCTCAGGCAATAACAGAGTATATTTTATTTGGCCTTCAAAGATAATGCATCTATCAAGTAATTCACCAAATGCATGTTCAAGTGATATTGTATTTACATCTTCAACTCCTAACAGCATTTGTGATTCTCTTAACACTCTGTCAAATGCGGGAGTGTCAATGCACTGTGGTTTTATTTCTAATTTATTCCCAAGAATGATGGTTACTTGTCTGGCCTTGTCTTTTAAAGCTTCAACGGGTTCACCATATTCTGTTAAATAATCTGGGTAAGCATCCCTAAATACATGTTCACAGATCGCACCAGCTGGATCTTGGCTATGCACTCCTAATAATTCCAGTCGGGCCGCGGATACAAATAGCTTAGCCTTTGCCTTTTCACCAATGGCCACAACTGCTTTAGCCGGTGCTTCAACAGGTGCTGCATTTATTTCTTGAATCGCTGTATCCGCATCCGCCAGTGCTACATCGATTTCCTGTTTATATGCATCTAATACTTCTTGACTAAAAATACCACAGAGATCTGGTTCGGCGTCTGGATTATTAAGTTGTTCTTCAGCCATTTCCCTTGCTCTATCTGACGCCGCTCTATTCGTATTGCTTTTTGCATTTTCATGTTCCGTGCCATTTGAAGATGGCGGCGGTGGAGAACTACTGCCACCCGCATGCTGTGAGAAATGACTGAGTTGACAACTCACTTGACTGGAATCTACGCGTAAACAGCCAGCATCGGTTTGTTCAACCCACATACCTTGATCAGGATCAAACCAGAATAAACGAGGTGGATCACCCAGATCACCATTATCCGTCAGTGTTACTTCAACCACCTGCCCCGAGGCCGGTTGTAAAGGACTATTATCACTGACACTACGTGCACTGATTTCGAAGGGGAAATTAATGTATAAATTTTCAGGTGTATCCTTATCTGCATACGCATTATCGAGCAGGCCAGGGTCAAGCGCTGTGAGACCTATAACCGCATCCTCATCAAATGTAGCTGCTGTAAAATTAACTGCTAAAACTGGTGATGAAGGATCACCCACGGTGACCACGGTGCTGGCATCAGTTATCGAGTGAAGCGCAACCATATCGACAGGAATAAGAGTGGTGCTGATGATTGAAACATCATCAATCTTACCGCTCACCTTGGTATAGGAAGTGCCATATCCTTCTGCAAGCACCTCGTACCAGCCACTGGTAGTAGGTACAGCGTCACCGGTTGCCACCCCAACACTTCCCGTTGAGGTGCCACCTATAGATGCAAATGGAATAAGCTCGCCCTCATTATCCAGAACGAATCCAAGTAACTTGGTCGTAAGGAAATCAAACTGGGTATCTCTGATCGTTGTTTGGTCTGCAGTAGAGTCATCATCAGCTGTTTGATCTGTATTTGTGTCATTGTCAGATGCTCGGTCTGATGATG
>JBFHVQ010000107.1:0-7187 GCA_041589455.1 Gammaproteobacteria bacterium | reverse complement strand
AGAATTTGTGAGCTAAATTCAATGCATGCATCGAGCACTTCTCGAATCGCCGGTATCTGTTGTTCATCTATATATATATTTTCATAGCGTCCCATAAAAAAGTGTGTTTTTCTGGTTTCATTGTCATCAATATACTGGTGCAGTCCTTTTAGTAATAGCTGGTTAATACGCGTACTATCGTTAAGTTCGGCAGTATGTAAACTGAAATCATGTATTCGATTCATATCAAGTCGCCTCGCTTAAATCATAATACATAATATCAACCTCTTCGCCATGGTACAGATAATGTTCAAATTGGTGCCACCCTCTACGCGCGTAAAATTCTTGCTGATCCGGTGTAAATAAATAGAGACGTTTAATATTGCAAAGTTTTGCAATTGCCTGAATATGTAAAATTAACTGAGTTGCTATACCTTGTTGTCTCCAGTCTGGATGTACGAATAAACTGGCAAGCCAGGGACTCAATTCAGGGCGTGTCTCCATATCAGATTGAACAAGACTCACTGAACCAAGAGGTGTATTACCATCAGTGGCCAAAATGCAGCATGGAATGGTGGGCTGAGAGAGGTAGTTGCTGTAGGTGGCAATACGCAGTTTGGTGGATAAGTGAGGGCTAATATGTTGCCACTCAGATTGATGCCATTGAGCTACCGTTGGTATGTGCTGTGGCGAACGTCCAATAAAATCGAAGCTTATGTGTTGCATAGCGTTTATTAAGAGTGCAAAGTCATTATAAAGTGACTATTCTAAATACATGAGAGATGAAAATACAGGAATAAGTTAATAATAAAATACTAATAGAAATACGTAGTTGGAGATTGGTAGATGAATGCTAGTAATAGAATATTAATTGTTGATGACACCCCCTCAATTCATGAAGATTTCAAGAAGATATTAAGTGGCCCTAGTAATAATATGGGTGAAGATCTGGATATAATGGCTGATACACTATTTGGTAGTAGTCAGCAGGATAGCGTGTTTAAGGAAATAGAATATGAGCTAGATTCTGCATTTCAAGGTGAGGAAGCCTTGAACATGATAGAGCTGGCAGAAAAAGAGGGTAAGGGGTACTCGTTAGTCTTCATGGATGTGCGAATGCCCCCTGGGCTAGATGGTATAAAAACGATAGGGAAGATATGGGAAAAATACCCATCGATGGAGATAGTTATTTGCACTGCGTACTCTGATTATTCGTGGGTAGATATCATCGATATCCTAGGTCCATCAGATCACTTGCTTGTGTTAAAGAAACCATTTGATGCAGATGAGGCTCAGCAAATGGCGCTTTCAATGACACAGCGTGCAAAAAAATCATTTAGACAAAAGCAATATATTTCCGGTCTGGAAACAAACCTGAAAATTTGTAAAGAAAATGTAGAAAGCATCTTGAAAAGAAAAAAAGAAAATAATGATTAGGAAAGCAGCTGTGTTTCATGCGGATTATTTGAGGTTCTGTAGGCGTCGTGGGATGTTGGCATGTCATGTTTGTTTGCAGTCAATATAACGCAAAAATCCAATGTTATATTTAAGTACATTTTAGAATAATGCACATTATCTTTAGGGGGAATCGACAGCACGATAAACATAGTAATATGTTGATTAAATAATAAAGCAATGACAAATATATGAATAGAAGTAAGGGAATTAATGTTTAGGAATATGAGCATTAAGGGGAAATTGTTACTGGTATTTATATCAGTGACAAGTATCGTGCTTTTGTCTTCATTCATCGTCTTAAACGTTATCAGTGTCAATACATCGAAGAAAAGCTTTGAATCCGTATTGAATGTAGTTGGAAGTATATTGGCAGACAGATGTGCAGCAGCCTTAGCATTTCACGATGTGGAGTCTGCTAACAGTAATCTTGCTACGCTTGTGGCTCATGAGTCTGTAGTGTATGCCTGTATAAGAACCAGTGAGAATGTAAAGTTCGCAGAATACAATGTCGATTTTAATAAAGTGTATCGCTGTGAAGATTTTGGCAAAGATCAAAAAAATATTTTTAAAGATCAGTATATATCCTCGATAAGAAAGATATCAGTTGAAGGACAGGTTATTGGGTCGTTAGAAATAAAAGCAAGACTTGATAAGTTCGAACAAAATATAAAGCATGCAGCATATATCTCTCTTGTGTTGTTAATAATCTTACTATTACTGGCAATATTCTTTGTGTCAAAAATTATTTCACATGTTATCAGCCCTATACAGAAACTAAAAGACATTACGCAGGAGGTTGCAATTAATGAAGATTATAGTCTGAGAGCTGAGGTGAATTCGAGTGATGAAGTGGGTGTGCTAGTTTCAACTGTTAATAACATGCTTGATCAGATAGAGGCGAGAGATGATGCGCTAAAGGATGAAAAAGATAAAGCTGAAAAGTCTGCTATGGTCGCCAAGAGATATGCGCGTGAAACAGAGTTAGTGAATAAGGATCTTGAAAGTGAAATTAAAGAAAGAGCTCGCATTGAAGAGGAGTTGTATCAACTCAACGAAACACTAGAGGATAAGGTTCAGGATAGAACCAGAGAGTTAAAAGAAATGAATGAGAAGATTGGCGAAGTATCTAGAAGTGCTGGCATGGCTGAAGTGGCAAGTGGAGTGCTGCATAATGTAGGCAATGTTCTGAATAGTGTCAATATATCAGCATCGGTTATACGTGAACACGTAAAGCAGTCAAAGGCTAATAATTTAATGAGAGTGGTAAAAATGCTTGATAAAAACAAGGCGAATATGGCTGAATATTTGTCAAGTGATGAGAAAGGTAAACAGATACCAAAGTTTCTCGAGCTTTTGTCTGAACAGTTAGTTATTGAAAAAGAAAATCTGTATAAAGAACTTGATGAGTTGGCTAATAGTATTGACCACATAAAAAATGTTATTAGTATGCAGCAGTCTTATGCTGGTGGTTATGGTGTTAGGGAAAAAATATATGTTTCAGATCTTGTGGAAGACGCTTTAAAGATAAATCTTGAAGGAATGGCAAGACATGATATTGATGTTGTAAAAATGTATAAAAAAGTTCCATATGTGTATCTTGATAAGCATAAGGCGATGCAGATTATTATTAATATGATTAGTAATGCAAAATATGCATTAATAGACAGTGATAATAATATAAGGCAAATGATTGTCACGGTTGATAAAAATGGAGAAGATATAGTCGTGGAAGTATCAGATACTGGTGTTGGAATAGCGCAAGAAGATATGCCTCGTATTTTTGAATATGGTTTTAAGAAACGACGGAATGGACATGGATTTGGATTGCATCATAGTGCAATAACAGCTAACGAGCTGGGTGGGAAAATTGAAGCGCATAGTGATGGTAAAGGTAAGGGTGCAAGGTTTGTGTTACGTATTCCAATTGAAGCGAACTTGAAAAATGCAGAATAAAGACATGCAGTATAATAATAAACGCATACTTATCATTGATGATGATACAAGAATTCATGAGGACTTTCGAAAGATTCTAGGTGAGAAGCCGGAGATGACGCCGTTTGATGAGCTTGAAAATTCATTGTTTTCGAATGAAGATAGGTCAGGTCAGGTTTTTAATTTTGAACTGGATTCAGCATATCAAGGAGAGGAGGGTTATGAGAAAGTAAAACAGGCTAATCAGAATGCCATGCCATATGCGCTTGCTTTTGTAGATATGAGAATGCCGCCTGGTTGGGATGGTCTTGAGACGATTAAGCATATTTGGGAAGTTGACAAGAATATACAACTCGTTATTTGTACTGCTTATTCGGATTACTCATGGAGTGAGGTGCTATATCATCTGGGAGCATCAGACCGGTTGATTATTTTAAAGAAGCCATTTGATATGGTAGAAGTGCAGCAGATTGCTACAGCGTTAACAACTAAATGGAATCTTGGGTGTGAAAGTATCCGACGTCTAAAGGTGATTGAGGAGTCTGAAGAAAAGTACAGGACAGTCGTAAATAGCGTCGACGATACAATTGTGACAATGGATAAAAATGGTGAAATTATTTTTGTCAATCATAATCCATGGAAAATGCTAGACGAAGCAATTGGGCATAATTATTATTCAACTATAACGGATGAATATAAGCAGATAGTTGAAGGCACTGTCAAAGAAGTTATTGAAACAGGTCAGCAAAAAAATATTGAATACGCAACAGTAGATGAAAATAAAGATGTTGCTTGGTCAGAAGGACGTATATCACCTTATTACAAAAATGACGAAGTAGTTGCAGCCACTCTGGTTGCCAGTGATATAACTGTAAGAAAGGCGCTAGACTGGCAGATGCGGCATGACGATTTAACAGGACTGGCTAACCGTAGTGATTTTGTTTCTAACGTCGAAAGCTTAATTGAGCAAGTATCTGAGAATGGGGCTTTTGCTGTTATTTTTATAGATCTTGATCACTTTAATCTTGTGAATGACTGCTTTGGGCATGAGCTTGGAGATAAGGTGCTCATAGAGATTTCAAGAATCTTGTGTAAGTCAACAGATAGTGGGGATATGTTGGCGCGCCTGGGTGGAGATGAATTTGCAATTCTTAAGCATGTCAATGACAATCATTTTGAAGTGCATGAATATGTAGAGCTTCTGCAGGAGCGATTTAGAATACCTATGATTATTGATGGTTTTGAGATTTATCCATCTGTCAGCATGGGGATAGTTATATGTGAAGGTGACGAGGATACTGCGAACAGTATTATGAGGGATGCGGATGCAGCGTTATATCATGCAAAATCGAGGGGGCGTAATCGTTACGAATTTTTTGATCAGGAAGTCAGGGAACGTATTGTAAAACGTGTCAGTATAGGTAGTGAATTAAGGCAGGCGATTAGCAATCGAGAATTTGAGGTACTCTACCAGCCTTTGGCTAGTTTGGTAGAAAATAAAATTACGGGATTCGAAGCATTAATTAGATGGAATCATCCTGAAAGAGGGGTTGTGTCTCCCGTGGACTTTATTCCAGTAGCTGAAGAGACGGGATTGATTGTTCCTATTACCCGAATTGTCCTTGAGACTGCGGCTATGCAAATTAATGAATGGAATAAGCAAGGTATTGGCGATATCAAAATAGCTGTCAATTGTTCAGCGAGAGAATTTAATGAACAAAAACTGGATGAAATCATTAAAGATATTTTCTCTGAAAACATGTGTGATCTGACGCAGCTGGAACTTGAGCTGACCGAAAGTAGTATTATGGATGACGTCTCAAGATCAATTGAAAACATGAGAATACTATCTGATATGGGATTGCATATCTCAATAGACGATTTTGGAACGGGATACTCATCGTTTAGTTATATCAAGCGATTTGCTATTGATAAGCTAAAGATCGACAGAGCGTTTGTCATGGATATACCAGGGGATGAAGATGATGTAGCCATTGTTGAGGCGATCATAGCAATGGCCAAGCGACTCAAGATAAAGGTCGTTGCTGAGGGCGTTGAAACGAATGAACAGATGGAGCTACTTAAAAAAGCTGGATGTGATTATATGCAGGGATACTTGCTGGGTAAGCCAATGCCTAAGGATGAGGTTACAAAGCGGCTGCAGGAGAATGACTGGTTGCTTGATTTTATAAAGAATTGATCCAGGGGAGTTTTTTGTAAACTGATTAGTGTGTAAAATGTGCCTTTATTATTAACTGGAAAGGCCAATGTCGAATTCCGGCAATTCAGAAATGGGCGATCGCCCTCAAATAGATAAACTCTATGTCGAGCCTCGCGAGGCAATAACTGGTTTTGTATTCGATAAATCAGTGGTTGCTGTGTTTGAGGATATGATATCAAGATCAGTGCCCGGTTATAGCACGCTGTTATCAATGATAAGCGTGCTGTCGCGTTATTTTGTTCGTGAGAATACACATTGTTATGATCTGGGCTGCTCATTAGGTGCGGCCTCGCTAGCGCTACAGCAGTCGATTGAATGTAGTGGTGTTAAATTGATAGCAATTGATAATTCCAGCGCAATGATTGATCAGTGCCGTGAGATCATGGATAAACACCCAGGCAAGGCTCAGGTAAGCGTTCATGAAGGCGATGTGTGCAAGGTCCCTGTTTCTAATGCATCACTGGTGATTATGAACTTTACTTTACAGTTTATTGCAGAGGCAGAGCGGGAAGCATTAATTCATAAAATATACGATGGTCTTATTGATGGCGGTGCATTTTTGCTTTCCGAGAAAATCACATTCAATGATGATATTGAAAAAAACCGTCTCATAGATTTGCATCATGCATTCAAAAAAGCCAATGGCTATAGTGATATGGAAATCAGTCAGAAACGCAGCGCGCTTGAAAATGTTTTGATACCTGAAACATTGGAACAGCATAAAACGCGTTTAAAAAACGCAGGTTTTAGCGAAGTATTTGTCTGGTTTCAGTGTTTTAATTTTGTATCAATACTGGCGATTAAATGAGAGAGATAAATAAACTTATTTCCCAG
The DNA here is from genome assembly GCA_041589455.1 of Gammaproteobacteria bacterium. Classification (GTDB taxonomy): domain Bacteria; phylum Pseudomonadota; class Gammaproteobacteria; order SZUA-229; family SZUA-229; genus SZUA-229. The sequence goes on along the minus strand of JBFHVQ010000107.1, from coordinate 763 downwards.
ATGGAATCACTTGGCCTTGAATCCTGGGCGGAACGGCTAGAGACTCAGGTTGATTCTGCTTTGAGTGTAGAGGCGAATGCAAAAACACCAGAATGGCAGAAAGTGGTATCAGAATTACCTGTTTTAGAGGCGGCTGAGATTGAGTTGAAAGATGCTGTTCGTGTTGCTTCAGCAGTTGGGGTTGATGAAACTCAGCAGGAAGAATTAAAGCAGCAACTTAAAGCGTTAATGCCGTGGAGAAAAGGGCCGTATGAATTGCACGGCGTTACCATAGATACAGAATGGCGTTCTGATTTCAAGTGGCAGCGTCTGATAAAGGCCATAAAACCATTAGAAGGAAGAGTCATTCTCGATGTTGGCTGTGGTAATGGTTATCATGGCTGGCGCATGTTAGGCGAAGGTGCGGAACTGGTCATCGGTGTAGATCCTTCTCCATTGTTTTATATGCAATTTAATGCAGTTAAACACTTTATTGGTGATAAAAATATATTTCTATTGCCAGTGGGTATAGAGGCTGTTCCTGATAATTTGCAGGCATTTGATAGCGTCTTCTCCATGGGGGTATTGTATCATCGACGTTCCCCTATCGATCATCTTTATCAGTTAAGGCAGTGCCTGAAGCCCGGCGGTCAATTGATTCTAGAAACGCTGGTGATAGAAGGCGATGAGCGTCAGGTGTTACTGCCAGAAGACCGCTATGCACAAATGCGTAATGTATGGTTCTTGCCAAGTAGTAAAGCCATGCTTTTGTGGTTGCAACGTT
>JBFHVQ010000106.1:0-7345 GCA_041589455.1 Gammaproteobacteria bacterium | reverse complement strand
TAGATCTAATTCTAACTAATAACAACTTACCCACATTTACATGCCCATTGAAGACTTGATTAAGGCGCAGGTGTCTTTCAAGTCTGAAGTAATTAACTCGTAACACGGTAACTTTGATGAAATACTCAAAGCAGCGTCGAGGCCTTTTCCCTTATGCCCTAGAGCATTTAACGTATTAGAGTATATTTTTGCAGTTGCTAGGCTTGTACTAACAGTGTTTATGACAGGTTTTTTCTGAGTAGTTGAATACTGGATAAAATAGACGGCTTTTAAAGGCACTGCATCATACTTAATTATAGGCTCAGCATAAATCGGTACATGCAATGTGCTTGAAGTAACCAATGTGTTATCTGGCAAGGTATAATAAGGTGGACGATTCTTAAGACATAAGGCATGTGGATATGGATGTACATGTAGTTTTGAGAGATCTATTGGCGCTAACTCATCACTAAGATAATTAAAGCCAGAATTCAATAGTCCCCAGCTCGCAGTTGACTTACCTGCACCAGAAGCAGCGGTCAGTATAATACCATTACCTTCATATTCAAGTGCAGCAGCATGTAAAAAATACAGATCAGATCGGAGTTTTTGTAACTCTATGGTCATATCTTTTTCGAATAAAAATATAAACTCTCCTATATCATCTGTAAGCATATCACTTATGCCTGGCCTCGAGATATAAAACAGATTGGCGTTGAATTCACTTCTCCCAATTGTATAGTTTATATGAAGAGGGAGTTTATTGCTGCTCGTTTTCATAGCACCATAGATTATTTCTAATATAGCGCTTAATTTTTGACAACTTGACGTCACATTGATAATGCAGTCAAATATTGAAAATCGCATTACAGAATTTTGATTAGACATTCTATACTCTATTATTCTAAAAGGCCTAAATCTTTCAATGAATTAATAATGCTATCTACATCATCACTTAATTTAGTCGATTCAACATTATATGTTCCTGCCAATGCTTCAATAATGTCATCAATCGTATTTTCTCCATTGCAGAACTCCCAGATTAGTGTCGCGGTTTGATTCAACTGATGTATTTCAGAATTCTCTTCGTTGAGCAATAGAATTTCGTTATCTATTTTACGCGCGATTACATGCTGATTCTTCAATGGTGTTTTCATCTTGATATGCCTTATAGATTAATAGTAATATGAAATACGCTAGTTATAAGCTATATAAGGATAGTTAATAGCAGAGGATGATAAACAATTTGTCAATCATAACATTTATTGAGGCTGTTAAAAATAATACGTCTGATTTGGATCCTGGGCTTTATAAATCAGAGGTCATTAACTATATTTTAAATTGCGGCCTTGGTCCATTATTTTTTAATTGTATTCAGGGCTCACCCCATAGCAAAGAACACCCATATTACTCATTATTACTAGGCTCTAGCCTAACATCACAGATTTTAATAGGTAATCATGTTGATTCCATAAGAAATATACTTCAAATAGATCCATCAATGACTGAAAGGGTAGTGCTACTAAAAGGCATTTCTACATCTCTTCGCTATTATCCTGCACCATATATGAGGACGATGGGTGATATAGATATTTTAGTACACAAGGATTTTCAAAACACATTAGAAAATATATGTAAAGAATTAGGCTATCATCAAGAATCCACTCTCCCTGATGAGTTTTATGAGACGCATCACCATACTGCGCCTTACTATAATTCAACAAACAAAGTTTGGATTGAAATACACTCAGCTTTATTCTCATCACCATCAACAGTATGTTATGACAATGTGTTTTCTATAAACAATATTTTTAATGAAACAATTTACTTAGATATCGACGGGATCAATGCATGTTTCCTAAAACCTGAATTTGAACTGGTTTATATTTGCAGTCACTGGGCCGAAGCTCCTAACTGGATGAAAAGCCTTACTCAACTACTCGATATGATACTAATTATAAACGCTAATAATACTAATTTTGATTGGGCAAAAATACTAAAATGGACTGATGATTCAATGCTAGCGCCACAATTATTTATTGTTATGAGTTTTTTAAAAAAACATGATTTAGCAACTATACCTGATATAGTTATAGAAGAGCTATCAGATAAGAACATTTACTTAAATGCTATCAGCATTTATATACTGCATACAATTATGGAAAAATATATATTATCTGGAAAGCCGTTTGGAAGAGCCTTTACAATACACAATATAGATATAATATGGTCCACTCTTTTATTAGGAAAAAATCCAGCCTTAATAAAAACCTTAATCATACTTCCTTTAAACTTATTATTCCCACCAAATAATAAACATAGATTTAGTTTATTATTTCAATTTAAAAGATTAAAGTCTTTACTTGCAAGAAAACAGTAGCATAATATTGTTTCCGTACTAGTGATTAGCTAGAATAACAATATACGCAGCACTTTCCAGATAAACAGCTTCAAATTTTACTTTGTGTTTTTTCTAATTAACTATTAAAGAATCCTTTTAAACATTTAATAAATATAATAACTAAGCTCAACTGAGACGATCCACCTATCGGTGACTAACCGCCTAGAGCGTATTGTATAGTTATATCCTCCTATAGAGATTAAACCAGGGCCGATTTATATGCTCAATCAGTCGAATGAGACTAGAGATCGAATTAAGCAACAATGCTTCCAAATGAAACCACACGGCAAGCATTAAGCGTATTCTAAAACGTTTATCCCATTATGCAGTTCAACGACTCGTCGTTGAGGCAACGGGTCGCTATGAATTTAAGTTCGCTCAGGCTGCATTTGATAAGCAGTTAACCGTATGTATCGTTAAGCCGTCATCGGTTCGACAGCATGCTAAAGCCATCAACCTGACGGCGAAAACGGATAAACTGGATGCTGAGCTCATTGCCGAATATGTGGCAATTGTTCAACCGGAAGCAACCCCCAGACGCAGTAAAAACCTGATTGCGATCAGAGATTTAATTGCACGACGTCGTCAGGTAATGGGCATGCGTACCCAGGAATTAAATCGTTTAACAATTATGGGTAAAAGCTTTGAGGTCTCCTGTAAGCGAATCATTCGCCATCTGGATGAGGAGATGTCTCGATTAGAAAAAAAGTTGTCTAAACACGTTGAAGCACAGGCAGAGTTGACTGAAAAGCAGCGTATCTTAAAGTCGGCGCCCGGTGTAGGCGATACATTAGTCTATACCCTGTTAGCTGACTAACCAGAGATAGGCGAACTGACTCGTCAGCAAGTGAGTTCATAGGTGGGCGTTGCGCCGATGAATCGTGACAGCGGTAAACAGCGAGGTAGACGACGCATAAAAGGTGGCCGGTTTGCAGTACGTACGGTGCTGTATATGGCAACGCTGAGTGCGACACAATGCAATCCTGTGATTAAAGCCTTTTACAATCAGTTGGTGGCACAAGGAAAGCATAAAAAAGTAGCGCTTACAGCATGCATGAGGAAGTTTATTATCATGCTAAATGCAATGGTGAGAGACAGGTGTGAATGGGCTTATTAAATAATTTTAATGGGGTTTGACATCACAGTCGCTTGTTATACGTTTTTCTAAATTCATTGATTTACTAGATATAAAACTAATAAGTTTATTGGTATTAGCGCACAATTGACTGCTATTAAGATAAGTAGTGTTTTTATAATACTTGTTCTTTTGCTTATTTCAACGTTGCTGGTGTATTCGTTAGAAAATAATAGATTGTAGTATTTTGGTACATTGTAAGTGCCATTACCAAAAAGACTAGAATAATTAGTGATTTGGTTAAATATGTCAGGTTGGTTTTTAAATAGATAAGAGCGTAAGGCTATGCTGTGAGCGATAAATATAACAAATAAAGCTGGGAATAAGCTCATTTGTACTGGTATGAAAATAGGCATGGTGTTTGAAATTTGAGTGTTGTAGCCGGATAGAAGTGCCCATGCTTCAACAATTGCAATTAATAATATGTAAGTCCATTTCATTTTGTTTATTCTGCATAACGCCTAAGTAAGTGGCCAGCTGCTGTTTAGCTGGTCCAAGCGCGATTTTTGCGCGAGCTTGACTGTCTTGTTATGCATTTTTAGTTTCTTTAATAAAAAGAACTTTCATAAGAACCATGCCGATAAGTACAGCAATAGAAGATATTGCTAAAACTGGGTCAATAGTTTCTAGAGCAACAAACTTACCGTAATATAAAAATAGGCCGACTATTACCCCAAGTGTACCTGCTTGATGTATATAAAATTGTGCCTTTGATAATTTTGAAATTATATTGTTAAGCCATAACTTGTGACATAAGCCATAAATGAAAGATACTACAAAACCAATTAACATAATGTGTGCATGTGTGACTAAATGCCCGTGGTCTTTAGAAGCAGCCATAAATATCCCAAGGGCTAAACCAATAATAGCGTAACCAAAACTTGTGAGTATGTATTTTCTATCCATGCCTTTTCTCCTTTTTGATTTTAGTGTGCATAACGCCTTAGTAAGTTGGCCGTAACCTGTTGTGGCTTTTGTGGCATTATAGCGAAGCTGCCACAAAAGGCGCAACAGGTTACGGGTCAACTTGACTTACTTGTATGGTTAAATTCCCCAATAAAAATTAAACTAGGCTCGTAACCTGTCATCACCAAGTTACCGGTTCTGTAGCCCGATGAACGCCAGATCTCGCAGATCGTTAACAAGCAGGGGCGCAGAGCCGACCCGATTTATTAACTCGAACAGTCGAATGAGCCTAGAGCTCGAATTTAGCAAGGATGAGTCATTATGGCAAACCTTATAAAGAGTAAAACAGCGATCAATGTGGGGGTAGATGTCGGCAAGTTTGTACTTGATGTCTATATCTATGAGAAGCAGTTTCATTGGCAAGATGAAAATACATCGGCAGGAATAAAACGTATCCTGAAACGATTAGCTCACTACCAGATTAAACGACTGGTGATGGAAGCCACAGGGCGATATGAATTTGATTTAGCACAGGCCGCCTATGACAAGAAAATACCCGTGTGTATTGTGAAGCCGTTAAGAGCCCGGCGCTTTGCAGGAGCCATTGAGCAGCTTGCGAAAACAGATAAGATTGATGCCGCTCTGATTTCAGAATATGCAGCCACGATTAAATCCGTGGCCACACCACATAAGAGTAAAAATTTAATAGCAATCAAAGATTTAATGGGTAGACGTCGGCAACTTATGACAATGCGCACTCAGGAAATGAACTGTTTACAGAATATGCCTAACGGTTTAACTGTCTCCTATAAACGCATTATTAGATACTTTGATCAGGAAATTGAACGGATAGAAAAACGCCTGGCGAAACACGTAGAAGATCAGTCAGAATGGACAGAAAAGAAAGCCATATTAAAAAGCGCACCGGGTGTTGGTGACACCCTGGTTTATACTGTACTGGCAGACCTGCCAGAAATTGGCAGTCTGGATCGTATACAGGTGAGTGCCCTGGTAGGCGTCGCACCTATAAATCGTAACAGTGGAAAGCTTAAGGGTAAGCGACGAATCAAAGGCGGTCGACACACTGTACGCACCATATTGTATATGGCAACGCTTAGCGCGATACAATGCAATCCTGTGATTAAGGCTTTTTACCAGCAATTAGTGGCACAGGGAAAGCATAAAAAATTTGCGATAACCGCGTGCATGAGAAAATTTATTACCATGTTAAATGCCATGGTAAGAGACAAGTGTGTATGGGGTTATCGATTATATTTTATTTGGGTTGACGCCACAGTCGCTTGTTATGTGTTTTATTCTTTTTCATGGCTTACCCCAAAATACATCAAGCTAAACATGAAACCCAAGATGCCAATTAATGCCAGGCTTAAAAGTGGTGACTCATTACCTGCAACCAAATAAATAACACCAAGTGCAACCCATGACCACCATATTAAAAGTAGCCATAATTTTGCTTTCAATTTTACGCCACAATTTGAACACTTGGTGATTCTTCGTTCAAAGGGATTTCCCCATGATCTTTTTATATCTTTAGAATCTATCTTAGTTTCGCAATTTGGGCATTTTATTATTTTCATTATTTACACATAACGCTCAGTTAAATGGCCGCCGCTTTTTGGCGGTCCAATTTGAACGCCTTGTTGGGCGCTGTTATAGCGAAGTATATTAGATAAATGCCTAGTATTAGGTCAATTGAACCACAAAACTCAGCCCACCAGACAGGCGTACCATTGTTAATGAATAATACATCATGATATATGTCATAAACACCATGTGCAATGCAGCCAAAGGCTACTAATAAGGCAGATATTTTTCTATTTGATTTAATAGCTAAATATACAACTGATATGAATATAAGACTAATGCCTATTTCTTTGTATAAAGCGGTAAAGTCACTAGCATATAGAGCAAATACAAAATAGTACACAGGGAATGTGGCAAGAAGTATAGGGTAGGGAAATTGTGCTTTTTCTAGCTTTCTTCTCTTGAAATGCCAGATGATGAGTATTGCTGTAATGATTCCTATTGATAAAGCATAAATATTCATCTCACTTCCTTTTGTTATTTATTACGCCCAACAGTTTAATTAACGAGACCCCGTGTCTCGTTATACATTTTTAGGCATTTTATGTTGAATTACTTTATTGATGCTTAATCACTAGCGTCTTGATTGAAAAGTTCTTCCGCTCGATTGTTTAATTCCTCGGGCGTGAGATCTTCTTTATGAGTAGCTAAAAACCACCTATGGCCATACGGGTCTTCTATAGTGCCTGTTCTATCACCATAAAATTGATCCTCAACGGCTTGAACTGTTTTAGCTCCCGCAGAAACTGCTTGAGAGTACATAGCATCAACATCATTAACATATACATATAAACCTACAGTTGAAGCGCCCAATGTTTTAGGGTCTCCGAATGAAACGTCATCACATGGATCTGCAATCATTATTCGGGAGTTTCCAATTTGAATTTCAGAATGACCTATTGTCCCGTCAGGCATAGCCAATCTAAATAGCTCTACAGCATCAAATGCCTTTTTGTAAAATTCTATAGCATCTGATGCACCCATAATACTTAGGTATGGCGTTACGCTATGGTAACCATCTGGTTTTGCTTTTACAGTCATTGGATTATTGACTCCATATTGATTTTTCTATGTTGAACTCATAATTTTTACTACTAATTTTATTGTTGTGCGTGAAAATATATTGGATGCTGATGTTACCCACGAAAAGTAGACACTGGATTAAGCGCACTGATCGTAGTATTCCTGTTCAATAGTATTTGGGCTTTTATAGTCATTCGTTGAATGACGCCGGATGCTGTTATAGAAGGTTTCGATATATTCGAAGACACATGAATAGGCATCCTTCTTCCCTTTAAACTGTTCTGCGTAAAGTGATT
>JBFHVQ010000105.1:0-7596 GCA_041589455.1 Gammaproteobacteria bacterium | reverse complement strand
TGTTATTAAATTGTGGTGTAATAGATATTAATGAGAAAGTCGATATTAGTCATTTTCATGACATACCATTGCTTGATAAAATTATAATCCACGAAAATATGGATACTATGAAATCTGATGACTTAAATCAACGACAGTGGTTTTATAATGCATCTGGAGGTTCAACGGGCGAGCCAGTTAGCTTGATACAGGACAAAAGATATACAGAATGGTCTACAGCTATTAAATTATTATTTGATGAATGGACAAGCCTATCTCCAGGAGATAAGAAAATGCTTCTCTGGGGTTCAAAGCGTGATTTACTGGTAGGCCGTGAAAGCCCAAAATCTCAAATAATAAAATGGTTAAAAAATGAATGTTGGTTAAATGCCTATCAGATGACTAAGCAGCAAATGGAGATGTATGTACAAAAAATAAATTCATTCAAACCTTTCAATATATTGGCCTATGCAGATAGTATTGATGAGCTCGCTAAATTTATTGAATACAAGGGACTTCAAGTTTATTCGCCGGTGTCAATCACGACATCTGCAGGTACATTGTTTCCAGGAATGAAGCAAAGGATTGAACGTGTGTTCGGCTGTCCGGTGTTTAATCGCTACGGTTCACGGGAAGTAAGTGACATTGCTTGTGAATGTGAACAACATGAAGGTCTGCATGTTTCTGCATTAACGAGTTATATTGAAATATTACGACCGGATGGAGCACACGCTGAGCCGGGTGAAGTTGGAGAAGTTGTAGTCACTTCTCTGGTTAACTATGCTATGCCACTGATACGTTATCGAATTGGAGACCTCGCTGCCTGGGGACATAAGCCATGTAGTTGTGAGCGTAGGTGGCCTTTGCTAAAGGAGGTTACAGGTCGTGTTTCTGATACGTTTATCACTCTTGAAGGGGTGCAAGTTAATGGCAAGTACTTCCATCACTTGTTTTACTTCAGAGACTGGATAAGACGTTTTCAAATTATTCAAGAAGACTTTGATTATATAAGAGTGCTTATAGTATTAGCGGACAAAAAATATCGTAAAGAAGAGTTTTCTGATGAACTTGATGAGCTCAGAAATAAATTTCAAAAAATACTAAGTAGTCGATGTAGAGTGGAGTTTGAGTTTATGGACGATATCCCACCTACGCCATCCGGGAAGTTCATGTATACGATTTCGAAGGTGCCTAAAAACTAGTAATGTCTTTTAGGTGTAATAATAGTTATTTAGAGGCATAATCACAGGATGATTTATTGATGAATATAACTCTAGTAATCTCTTCTTTAAGTAGCGGTGGAGCTGAACGTGTCATCTCAATTATGGCTAACTATTGGGTTGGTGTTGATAACAGTATCACGCTAATTACTATAGATTCTAAAGAAAATGACTTTTATGTACTAGACGCACGTATTAGCCGGATTGGACTAGATTTAATGCGCAACTCATCATCGCACTGGGATGCTATAAAAAACAATTACACACGTCTTAAGCGATTGCGAAAAGCAATTAAGCAGAGTAGAGCTAATGTCGTTATAAGTTTCATTGATAATATGAACATAATGACACTTCTAGCTGTTATGGGTATGCGTATAAACGTTGTAATATCTGAGCGTAATGACCCGCGGCAGTACTCAATTGGTTATGTATGGGACAGGCTTAGGCTTTGGATTTATCCTAAAGCAGATGCAATTGTAGTACAGACAATACAAGTAAAAAATTGGGCTGAAGAAAAGGCGCTTAATAATAGAATTGAGATAGTTCCTAACCCGGTATTACCTGTTGCTGTAGAGAAAGATGCAAAAAACCCTTATCGATTAAATCGTCCTTTTGTTGTTTCCATGGGGCGACTTGTTCCACAAAAAGGATTCGATCAATTAATTGAAGCTTTTGCACGTATCCATGATGATCGTTGGTCTTTGGTTATTATCGGTGAGGGGCCTGAAAGGAAGAATCTTGAGTTTCTGATTAAGCAGCTTAATCTGGAAAATCGCATATATCTCACTGGAAGGATTTCTGAGCCTAATAGTATCCTGAAGCAAGCAGAATTATTTGTTCTCTCATCGAAATATGAAGGCTTTCCAAACGCGTTATTGGAATCTATGAGCTGCGGATTGGCTGTAATTAGTTTTGATTGCCCCAGTGGGCCAGGTGAAATAATTAAACACAGAGAGAATGGAATGCTGGTGCCCCCGATGGATTTTGAAGGTCTTTCAGTAGCAATGAATGAATTGATATGTGATAAGAGTCTACGGAAAAAATTGGGAATTCGTGCACGTGATGTAACAGAAGAGTACTCAGTAAAAAAAGTTATGGGATTATGGGATAGATTACTTGACGAGGCTATTAAATGTTCATGAAGACATATGCATGCTTATGTTAATAAGTATAGTAATCAAAATATAATAATGAAATGTGTTATAAATAGCTTTGCTATTGATGAAAATAAATATGCATCCATTGTTGACTAGAGTAGTTATTTATAAATTATTTTTATACAGAGTTAAGTATTTAGTTAGGAGTTTTATGCTGTTAATTATACGGTCTGAACGAGGATAAATATATTTTAGCATGAGATAAATCTAGAACTGTAATGAATACTAATGCCATAACAAGTTAATCAATTAAGGTGGACTTAATTGATTTAAAGCTATGTATATTATGAGACATATTATTTAATTATTTGTGTGTTTGAGATTTGTGTATAGGCCAAGATGCATTAGGTATTTAATGGGTCGTGGATTCTTAGATGATAGTTATGATGGTGTACTGTTTTGTGTTGAGTAGTGGTAACAGGAACTATTAAAGACCCGTTATTAATGCTTGATTTTCTGATGTCTACAGTTGTAATTATAAAGCGAAAGGACACAAGTTGAAATGCGTATTGTATTTTTTATTGGTGCATTAACAACAGGTGGTGCAGAGCGACAGATTGCACTACTAGCTGATGGCCTTGCACAACGAGGTCATAATGTCATAGTCGCGACATTATACCCTGGAGGACAGAACTGGAATTGGTTGCAGGATCGTGGCTTTGCTAAGGTTGAATCTCTATATAAAAAAAAATATAGTTCGAAGTTGGTTACTGCTTGCCAATTGATCTGGTCAGCTTTTCGCTTACGCAGTTTACTAAATCGAGAGAAAGTAACTGTAGTCTATAGTGCTCTGAATTTGCCTAATCTTATAGCATGGCTCGCGGTATCAAGTATGCGTAGTGTGAACCTGATTTGGGGAAGTAGGTCTTCTAGTACTACAAAGAATTGGAAAGATGCTCTATCATTTCATGTTTGTAGCTATATATCATTTTCAGTACCACTGTTAATTGCAAATTCTCGTGCGGGCCTATATTTTTTTGAGACGAATGGATATAGAGCAAAAAAACATATCATTATTTCAAATGGTATTGATACTAGCCGTTTTAAGTATGACTCAGAAGGCAGAAGTTCGTTACGTGATGAATGGAATATCAGTCAGCAAGAAAAACTGATAGGTTTGGTTGGTAGGTTGGACCCTATGAAAGATCATAAGAATTTTTTGCATGCAGCGGAGATAATATCAAAAAATAGAAGTGATATTCGATTTGTCTGCGTTGGTGATGGCAAAGAAAAGTATCGTACAGAACTTCATCTTTTGTCTGATGAGCTTGGGTTGTCTAATAGTGTTATCTGGGCTGGTGACAGGTATGATATATGTAACATCTACAGCGCGCTTGATATTGCAACTTCTTCTTCTGCTTATGGGGAAGGGTTTCCAAATTGTGTAGGCGAGGCTATGGCCTGTAGTGTTTCATGTGTCGTGACTAATGTTGGGGATTCAGCACAAATTGTAGAAGATAACGCTATCGTTATTGAACCAAAAAATCCAGGCCAATTAGCTGGTGCTTGGTTGCAGCTCGTTATGCTTGATGTTTATCAACGTAAAGCAATAGGGGATGCAGCACGTGCAAGAATTGAAAGTAATTATTCTGTTGAGTCAGCGGTTACAGCTACTGAAGAAGCTATGTTGAGACTGTTTAATTAATATAAAGCAATGTAATGAGTGTTAATAATTTATATGCAAAAAATATAATAGCAGTATTTATCTCAACAAAGATATATTTAAAATACATGATGTAGGTTTCTAATTAGATTGATTAAAGGTAGAAATAGGCTTTAAAGTACGGAATCTGGAAGATAGATGCGATGTATATCATCAGATATATCAAATGTCATGTAGTAGATCTAACAATTAAATGGAATGCTATAAATGATTAGAGTCGTGCATATTATTACTGATTTAAGCACAGGTGGTGCTCAGATGATGCTATACAAGTTACTCGTTGGTATGGATCGGTCCCGTTTTGATCCTGCCGTTATTTGTCTCATAGATAAGGGTGCCTTAGGGCAAAGAATTGAAGCACTAGATATACCTGTATATACAGTCGAAATGACACAGGGTAAGTTATCAATGTTGGCATTGTGGCGATTAATTAAATTAACACGTTTGTCAGCACCCGATATAATCCAAGGTTGGATGTATCATGGTAATTTAGCCGCCTCAATCGTAAGAAAATTTATTGTGCAGAACCCTCTAGTTCTGTGGAATATCCGACAGACGCTCTATGATATCGAAAATGAGAAATCGTTAACCAAACTAATCATTCGACTTGGGAGATACTTTTCGAGTAATGCTGATAAGATTATTTATAATTCTCGTATTAGTGCGCAGCAACATGAAGTATTTGGTTATCGAGCTGATACGAGAATGCTTCTGTTTAATGGGTTCGATGTTGAGCGTTTCTGTCCTTCTGAAGAATTGAGAAGGTCGGTAAGACATGCCTTAGGGCTCGACGAAACTACATTCATTGTTGGCTTATTTGCACGCTATCACCCTATGAAAGATCACCGTAATTTTATACAAGCAGCAAATATTGTGAGTACGCAACAGACCAATGTCCACTTTATTTTAGTTGGTCGTGAAGTGTCACTGGATAATCCTGCCTTGAATGATTTGATTAGCAAAACACAGTTAAAGAATAATTTTCATTTACTAGGTGAACGTGAAGACGTGTCTGACCTCATGGCCGCAATCGATATTGCAGTTACCTCTTCTGCCTGGGGAGAAGGTTTCCCAAATGCTTTGGGTGAGGCCATGGCTTCTGGACTCCCTTGTGTAGTAACCGATGTTGGGGATTCTGCATTTGTACTAGGTGATCACGGTGGGGTGGTGCCAGTAAGGAACTCACAGGCACTAGCTGCAGGAGTTCTTCAGTTACTTAATTTGAATAAGGAAGATCGTCGTATGATAGGTGAGCGTGCAAGACAACGAATTATAGACGAATTTTCATTAAAAAAAATATCCAGTCAATATGAAACGATGTATGAACAAGTTTATATGGAACATAATGCTAGAGTTAATTAGGATATACAACTATGTGTGGTTTTGCTGGATTTCTTGATCCGAACGTTCACTTAAAACATCCGAACGATCAACTGGAATTGATGACCCAGGCTCTTGAGCATCGTGGGCCCAATGATAAGGGTGTGTGGTTTGATAATAGATTGGGTATAGGCTTGGGTCATCGAAGGTTGTCCATTGTTGACTTGTCTCCAGAAGGTCATCAGCCTATGACCTCTGCTTGTGGTCGTTACGTCATTGCATACAATGGTGAAATATACAACTATCAGGAGATTCGTCAAGAACTCGATAATAAAAACGCTAACCAATCAATAATCTGGCGAGGTCATTCCGATACTGAGGTTGCTTTAGCTGCTATATCCTTTTGGGGGCTGGAAGCGGCACTAAATCGGTTTAATGGAATGTTTGCATTTGCACTTTGGGATCGTAAGGAGCGCGTTCTACATTTAGCGAGAGACCGTTTGGGAGAAAAACCTTTATATTACGGTTGGGTTGGTGAAGTACTTTTATTTGGTTCGGAGCTCAAGGCTTTGCGAGCTAACTCATTATTCAACAGAGAAATAGACCGTAACGCATTAGCTCTTTTTTTTCGATATAGCAACATACCAGCACCATACTCAATTTACCGAGGTATTTATAAGCTACCTGCAGCATCTTTTATAAGTGTTCCTGTTGACGCACGTAATAATAAAGACGATTTCTCTCCATTCTCAGATACCCAACATGCGGATAAGTTAAATCCAATTACTTATTGGTCTTCCGGTGAAGTTAGCGAATATGGAGTTGAGACTCGCTTTAATGGCACAATATATGACGTTGTGGATGAGTTTGAACAGTTGATGATGGATGCTGTGCGACTAAGAATGGAAGCAGATGTTCCATTAGGGGCTTTTCTCTCTGGTGGTATTGATTCATCAACAGTAGTTGCCTTGATGCAGGCTCAAAGCTCCCAGCCGATAAGAACGTTTTCAATTGGTTCATATAACCAGGCTTATGATGAGGCAGTTATTGCACAGGCTGTGGCCAAACATCTTGGTACAAACCATACACAATTGTACGTTTCACCAGAGGAAGCTCTTCAGGTGATTCCTCGCCTACCACAACTGTATGATGAGCCGTTTGCGGATGCCTCCCAGATTCCCACCTTCCTTGTTAGTCAAATGGCTCGTCAGCATGTGACAGTTAGTTTGTCAGGTGATGGGGGAGACGAACTGTTTGCTGGCTATAATCGTCATTTTTGGGCTAGGAGTATATGGAATAGAATTAGTAAAATTCCTCGTCCGCTTCGAACCGGGACAAGTAGAGCAATGATGGCAATTTCGCCGGAGACATGGAATATGATGTTCATGAGAATGAACATTTTTTTGCCGGAAAGGTTTAGAGAAGGTCTCCCCGGCAATAAGTTACATAAACTCGCAGGTGCTATTGCTTCTGCTAGCCCGGAGGATATGTATCTCAGGTTAGTATCAAACTGGCCAGAACCTGAATTACTAGTGATTGGTGGTTCTGAATTAAGGACGGTAGTGACAGATACCAGCCAGTGGCCAAACTTGTCTGATTTCACTGAAAAAATGATGTATTTAGATCTTGTCAGCTATTTGCCTGATGACATACTTGTGAAAGTTGATCGCGCTAGCATGGGAGTTAGCCTTGAATCACGTGTGCCATTCTTAGATCATCGGTTGGTAGAATTTTCCTGGCGAGTGCCATTGGCTATGAAAATCAAGGAGGGAAAAGGAAAATGGATTTTACGTCAGCTACTCTATAAATATGTACCACAAGAACTTGTCGAAGGCCCCAAGAAGGGCTTTGGATTACCCATAGATGACTGGTTACGCGGTCCTCTTCGTGAATGGGTTGAGTCGTTAATTAATGAAACAAGACTACGCAGTGAAGGGTACCTCAATCCCGACCTGATAAACAGGGAATGGAGTCTGCACCTTTCAGGAAAGCGTAATTCACATCAAAGACTATGGTGTGTATTAATGTTTCAGGCATGGCTAAGTGAAAATTCATAATTTATTAAAATTCTACAGGAACATGTTATATAAAAAGCACAAAAGGAAAGATCTATGGCACGTGTTTTAGTTTTAGGTGGGATTTCTGCGTCGTTAATAAGTTTCCGGGGCCCTATGCTAAAGGAAATGGTGGGGCATGGGCATGAAGTGTTCGCCTGTGCATCTAGTGCATCACATAAAACCCGGGATGCGCTTATAGA
>JBFHVQ010000104.1:0-7802 GCA_041589455.1 Gammaproteobacteria bacterium | reverse complement strand
TAAGCACTCATAATGATGTCGAATCCCGGTGTTGCCACCATATTTTTGAAAAAGCCGCTTCCAGAAGAAGCGGCTTTTTTATTGCCTGAAAAACCAGTTTCCCAAATAATAATTAGTCGACCTACAATGCATGGAGGCAAACACAAGGATGCACATAAAATATTACAGGCAGGGGGTAGAGGCACCAGGCGCTGGCAAGCAGTGTATGGCGAAAAGTTACTGAATGTGCGTTATCGATACGATGGCATTCAAGGCATTCGCGTCACAACGGTTGAAGTGATTGTCGAAGAAAAAACTATATACACTGTGATTGCAGTGGATCAATGATTAAACACACAACATCAGGAGTGAATAAAATAATTTGTGACACTCCAATTATGCTGACAGTTTTCACTAGGTAGATAGTTTAATTTTAAGTGTCTCGTATGGTGTTTTGCCTTTCAAAGAATTACGAGGTTGATGATAACTATAAAACTTTGCCATTCTAAAAATTGATTTTTATAATACGATCACCTGTGTAGCATAATATCGAGTAAGACTCATGCTTATCAGTTAAATGAAAACCTTCTACTTTCCCATTTAGATGTGGGTTTGCTGGTTTATGTAATGATGGATAATTTTACAATTCTTCATATGCCAGTAAAATTTAGACTGAAATTTCATTGCATTAGCTTGTATGTTTTTTGTATAGGCTTTTAATGCATGAATCCGTGTTGCATCATCAATAGCTATGTGCTGAAAACGCTTAATACGTTTACCGAATTTGTTTATTAAAAAAGAAATTGGCATCGATTTGTAAATGTTGGATAGACAGGTACTTTCTTTTTATAACGATTAAAGGTTTCTGGAGAGTATTTTGAAGTAGCTGAAAGCAGTCGCAACTTTGACATAAGTCTGCACACACGTTAATCTTTGTTACAATCCGTTAATCAACAAGCCGCTACCTGTTCGCAAACCATCCATATGCGCCGCTATCTTTTCTTTATTAATCATCTTTATGCATACTCAATTTTGAGGCCCTTGCAGGCCACAATACGGCAAAGCGGGGGTGAGGTTGCCTGGTTCTTGCAGGGCGAAAATGCGGATCCTGCCTATCTAAGGGATGATGAAATTCAGCTACATACTGTTGAACAGGTGAAAGAATACAATCCCGCTGCCGTCTTTGTGCCAGGAAACTGGGTGCCTGGATTCTTTCCGGGGGTAAAGGTTGAGGTCTTTCATGGACTGGCGAATGATGAAACAGGGAAAAAAGGCCATTACCGCATACGAGGCCTGTTTGATCTGTACTGTACTCATGCGCCAGCGGTAACTGAAAAATTTGAACAGTTGGCCAGGCGCTACGGTACATTCAAGGTTGTTGAGACAGGTTGGCCTAAATTAGACCCCTTATTCAATCAGGCCTTGTCGATACCAGGTCCTTATGACGACTTTCGTCAGACAGTACCTGCGGATAAACCGATTGTTTTCTACGCATCAACCTTTAGCCCGTCTCTGACATCTGCGCCTACATTAATTGAGACAATCAAGCGTCTTTCCCAGCAAAGCGATTTTCACTGGTTGATAACACTGCATCCTAAAACGCCTGAAGATATCGTCGAGGCCTATCGTAATATGCAGGGTGATAACCTGACATATGTTGAAAGTCATCATGAAGTTCTGCCCCTGATGCGAGCGGCAGACGTGATGCTATGTGATACCTCATCCATAGCACTGGAATACCTACTGCTGGATAAACCTCTAGTCACCTTTAATACTCGAGTGCCAGGTCCTCATGCAATTAATGTCACTCGGCCTGAAGAGATAGAGGCTGCCCTTAAGCTGGCCCTTACTCGGCCAACGGCTCAAATGGAGGCAGCAAGGCAACTGATTCAGAGCCTGCATGCCTATGATGATGGGCTTTCCTCGCAGCGTCTACTTGAGGCGACTGATAATTTTATTGATCAGGGGCAGGCACAGCAATTAAAACCTAAACCTCTTAATCTATGGCGCAAGTTTCAGATTCGAAAACGCATGGGCTACTATCGCTGGTAACCAATATATGTCTAGCTAGAAAAAGTTGGTGTCCGGCTAAAAGGAAGAAAGCAGTGAACAAAGTGAGAGAGAAGTGATTTACAGTAGAATAACTGTTGTTGTACTATCAATGAGTTATCGCTTGTTGCATGAGGCGTAGTGACATAATAACTATAAAATATAGGAAATTATAAGTATGTATAAAAATAGGGTGTTAAGAGGGAAGGTGATATACGCATATGCTGCATCATTTTTTTTAGGATTAACGGGGTGTGCGACTGAAAGTCATAAAGTTGTTAATCCTTTAACTGTTGATTCATATAAGTCAGTTTACAATGGACCTAAAACAACACTGGTTGTTGGTGCTTTTCATAACAAATCTACTTATATGCAAGGCTTGTTCTCATCAAATGTTGACCGTCTGGGCAATCAGTCAAAAACAATTCTTAAATCACATTTACTGCAATCGAATCGTTTTAAAGTTGTAGACAGGGAAAACCTGACGACAATTAAAAATGAAGCAGGAATTCGAGGTGTTAAGCAAGATATCAAAGGTGCGCGTTACACTGTAACGGGTGATGTGACTGAATTCGGTCGAAAAGTGACGGGAGATAAACAGTTTTTTGGAATCTTAGGCAAGGGTAAGCAGCAGATAGCATATGCAAAAGTCACACTGAATATTGTTGATGTTTTGACTTCTGAAATTGTATTTACCACACAAGGAGCTGGAGAGTATGAGCTAAGCACTAGAGAGGTTGTAGGTTTTGGTGGAAAGGCTGGATATGATTCAACTTTGAACGGTAAGGTGCTTAATTTTGCGATTATGGAAGCAGTTAACGGTTTGGTTAGCGGTATTGATAATGGGATGTGGTCGGTAGAGTTATGATAGTTAATCAATATATTAAATTATTAGCAGTTGGCCTATTCTCTGCAATATTATTTACAGGGTGTGCGAATCGAGCACCCAGTATGTATTATTGGGGTGAATATGAGAGCCTTATTTACAATATGTACGTTGAGGCTGGAACTGCAGAGGCAGATGTACAAATTGAAAAGCTTACTAGTGACATCTCATTAGCAAGTACAACAGGTAAGAAAGTGCCTCCGGGGGTGTATGCACACCTGGGATTTATGTATGTTAGTAAAGGTGATGCTAATCGTGCGATAGAAGCGTTCAATAATGAGAAGGCTTTGTTTCCGGAATCAGCTAAATTTATTGATGGAATGATGAAAAGAGCTTTTGAAGGAAGAAAGTCATGAATATAATTCGTATGGTTTCTGTATTATCTGTACTTGCACTTTTGACGGGTTGTGTTAATCGTGAGCCTTATGATTACACGTCACTTATAGAGAGCAAGCCGAGATCAATTCTGGTATTGCCGCCTGTTAATAATACGGTTGAGGTAGAGGCGCCTTATATATATCTATCTACCATTACCCAACCTCTGGCAGAGCGTGGTTATTATGTTTTTCCTGTGACGCTTATTGATAATTTAATGAAGCAGAATGGCTTGCCTACGCCTGAAGATATGCATAGTGTAGCACTTAATAAAATCGATGAGATTATTGGCGCGGATTCGGTGCTCTATGTCACTATTGATGAGTGGGGACAAAAATATCAGGTGACAGCATCAGTTTCGACTGTAGATGTGAAAATGAAGTTGGTTGATGTTAAAACAGGTGTCGTGTTATGGGAAGGAAATAGCAGAGCGCAGAAGTCATCCGGTGATGGTGGCGGAGGCCTTTTAGGTGCTATGATAGGCGCAATAGTAACTCAGATGATGAGTGAGGTAGTTGACCATACACCAACACTTGCAAGACAGGTTAACAGGGATGCATTATACAATGCAACCAATGGTCTTCTTACTGGACCCTACGTAAAGAAAACAAAAGACTTGTAAAATTAACAGTACCATTTGAATTGGAAAAGCCACAAAATATTGTGGCTTTTTTCGTTCTGGGTAGATAATAAATAAATGAATAGTCAATAGAAACAAGCTAATTTGATATGAATCGTAAAAGTTGAATTTGTACCAGGTGAATAAATCTGAGCTATTTGTGATTTAAACTACTATCTTAATAGCTGTGTTTATTAACCTGCTGGCTGATTGCCAACGGTTTATGTGTAATAGATAAATATGAACTGAAGTATGGACTGGGAAATATTCATAACTTTCTTCTTGGCAGTGTTGGTTGCTGAGCTAGGTGATATAACACAGCTAGCTACAATGTTAGTTGTGACTGAAAAAGAAGTCAGCTATAACACAGTGTTTTTTGCTGCATAAGCAGCGCTTATAATCGCCTCTGCTATTGGTGTTTTAGCTGGTGCACTATTTTGAGAATATAGAAATGTGAAATTTTTGCATTACATAGCGGGTGTTGGTTTTGTTCTTATAGGTGCATATACATTGTATAGTGCGTAAATACATGTGGTAATAGATCATCGATCTGAGTTGCCTCACTAATCTATTCCTTTAAAGTTCTCAAACGAAAATTCTCAATCAAGAAATAATCATGTAAGTAATACGAGCCAGAATCTGTAGTTCTAAGATTAAATGCGGCTGAAACTGGGTGTCCAGATATGAGGCTGTGCTAATCAGAGTATTTTGATATATGGCAGAATGTAGGAAGACACTGATGATTTTATTGTAAAGGTCAGGTGATATGCGTTTATCGTGTATTGCTGTATTAATATATTCTAATTATTTGTGTGCTTAAAATATTTACTATTAAACAATATTCATAAGTTTCTCTACTATATTAAGTATATAAAATAGAGCTATAGCAGCAGCCATTAGTTGTTTATATTCATTTAAACAGATTTCAGATCAATAACTAGCATGCAATCGTGCCATTATGGGTTTATCAGATAGTAAATCTAAAGTCCTTATACCGCTTATTGTCGCCTTTTTGTCGTTAATTGTAATTGTGGTAACGGGCTGGTTTATCGGGCAGTATTATTCTGAGCGAGTATATAGTGCGCTTGAGCACAATTCAATTAATAGCGATAAGATGCTGATTATTACAAAGTTGATTGAAACAACTCAATTTCGCTCACGGCTAACAGGCCAGATTCTAGTGACAGAAGATGTGTTTGAGCGGGTTGATATGTCACATGCGTTAGGAGAATACGCAACGCAATTTGTGATGTTTCGCAATAAGCTAATGGCTTTACCATTAAGTGAAACTGAACGAATTATTCTAGCTAAACAGATGGATCTTATAAATAAAATTTTACCAAGAATGAGTTTGGCGATAGAACTGGCACTAACAGACAAGCATGAAGATACTGAGACAGCCAGAAATATTCTATATAAAGAGGTGATTCCAAGTCAGGTGGCCATGATAAGTAACTTCATGGATATTCTAAATATGTTACGTGATGATGTACACCAATCCGCATTGAACTCAGTGGCAAGCCATAAAATTACATCGAAGGTTAATTTTATATTATTGATGATTTTTGTAATATCCATGATAGTTATATCATGGCTAACAATCAGACGAATACTAAGTGTTGAGAATAATTTGGGTGCTGCAAATGAAGAGCTTGTTAGACTAAATAATATCAAAAATGATTTTGTGTCGCTTGTATCTCATGAGCTACGGACACCATTAACATCAATCAAATCATTTACTGAAATTCTCTTTGATGATGTTGAAGATATGGATCTTGAAACGCAAAAAAAATACTTGGGAATTATCAAGAGTGAGGGCGATAGATTGACGCGCCTGGTATCAAATATACTTGATTTACAGAAAATTGATGCAAACAAGATGGAGTGGAATGATGAGCATGTTAATCTTAACGATATCGTTCAAACAAGTATTGAGGCTTTTAGTGGGGCATATACAAAGAAGAATATTGAGCTAAATATTGCATCTGTAGATGAAACACTTACGGTGCTTGCAGACCCGGATAAAATTAAGCAAGTTATGTCGAATCTGCTTTCTAATGCACTAAAATTTACTGATCATGGAGAAGTTCTGGTGTCTGTCTATAGCTTCAAAATAAAAACACGATTTGATAGTTATCTTAGTACAGCCAGGGTGTGTGTAAGTGATACTGGGCCCGGTGTGCCAGATGAAGAGAAGCTAAAAATATTTGAGAGTTTTCATCAGGTGGATAACTCTGCAACAAGAAGAAAAGGAGGCAGTGGTCTGGGGCTGGATATCTGTAGGAAGATCATTAACCATTATGAAGGTGATATATGGGTAGAGAGTGAGCCAGAGAGAGGCAGTAGTTTTTACTTTGAGCTGCCATTGATAAAGACAACTAAAAAAAGGATAGGAGACACTCTTATAGAGCTTGGAATGATTACGGATGATCAATTAAGGATAGCGCTTAAGGAGCAGAAAGAGTCATAAGGTCATGCGAAATACTGATAAAACAATACTTGTTTGTGATGACGAACCATTAATTATTGAGATTATTCAATATATAACAGATAAGAGTAATTATCGGATAATAACCGCTGATAATGGGCGAGACGCATTACTTGTTGCCAGAGAGCAGCGACCAGACTTAATTGTACTGGATGTGAATATGCCGGAAATGACGGGTTATGAGGTGTGTGAAGAGCTAAAATCCAATGAAGATACTAAAGACATAATAATAGTTATTCTAACAGCGAATGTTCAGGTAAAGGATTATGAAAAATCAAAACAGATAGGTGCAGATGAATTTATAGGTAAACCATTTGAGATTGATATTCTTAGGGATAAATTAAAAAAACTTCTAAATTAATCTATGGAAAATATTAACGATAATTCACAAATATCGGTGCTAATTGCTGAAGATGATCCTCATATAGCACTGGCCATCCATGCAATTATTAAAAAGGCTTTTGATTGCCAGCTTATTAGTATTGCAGAAGATGGGGAGAAGGCCTGGTCATTGATCCAGAAAAACACATATAGTGTTGTTATTTCTGACTGGAATATGCCGGGTTTAACAGGGCATGAGCTATTAAACCTGATCAGAACTGATAGCCAACATAATTCTATTCCATTTCTGATGTTAACTGCAAGAGCGGATAAAGGTAGCGTTATAAGCGCGATTCAGTCTGGTGCAAATGATTATATTTCAAAACCATATGAGAAATATCAGCTAATCCAAAAAGTAGAAAAGCTTGTACAATTTTCAAAAGATCGTAAAGACAATCTGCATGAGCTTGAAAAAACGCAGAGTGAGAAAAATGTTCCTGATGACATTATTAAATATATACTTGATCGATTTAAAGAGGGTAAGGTTGAATTGCCTCTGTTGCCACATGTGTATACAGCTGTTAATGAAGCTATTGAAAACGAGGATTATTCAATTCAAGATATAGTAAAAATTATAGAGACTGAGCCGGCTATTAGTGCACCACTGATTACTATTTCAAATTCTTCTTTCTATCGTGGAAAATCTGAATATAAAACGTTGGAACAGGCAATTACAAGAATAGGGCTTAATGCGACAAAGCAATATATTTTTATGATCGAAGGACGTTATCTTTTTAAGAGCGAAAACCCAAAGTACTCTGATTTGATGCATTTGCTTTGGGTACACTCTATTGCTACAGCTGTCTGTTCACGTAGAATATCAGAATACATAAAGAAAGGGGAAATGGATGTTCTTTTCTCGATGGGGCTTATGCATGATATCGGTAAATTGCCAATCTTTAATATACTTATTGACCTCTCTGAGAAAGGTGAAAATATTGATCAGAACACAATTTATGACGTGTTCGATCAATTGCATACACAGATTGGTGTCATTATGTTATCTCAGTGGCACTTTCCAAATG
>JBFHVQ010000103.1:0-7818 GCA_041589455.1 Gammaproteobacteria bacterium | reverse complement strand
GTTCAAAATCTGTCGTTAACTGAAACATCGAGGATGTCAGAGGCTAGTTTGAGCAGAATCTTAAACACTGATCCATGATTGTTCAAATCAATATTTATTTAACATTCCATAGACCCGAATCTATGGATTATTTTTTTGCGCCTTTTAAAGAACAATCTAACAATCAAAATCACTCTTTAAACGCTACAAAATCTTTTCAGCCAGAAGGGCAACAGCAGGCTCTCACTACCGAACACCCTATCTGTGCACATGGCGACAAATCGCCACTTAACAAAACAGTACTTATCAACACATAAACACTGTCTATTCCATAAAGACCGTGTAATTTACACCGTTTTATTCAATAAGCAAATCACATTTCATCAAATTAACGCCACATAAGCTCTCTAACGAGAAGCCAGGTTTCGCAGGTAGCGTGTTTTTTCGATCATACGAAATGTCGAACGATTACTGTTGTAGTGTGAAGCTTCAAACAACTCCACCCACAATATTTCATGTGATTCATCGTTCCCCGGCACCGGGAGACAGTCATCTATCTCCACCAGAAACCGGATATCAATATGCTCATGCCGCGGGTCAGAGGCCGTGGCTGGTATCGTATGAACATCCACATCGAAGACATCCAGACTAACCAGCCTGATATTTTCCGCGGCAATACCGGTTTCTTCTTCGGTCTCTTTCAGGGCAACGCGTAATATATCCGCATCACCATCCGCATGACCACCCGGCTGAAACCACTGATCCAGCTTGCGGTGATGCAGCATCAGCACCTTTGTTCTATCTGGACTAACCACCCATGTGGAACCCGTAACATGCATTGGCCAAAGCTCACGATAAAAACAGTCTTCGTGCGCCTCTACAAAAGCAATCGCTTTCGAAACAAAAGCCGACTCATCTATAAAGCGAGTCCGGTGATGCTTAAGCAAATCGAGTAATTGCTGGCGATGCATAGCAAGCCCTTAAGTCGTCGCCGGGTTCTGTACCGCAGCAATTGCAGCCGCCGCAGCCTCTTCTATATCAGCCTCACGACCAGAAATCGTCAGACGGCCATAAGCACCTACCGCCTTCACATCAACCAGGTTGATGTTGGCTGCTTTTTCAGCCTGGTTCGCGGCGTAAACAATATAGCCCGCAGGCTCAGTTTCCAGAATAAACATGCTCTCGCCGGGCAGCATCATCGAGCCCCTGCGATCGGAACGGTTGACCACCATGGTGTGATCCGAAGTCATGCCGCGAATTATTTCCTGCCAGGTAATCTCGCATCGCTGGCGCTCATGCACCTCGGCACCCAGGTTACGCAGCACGGTATTACCCGACTCAATCACATCACTCTGATCGCGGTGATGAATAACCATCGAACCGAACGCACGCTCAACAACCTGCTGGGCAAGGTGAACCTGGGTAGCTTTTAAAGCAATATCCGTATACTGGTGAATTGCCATACCAGGCGCGACTTCCACCCATAGACAGGCATTACCCGGAACAGGGGGGAAGCCCTGGGAAACACCCGCAATGTACTCTGCTAGCTGAGGCTGCAGCGAGTCCATGTAGACATATGTTCTTAACTTCACCATGATAAAATTCTTACAAATCCCCATGCAGCGGACATTTCTTTCCGTAGAAACAACCACAAAAATATGTGTATTCGACGCCTTTACAAAGGGCCAATAACAGGTAGCGTGCAATCATAAATATACTGACGCAACGAAGCAAATAAATAATTAATTGGCAATTGATAGACTAAAGCCTATTAATAGCTTTAGTTAACGAATAATTTCAGTATAGAAATATACGGTTATTACCCCTCATACCGAGCTGCCGAGAATCTATCAGACCGAACAAAATCAGGCACTTATAACAGAAAAAGACGGCCGCGAGCTGACATTACGCAATACAGATATTGCCAGAAGACATTACTCCATATTCACCGAAATGCGGTTTATCATTCAGGCGCAACTAAATCACTTTCCGAGCTGAATTAGCCAAAAGACGAATACTATCATTTTATTTATGTTTACTAAATGATCCTGAACAAGGCAAAACACAGATATAGAAAACCCTGAAAGGCCTAATCGAAGTATTCATATCTAATTTTTGCTGCTCAATAACAGGAGCGCCGGAAGCAACAGGAAATCAAATATAAGCGCCAGGCCTAATGTGACTGCAGTCAGCACACCCATATCACTGTTTAATTTGAACACTGAAAATGACAATACTAGAAAACCCGCAATCAATATAGATGATGTCAGCAACAATGCCGGTCCTACACTAGTAAACGCATGATGTATGGCCGCTTCTGATGACTTACCAGATTGTCGTGCATACTGGTATTTATGCAGGAAATGCACTGTATCATCAATAATTATCCCCAGTGTTGTCGCGGCCACTAACGACAGACCAAGACCAATCTCACCATTAAACAGCCCCCATAACCCAAATGCAGCACCTATCGGCAATAAGTTTGGCACCAGACTCAACAGACCTACAGACAATGAACGCAAAGCAAATATTAGTACAAAAGATATACCTGCCAGTGCTAATGATGTACTGAGCAACATGCTGCTCGCATTATTCATACTGATATGAGCGAACATCATAGTTGGGCTTGACCCCATAACTGACAGCATTGGCGTATTTGATTGCATCCATTGATTCGCCCTCTGGTCCAGTTCAATATATTCTTTTGCGCTCATATTTTTAACGCTAGCCGAAACTCTCGTTGCTGACTTATCAATATTCACCTGATTGTTTATATCCAGACCATATGGCAACGAAGACTCATACAACAGAAAGTATTGTGCGGCCAGTTCTGTTTTTCCGGGCAAATGATAGGCAGCCGGATCATCACCATGCATGTTTTTATTTAAACGTTTCAACGTATCGGTAATAGTGTTTACACTAAGTACTTCGGGCTGCTGCTTTAACCAGTCCGAATAACTTTCAACCTTTTTCAGAAAATCAGGCTTCTGCACACCATTTGTCGTTGTCACCAGACTGTAATCAATGTGCCCCGTCCCGGTCAGATGCTCTGCGACATAGTCAGAATCAGTTCTAAATACAATTGATGGATCAAAGTATTCGATAAGGTTTTCGTTGATAACATTTTTTGTCATCATGGCAGCACTGCTTACGCCAAGCACAAGCATAACCACCAGTAAAATTCTATTGTTTGCAACTACCCATTTCGAAAAACCAATGAACCGATCATGTTGTGGCTTAACATTCTCGTTTACCTTTAATGGCAGAACAGCGATGAGTGCAGGCAACAGGGTAATTGATAAAACGAACGCGACCATTACACCTAGAGAAGCGCTATTCCCCAGATGATGAAAAGGCAACACCTCCGTTGAATTCAAGGCTAGAAAGCCTGTCGCAGTGGTGACACTTGTAAGCATGATTGGCATTGCATTCAAACGAACACTTTCAAGCAGTGCGGTATTCTTATCATCACCTCTTCGCATAAATTTCAATGCAGGCAATAACAGGTGCACACAATGCGCAACTGCTAATGTCATTATAATTATGGGTGCAACCGCCATCGGCGGTGTCATAGGAAATCGCATCCATCCTGCTGCACCCATAGCCGCTAGAATAGAAAAAAAGATTATAATCATCGTAGCAAGCACAGCCGAACCACTACGCAATAAATAACCAAGTAAGAGTAAAACTATGAGAAACACTCCGGGAATCAGTGTAGACATATCAACAAGTGATGCTTCTGCAAATGCATTATTTAACATGATGACACCTGTCAGCCATGTTTTCATTCCGGGATTCTCATATTCAAGCTGAGTAGCCATATCACGTACGGCGTTGACAATTTTTGGCGTCTCCACCATGGGATTCACGCCGGGTAACAATATAGAAATATTGATGCCGCTAATGTCCGCTTTATCTGTTACCAGCTTATTTACTAATGCGGGCTGTTGCATTGATATGCTTCCGAGCATTTCAATATGCGCATCCGAAGACTCTTCGGGACTATACAGATCTTCAATAATTAAAACATCTTCACTAGCATGGCTGTACTGATAGTTCGTTAATGAATCGACACGGACCACATAAGGCAGCTTCCAGGCTTCCTCGGTCAACCTTGCTATAGTATCGAGGTAATCCCTTGTAAATACATCATTATCCACAGGACTGATGGCGAGAAGAATATTGTCACTATTCGTGTAATGAGTTCTCAGTGATTCATAAGCCAGAAGCTGAGGATTGTCCGCACTAAAAAAAACGCGATAGTCGCTGGCCGGTTTAAGAAAACGTACGCCAGACGCGACGATGAGAACGATAAGAACACACAATACAATGACACTTCGCCGATGTCTGATGGCGAACCCTGCCGAGCTTGTCGCTATCTTTTCGAAAGGTATCATAAACCTTTATGACTCCCATGTCGTACGATGGCACAACTGCGAGACTACAACAAACTATATAAGATAATATTGATATACATCATTGATATCAATGCCGCTGCATTACATGCTTTTATGCCAGGCTATAACTGCAGGAAAAAACGGAGAACATACACATTAATAAATTATTCAGTGATTGAGTTGTTTATAATTATTCACAGCATTCATTAGAAATGGGTTTTATTTTTTTATGGACAAACCTAAGTGGCGAGCGCGCCAGGGTGTACAGCGCAGAAAGATATCCGCATCATATCACACAGTGTAATATTCGAAGACAGACCACCGGATAGCGTAAGTTTAGTTACGCAATTAGAAAGTATTTGCAGCAAATAATTAGTGTCAAGGAAGCCAGAAAAAAAGCCTGGTTAACAGGCATGTTGCCCTCTTCTTAATTCTTAATTCTTACTCCTGGCTCAAACATCTTACTCAAGTAGAAAGCTTAAACGCTCATCCACTTTCTTTGGCTCAATTTCGAGTATTTCTGCACTTACAATATTTTCTGCTACAAAGGGATCACTATTCACTCGTGCCTGTAGCTCTGGCTTTGATACGTTATGAGCAATGACTGAACCACCCAAACCGGGCTGAAGACTACCTGCCAGTATAAACACTGCCTCATCAAAACCCTGCTTAAGCCACTGATTGTGAGCATCCATAAACTCTCCGGCTTTTGCTTTGTTCCTGGAAAATTTTAGAAGAACGATAAACATAAGTAAGCTCCTTATAATTATGTCAGAAAAGTATTTCCCTCAGTTTGCAGGTTCACGTCCCATGTTATTCCTGTCAGGCGCGTGTGCTTTTAACTGATAAACTGACCAGGCTCCAGAATCCAGCACCTGCTGTTACTGGTATAACCGATATACTCATAATATGAATTGGCATCAGGTGCAGAAACCAGAATCAGCTTGCACTGTGGACCAAGCTGTTCCTGTGTTTTTTTCTGCAGCATTTTACCAATACCGCAATTCTGCTTACTTTTTGAAACAGCCAGGTCAGAAAGATAGCAGGCATAATGGTAATCGGTAAGTGAACGCGCAATCCCGATGAGTTCATTTCCATGCCAGGCGGTGACAACCAGGTTACTATTATTAAGCATACCCTCGATGCAATTGATATCATCTACAGGCCGCCGCTCAGCCAGGGTCGACTCTTTTAATAAATCCCTGAATTCTTCGACAGTAATCTTTGCATTAATTTTATATTTAACATCCATCTGTTTTTCCTGCAAAAATTACTCTACTGTGACAGACTTCGCCAGATTCCTCGGCTGGTCGACATCGGTGCCTTTACGCACAGCAACATAATATGAAAACAGTTGAAGTGGTACCGCATACAGAATGGGCGCCACTTCAGCTTCAACCGCTGGCACAGTCATTACATGGCAGTTTTTACCCATGTCACTCATATCCAGTCGCTCATCTGCGAACAGGTACACTTCACCGTTACGTGCCAGAACTTCCTGTAAATTAGACTTAAGCTTCTCTTCCATACCATCTTTAGGTGCAACAGCAATGATTGGCATTTCCGGATCTACTAACGCCAGCGGGCCATGCTTAAGTTCACCAGCCGGATACGCTTCGGCATGTATATAGGATATTTCCTTGAGCTTCAGGGCTCCTTCCATCGCAATGGGATACTGTAAGCCGCGCCCCAGAAAAATCGTATTGAGCGTATCTTTAAATTCTTCCGCCCAGTGTTCTATCTGGTTGTTGTCCAGCACCTGCTCTATGAGCACGGGGAGATGCCCAAGCTGTTCTAACAGATTTTTTTCTAATGCCTCACTCAGCGCATGACGGCGACCAAGCGCAAGTGTCAGCAGCATCAAACCAACCAGTTGTGTTGTGAATGCTTTTGTCGATGCAACCCCAATTTCAGGTCCGGCTCGGGTCATGAGCACAAGACTTGACTCGCGAACCAGTGAACTTTCCGGCACATTACATATACAGAGAGAGAACGGTGTTTTATCTTTCAGATTGCGCAATGCAGCCAGGGTATCTGCCGTTTCGCCCGACTGAGAAATAGTAACCACCAGTGTGTCGTCTGTAACAATAGGTTTGCGATAACGAAACTCAGAGGCCACTTCAACATTGCAGGGAACACCCGCCAGTGACTCCAGCCAGTAACGCGCCACCATGCCGGCATGAAAAGAAGTACCACAGGCAATAATCTGTACTCGTTTTACCTGATCAAGTATCGACGGCGCCTCTGCGCCAAATGCTGTATCGAGCACCTTGCCATCATACACCCGACCTTCCAGCACTTCAGCAAGTACGACGGGCTGCTCGTGTATTTCTTTCATCATATAATGACGGAAGTTACCACGACTGACAGCATCTACACTCAGCTCTGATGTGGTGATATCCCTTTCGACCGGCTGGTCATTCCTGTCATATATAGTCAGGCTATCTTTCCTGATATCGGCGATGTCACCTTCTTCCAGAAAAATAAAACGCTGAGTGACAGGAAGCAGTGCAGCCACATCGGATGCAATAAAATATTCACCAAAACCGACACCAATAACCAGTGGGCTACCACTACGTGCACTGATTAATCGCCCTGGCTCATTCACTGCAATGACACCAAGCGCATAGGCGCCTTCAAAATCCCGGCTGGCTTTTTTTACCGCCTGCAACAGGTCATCACCGGCTTTCTTATACTCTTCCACCTGATGCGCAATGACCTCGGTATCGGTTTCAGACGTAAATACATAACCATTAGCTTTTTGCTGTTGCCTGAGCTTTGCATGATTTTCGATAATGCCATTGTGTACAACAGCAACTGAATTATTGCAGATATGCGGATGCGCATTGGGCTCCGACGGCTCACCATGTGTTGCCCAGCGGGTATGAGCAATGCCTGTAGAACCCAGCGCCTCGTCTTCGCCGATAGCGTCTACCAATTCCTGCACTTTGCCGGTACGACGTACGCGCGTCAGCGAGCCGTCTGACTGCAGCAAAGCCACACCAGCGGAATCATAACCCCGGTATTCAAGTCGTTTCAGTCCTTCTAACAGGATTTCAACTACATTACGTTCGGCTACTGCCCCCACAATCCCGCACATATCTATTCTCCGTTGGGTGAGGCGGTCAGCACCGTCACACCATATTCTGACAATTGCTTTTCTGCTTCTTCAGAAAGGCCGGTATCTGTTACCAAAACAGCGACTTGCTGCCAGGCTAATTCTACATTTGGCATTTTGTTTCTTAACTTAGCGGATTCTGCCACAACAATCACCTTCGATGCCGCATTTGCCATTGCCTGGCTAAGCTGCGTCATTTCATTGTAAGTTGTTGTACCTCGCGCAATATCCAACCCTGCGGCTCCAACGAACGCCAGATCAAAGTTGTAGGCTTGCACCATAGTGCCGGCCATTTTCCCCTGAAACGACTGCGAACGCGGATCC
>JBFHVQ010000102.1:0-7876 GCA_041589455.1 Gammaproteobacteria bacterium | reverse complement strand
TGAGCTATATGAGCAAAACCTTGAGAACACTTTTCAGTGATCTGTCGCCACCATACAGCACAGCAGCTTCATTCTTTACTGCATCCAAGTGGACACATTTAAAACTGGAGCGGGTGATGGGAGTCGAACCCACGTCATCAGCTTGGAAGGCTGAGGTAATAGCCATTATACGACACCCGCTTAACAAGCCATCGTCCATCAAGCCGCTCACACTTATCTATTAGGACCGACAATATAGACCCGCATCAGGGCATTAACCTGACACAACCCTCTGGCCATCGAGGATTCTTACAACATATTCAGACAGTTACACCTGAATATCAATATGGTGGAGGGGAGTGGATTCGAACCACTGAAGTCGAAACAGCAGATTTACAGTCTGCCCCCTTTGGCCGCTCGGGAACCCCTCCAAAAACTGGAAGCCGCATATTTTGCTTGACAGCCTTTAAACTGTCAACAAAAAGCGGCCCAAATCCTGCTAGCGATTTCGCAGACATCAACAGGTTTTGGGCCGCTTTATGCAGCAGGCAAGCGCAATTGCGATTACCTTTAATATGGTGCCGGCACCATGAATCGAACACGGGACCTACTGATTACAAGTCAGTTGCTCTACCAACTGAGCTACGCCGGCATATTTAAAACTTACTCATCCTATAATGGCGCTTCAGCAGACTATCGTCCTGTCTAGTCTCCGGCTCAAGCCAGGCCAATTCATAGCTGCATTTACATGCATTGCTAAGAGGGACGCAATTCTAGTTAAAGCCGAACCATTTCGCAATGGGGTATTTGAAATTTTTTCCTATTTTTTATCATTTTATTAGTAATTTCCACTACCTGGCCGCTATACGCTCTCTAACTCACAGTCTCGCCTTATCTGGGACACTCCTTCCGACTGATATTCGCTTAGATCAACTCCGCCATCCAGGACCATTTTCTCAATCTGGTAATCAAGCCAGTACACATCATAGTCTCTATATATGACCTTGATTTCCGCTTCGAAACCCAGCTTTTTCAGCTTTTTTAATACACGGTTCGCGCCAGACTGCTCTTTGAAGTGACCAAGGGATATACTATCCTTCGCACTACCTTTACGCACTATATAAAAATCCTTGACACCCTTCTCGCGAAGCGACGTTGCAGCCTTTTTTGCACCAGTACGACCATCTTTAGGCGCTAGATAGACCCAGTAACGATACTTTTCTTCCTCTACTCGCTTACGGGTGTCAATATCCACTGCGTATTCAGAGATCGAATCCCGAACTTGGCGCATTATGGTTTCGTCCTTAAATGGCCCAAGGGTAAAACATTGATCAGACGAAACCACAAGCTCATCACCCCTGAGCTGAATTTCTGCAGATTGCATTGTTCTGTCTTGAGGCCGATCTGGAATTTTTACGCTTTCAGGTAGCTTTTCTTCTGTATCAGACACCTCTACATCCTGCTCTTTTAGCAAGGTTAACACCTTCAAACTATCCGGCAGCGGTTCTACGCTGTTAACCGACTGTTGTGGCACAAGGTTCTGCCATCCCGCATAGATCAAGTTCAGCAGTATTAAAAAAACTAGTAAGGTTTTCATATTATTTTATTCTGTAATTAATGACACACAGGAAGCCCGTCCCCGTACTCACTGACGGGAAATCAACTCCAGCCCTTTCATTACCAGATAGGGATCATAGCGCACATCCGCCTGTAAAAGCTTAGACAGCCACTCTCCATCGCCACCCGTAATATAAACTGCCAGCTCATCTCCAACCATCTCTTGTTGACGCTGAAGTTGCGCATTCAAGCCATCCACTAGCAGACTCCTGATACCATTCAAAATACCCTGCCCTGTATCAATTGCCAGCTCAGACAGCTTCTCTTTATCATTTTCTTTGGGTAAGGACAGCTTATCTGCTGCTGTTATTAAAGAACTTAACATGAGTTGATAACCCGGCAAAATCAGGCCTCCCAGGTGAACTCCCTGAGCATCAATCGTATCCAGTGTAATTGCTGTACCACAATCAACGACACATACTGCAACATTCTGCCCATGCTCTTCATCATTAAAACCTGCAAGCATCGCCAACCAGCGATCCACGCCCAACTTTTCAGCCGGCTGGTAAGCATTCCTTACTGAGCGCTGTTGTGCCTGCGACCGCGCAAAAACAATACTCTCAAAGCCATTCAGCGACAAACGTTCCTGCAGGATATTCTTAACACGATCATTTGCCACGCAACTTATCCAGACGCTCTTTTCAACGGGCATACAGGACATCATTTCATCCACGACTACGCCAGCCGTCTCATAACTATAAGAACTCGCATTAAATTCGATTAATTCAGACCCCACAAAACGTGCCCATTTTATTCGACTATTGCCTACATCAATCGCTAACATTGTCTTCAAACTTCAATTTGATATCTGCTGCATACACGGTTCTTTCCTGACCACTTACCGACACCTTCAAGCCACAGTCTTCTGCTAAACCCAGTATATTCACTGAAGACTCACCTCCCTCCTCCTGCACCATCACTTTCATGCCTGTCAAACAGTCATACCTGAGCCATTCGTGGCGAATAGATTCAACGCCTTTTTTCTCAATCTCTGCACAGACCTCAATTAGGACACCAGCCATCTCTGCCACCAGTAAATTTCTAGACAACTCTGCGGTCTGAGTGAGTAACTCTTTATGCAGATCAGTCCATGACTGATCAATCTGCTGCGCAACTTGACTATCCATGGCGACATTTAGCCCAACCCCGATAACCACATAGTAATCCCCAGCACGAGACCTTGTCTCTATCAAAATACCCGCAAGTTTATTTCCCGCAACCAGTAGATCATTAGGCCACTTGAGCTGCGGCTTCAGCCCTTTCGCTTCCAGCCACCGACACAAAGCAACACCACAGGCTATAGACAGGCACGATATAGAGTCACCTCGACGTAGATTCAACTTTCGACCAATACTCATATAGATGTTGGCATTTTTCGGTGAGCACCAGATTCGACCATTTCGACCACGCCCAGCAGTTTGCTCATTTGCGACACAGATCAGTGACGTTTCAGCGTGAGTAGCAGCGCGCTCCAATACATAATCATTTGTGGACTCAAGACGATCTACAATATGAAGCGTGAAATTCATTTCTGAATATTTTTCTTCAAGTAACCGACGAATTTCACACTCATCGAGTTCCATGCATGATTTATTCATTGGGGCAATTAAAGCTTCATCGTTCATCTGTACTAGTTAATCCAATTTGACTACACTCTACGTTAAGATAATCGCAGCCTTGCCGATACAGACAATCAGGCATCGAAACAAGAATATTAACACTCTGGGAATCATCTAAGGAGAAAATGTGGATCTAGCTACGCTTTTAGGGCTAATTGTCACCTTCGGTTTTATTGTTGGGGCAATTTTGGCAGGTGGCTCCATCTTGCTGTTCATCAATGTCCCCTCCATCCTTATCGTTGTTGGTGGCAGTATGGCAGCCGTTCTGATGCAATTTACCATCGGACAGTTTTTCGGTGCCTTTAAAGTTGCCATGAAAGCCTTCTTCCATAAAAGCGTCGACCCTCAGGAACTCATCACACAAGCTGGCGAACTAGCCAATATTGCGCGTAAAGAAGGCATGATGGCGCTAGAGTCACAGGAGATTGACAACCCTTTTCTCAATAAAGGTATACAACTCTGTGTAGATGGGCACCCACCTGAACTCGTCAGAAAGATGTTAAGCAAAGATATCACCCTGACTATTCAACGGCATGAGCAGGGCCAGAATATATTCAAGGCACTTGGCGATGTCGCACCCGCAATGGGTATGATTGGAACCCTGATCGGCCTTGTACAAATGCTGGCCAATATGGATGACCCCAAAACCATCGGCCCCGCAATGGCTGTAGCCCTGTTAACCACCTTATATGGCGCTGTTATCGCCAATGCATTTGCACTTCCTATTGCCTCAAAACTAGGCCTTCGCTACGAAGAAGAAAAAACCAATCGCACACTCATACTGGAAACCATTAGCGGTATTCAGGAGGGCATGAACCCCCGCGTACTGGAAGAATTATTAAAAGCATTTCTACCTGAAGCCCAGAGAAAAACCGAAGGCGGAGATTAAGCCGTTATGGAACAGGAAGAAGTCAAATGCCCCCCGCCCGGGGCACCACTATGGCTAGCCACATTCGCAGACCTGATGTCCCTGCTGATGTGCTTCTTTGTGCTACTACTCGCCTTCTCCGAAATGGATGTCCTCAAGTTCAAACAACTTGCGGGTTCTATGCGCGAAGCCTTTGGTGTACAGCGCGAAATCAAAACCAAGGAAATCCCTAAAGGCACCAGCATCATCGCCAAGGAATTCACACCTGGCCGCCCCACACCTACTGCATTAAAGGTTATTCGGCAACATACCACGGACGACCGAAAAAATAATCTCGACTTTAGAAAGGGCCCCGACAAGAGCAAGGAAATAGAAAAAAAGGCCGCCGAAGAGCGCCTGGAAAAGCTCAAGAAAGCACTAAAAGAACAAATCGGCAAAGGCATGATCGAAGTAGTCGGTGACAACCAACGTACAATCATACGTATAAGAGAAAAAGGCTCTTTTTCTTCTGGCAGCGCACGCCTCAGCAATAAATTTGTTCCTGTACTCAAGAAAATAGTCGCTGCAATTGATAAAACGCCAGGCAAGATACATATATCAGGCCATACCGATAATATACCTATCTCAACCTTACGTTTCCGCTCTAACTGGGAGTTATCTTCAGCACGAGCCGTATCTATTCTCTATCAGATACAGAAAATTAAAAACATACCCAATGATAGAATAGTTATCCAGGGTCACGCTGATACTGTTCCATTAGTGCCGAACAGCACACCGAAAAATCGAGCGATTAACCGTCGCGTAGAAATTGAAGTAATACGACAAACAGAAACTGTTAAAGAGCTTCCCAGCTTAATTAAATTCTCAGATTAGACCTATTATTATGATAAAAACTAACGAGCAAGAAAGACGAGAATACTTCCGCATTGATGACCAGGTTTACCTCGAGTACCAATGCATCACAGAAGAAGAATATAAAAATGCGCCAGAACTCCTGTCTGAATTAGAGAACAGCTCATTCACACTCAGCGCAGACTTTGCCACACTGAACAACAGCATACACCCATTGCTAAGCAATATAAAACAATCTCACCCAGACATTGGCGAGTATCTGGATTTTATTAATCAGAAAGTTGACCAATTAAATCAGTTGCTGCTCGTCAAGGAAACAAATTTCGATGAATCAAAAGTGATTACCGCCAATCTAAGTGCTTCGGGTATATCATTTGCCAGTACTGAAAGCTATGACGAGTCACAACCAATACGACTAGAGCTGGTACTCCTTCCTGAAAAGGTTGGCATACTCATATTCGGGCACGTTGTTTCGAATAATGATAAAAATATACTTTGCATTCAATTCGACCACATCCGCCCAGAAGATCGTGAGCTAATGATAAAACACAACCTGAACAAACAGATGGCTGATATCCGCGAAGAAAAAGACAATAATTAGTCCAGCTGCTTAAATACGACCACTTTATTTCTACCCGTATCTTTTGCACTGTAAAGGGCTTGATCTGCATGCTCTAACAACTTGAACCCTATTTCGTCAACTTTTAAAACATCAAGATCAAGTGAAGACAAAGTCTCCAGACCAATCGAAACGGTTACTTTATGCCCTTGACCACAAGTTATAGTCACATCGCTTTCAACAGCACGCCTTAAACGTTCCGCTATATCATAGGCAAGTTGCTCTGTTACACCCGGCAGCACAACAGCAAACTCCTCTCCTCCATAACGCGCCACAATATCACAAGCCCTTACCTGCTCTTTTATTAAAGAAACTAGCCTTGTAAGAACCATATCACCAACATGATGACCGTAGGTATCATTGACTTTTTTAAAAAAATCAACATCAAGAAACATACAGGCAATGTTTTCATTTTTACGTAATGCTCTTGATATTTCATCAGCAAATCGCAGATCAAAATAACGACGATTGTATGCCTGCGTCAAGGGGTCCTGATAACCAATTTCTTTAAGACGTTGCTGATTTAAACAGTTTTCTATTGCTACTGCCGTCATGGCGGATAACTTTTGTAAAAAAGTTGTAGCGATACCTGGCTGATATCTATTGACATCCTTACTCACAAGAAACAACGTACCGATTAACTTATTACTTCGCACTAAAGGCAATAAAGCTGCGCTTTGACTGAAATCAGCTTGTTCTACGCCCTCTAACATCCAGTCATATTTTTTTAATAATGCTGGACCTAACTGCGGGTAATCTGTAAGCCCCTCTATCTTATATTGGTCCTTATCTGGATCAAGAATAAACAACTTATTCTCAAACAATTGTTTTGACTCCTGATCATGACCATAAAACAATTTATCAGCATCTCGCTCAAAGTCGATAAGCGAAAGTATCACGGCCTGTAACTGAAAACGTGCAGGCATCTGATAAAGAATAAAATCGCGCAGTTGCGCTGGATTATTTGCTGAAATCACCTCAAAGCCAAAAGAATCAAATAATTCCTGCTTTTGCTCATTCATACGTGCCCTACGCAGCAAATTATCAAGCTGACGTTTTAACTTCAGGTTTTCGTTAAAAATAACATTAGTCATAGAATAATTTATTTAAGGCAATTGCATAAAGAAGCATCATCCCCAGAAAGAATACTTGCTCAGCTAAAATTTATTTCTATCACATAATATACACTTAACAAGTGCCATTAGTCCCGTTCTAAATTGCTTTGTGTTTTACTATTTGGAGTAGATCTTATTTCTACTCCGCTCTGGAGGCAGTGGTCTGTACGACAGAGTACAGAGCTAAAGATCTGTCTCCGCTGGAGACGGGCCAACGACCCACCCTTAAGCAACATCAGCCACGGATCGACAAAGATGCGATATATACCTGACGTTCCTTTACCCGGGTACAGAACTTCAGTTCTGGCCCCTGTGTTTGCAACCACCCAGTTCAGAGCAGAGCCAATTTCCAGACATAAAAAAAGACCCAGCTCATTGAACTGGGTCTTTTGGGTATTAAATCCTGGCAGTAAGCCACACGACATGGGGTATGTTGGCTTTGCAGGAGCAAAAAGGCATGTCCTACTTTATTCGGGCAGTCCTGCCCTCACCCCTTCGGGGCCAGGGTGTCAAATGGCGCCACCCTGTTAAAAATCGTTCCATACGATTTTTTCACATACCCGTGCAGCAACACCAGAACACTGTCCGCACATAAGAAAAAAGCCAGAGTGGAAAACATCCACTCTGGCTTTTTTGGTATTAAATCCTGGCAGTGTCCTACTCTCACATGGGGAGGCCCCACACTACCATCGGCGCTAATTCGTTTCACTTCTGAGTTCGGGATGGGATCAGGTGGTTCCAAATCGCTATTGCCGCCAGGAAAAGCGTTTTAAGGTTCGATCAGTTATCTGATCAGCCTTATGGTCAGTCAGGCTTTCGCCTACTCACCGAAATTTGAATTCAAGTTATCTGGGTTCGCATGCATCACATAATGTGACGTCTTTCTGTTACGTTGCCTAACCAGTGTTACTCACCAAGTTGCTTTATACAACTCGTACAAGTCACTTGGGGTTATATGGTTAAGCCGCACGGGCAATTAGTACAAGTTAGCTTCACACATTACTGCGCTTCCACACCTTGCCTATCAACGTTGTGGTCTTCAACGGCCCTTTAGAGTCTTCAAGAGACTAGGGAAACCTCATCTTGTGGCCCGCTTCCCGCTTAGATGCTTTCAGCGGTTATCGGTTCCGTACGTAGCTACTGGGCAATGCGTCTGGCGACACAACCCAAACACCAGGGGTACGTCCACTCCGGTCCTCTCGTACTA